>DATCIQ010000178.1:0-14380 GCA_036507635.1 Gammaproteobacteria bacterium
GGCCGCACCCGCATACGGCAATCTCGCGTTTCTGCCGATGATGTGGCTCTCGGGTCTGTTCATTCCGCTGCCGGACGCGCTCGAGCGCTGGGTCGTGATCTGGCCTTCGTTCCACTTGAACCAGCTCGCGCTCAACCTCGCCGGGGTCGAGCAGTTCACCTTCGTCTCGCCGATGAGAGCAGCGGTCGTGCTCGTCGGCGTCACCGTGCTTTTCGGCGGGCTGGCAATTCGGCGGTTGGCACGCGTCGGTTAACGGCGTTCAGGAGAAAATCATGAAAACGCTTAATACATTCTTGGTTGCAATAGCGGGTTTCGCGACAACGGCAAGCGCGCAGCAGGATCCATTCGTCGCGGTGTACGGCGAGTCCTGTAGCGTTTGCCATGGGGAGAATCTCGAGGGCGCGGCCCAGGGCACGCCTTTGGTCGGCGTCGAGCTCAAGCACGGCGATTCCATCGAGTCGATCAGCGCGAGCATCGCCGCGGGATTCCCGGACACCGGCATGCCGGGGTGGTCGCAGACACTCGAAGAGACGGAGATCCGGCGTCTTGCGATCTACATCTCCGAGAGGCGCTCGAACCTCGCCTACACGGATTTCAAGATTGCGGCGCCGCTCCTGATGCCCGACGGCGTCATCGAGAGCGAGCTACACGACTTCCGCATCGAGACGGTCACGACCGGCCTCGATCCGCTGCCGTTCTCCATCGCGCCGCTGCCGGACGGGCGCATCCTGCTGACCGAGAAAACGCGCGGTCTTAGCATCATCTCTCGTGATGGGCAGCAGTCCGAGCTGATCCGCGGCACGCCGCTCGCCTATGATGATGGCTTCGAAATCCCCGGTATCCTGCTCACCTTCGGCCTCGGTTGGCTCATGGACGTCGCCCCGCACCCGGACTACGAGGAGAACGGTTGGATCTATCTCGCCTATGGCGATCGCTGCACGGACTGCAATGCGGCCAGTCGCGCGGCGGGCCGGCCGGTTTCCATGAACATGTTGATCCGCGGACGCATCGAAGACGGCGAATGGGTGGATTCGGAAACCATCTGGCGCGCGGATATCGAGGCCTACACGGTGGTGCCCGACATGGCGGCCGGGGGACGCATCGCTTTCGACGGCGCCGGCCACGTGTTCTTGAGCGTCGGCATCAAGGGACTAGGAGAGCAGGTCGGCGTCCAGGACTTGAGTCTCCCGTACGGCAAAATCCACCGCGTGAACGACGATGGCTCGATCCCCGCCGACAACCCGTTCGTCGCCACTGCGGATGCTCTAGAGACGATTTGGACCTATGGCCACCGCAGCCCTCAGGGTCTTGAATTCAACAATGAGACGAGGCAGCTCTGGGGAACGGAGATGGGACAGCGCGGCGGCGATGAAATCAACCTCCTGCTGCCGGGCAGGAATTACGGTTGGCCGCTTTACTCCAAGGGCTTGAAGTACGACGGCACGCCGGTCGATTACGGGAAGGATCTCGGCATCGAGCTCGACTTGGAGGACATCGAACAGCCGATCGTGGATCTGACGCCATCGCCGGCCGTATCGAGCTTCATTTTCTACGCAGGCAGCGCATTTCCGGAGTGGCGGCAGAATATGATCGTTGGCACGCTCAAGGCGACCGAGCTTTACCGCATGGTGCTCGAGGGCAATCAGGTGGTTGAGAGAGAGACGCTGCTCAAAGGCTCCGGGCGGATACGCGACATCGAGACCGGACCCGAGGGCTTTGTCTATTTGCTCGTCGAGCACGCGGCCGGTGGACAGATCGTGCGGCTCGTGCCGGAGCCGCGTGCGGCCTTGTAGGAGCGCCCTTCGGCCGCTCTCGAGCGTAGCGGGCGTGGAATCCGCCGGGAGCCCCTGCTCGTTACCGCAACAGCCTGCGTGATTGAATCAACCACTCGCCGTCGCGCTTGACGAGGATATCTTCGTAGTGGCCCATCGATGCCACCGTGTACTTGTCGTCCGCGCTGCCGAGGATCGTCATCCAGTAGGCGTAGTGATGCGCTTCCTCCTCACTGACGATCTCGAGCGACGCGTTACTCATCACGTGGTGCATCAGCGTCGGAGTCGCCGTACCCGCGGCTTCGCGCTCCGCTCGGCTCTTCTGTAGACCGACAATGATGTCGCGGATTTGATCACGGCCGACGCGTTGCTCGCGGCCCATGTCGAACACCGCGTCCTCGGTGAACACGCCCGCGTATTTGTCGGCGTCGAGGGCATCCAATGCGTGCGTGTAACGTACGAGGACGGCTTCGATCGCGTCTTTGTCGAGCAACCTTTGCACGGCCTCGCTTTCCGCGGCAAGGGCAACACGCGGTGCAAAGACGGTTTGCGCGGCGGCGACGAGGCTCAAGACGACCATCCACTTCGTTGGCATCATGTTTTCTCCCCGGCGGCCGGGATGGAGCTCCCGGCACATGTTGATATTGTTCTTTGCTATAACAAATTCACACGTCGTAGTCCAGATGGGGCGACGTCTGGAGACCGCGAAACTTCTTGAGCAGATTGAGAAGCTGGTCCCGTTCGCGCGCGCCGAGGTGCTCCGCCAAGTTCTCCTCGAGTCGCGCGTGCAACTCGAGGAGCTCGGCCGTCAGCTTCTTGCCGGCCGGGGTGAGCTGCAAGATGAGTGAGCGCCGGTCGGTGCTCGCCCGCCGTCGCTCGATGAGATGACGGCGCTCGAGCTGATCGAGCAAGGTCACGATATTCGCGCGCTTGATCTCCAAGGCCCTGCCGAGCTCGGACTGCTTCATACGGGGATTCTCATAAATCAGCCCGAGGATCGAAAGCTGCACCGGGCGGATGCTGTGCGGAGCGAAGACGGATCGGAAGCGTTGCATCTGAATGCCATACGCGCGCCGGAGGTTGTACCCGACCAGGTTTTCGACGCGCAGCGCGTGAGTTCTATGCGCGGCGCGGCGCTCGGAGGGCGTCGACGCATCCTGTTTCTTCTTATGGGTTTTCACTGGTGCGCTCGGGCTGCCGGGAACAAGCGGCGATGTTCACCGAAGAAGGCGGCGGCCGCAAGCCGCCGCGGACAATTGCACCGTCATTTGCTATCTGCTATAACGATTTTCCGCTATGTTGCATAGCGTTGTTTCTAGGCAACAAGCCGGGCGAAAAGAATCACAACATCGACAGTCGGAACGAACCGACGCGGGAGGGGAATCTCATGAACAAGCACTGGGGGCACAGGCAGTTTCGGAAGCAGCGTGTGAGCGCGCTCGCCACGGCTTGCTGTGCAATGCTGCCGTTCGCCGGCGGCGCTGCGCGCGCGCAAGACGACGTCGCGGGTGCGGTGCCCGAAGAAATCACGGTCACGGGCTCGCGCATTCGCCGCACGGACGGCATGGCGGAGCCTACGCCCGTCACGACTCTGACGCCGCAGGAGCTCAAGCTCTTCGAGCCCGGCAGCACTGTTGCCCAGCAGCTCGACGCCCTGCCGCAGTTCTTCGCGACGGGTACGGCGCAGCGCGGGGGGCCCGCCTTGTTCGGTGACGGCGGAGGCAGCTACTTGAACATGCGCGGTCTCGGCCGTGAGCGCACGCTCGTGCTCTTCGACGGCTCGCGAATCCCGCCGGCCGACAAACGAGGTCAGATCAACGTCGACACGTTGCCGACGGCGCTCCTGAGCTCGATCGATGTCGTCACGGGAGGCGCCTCGGCGGCCTACGGGGCCGATGCGCTCGGCGGCGTCACGAATTTCGTCCTCAATCGCGAATACGAGGGCCTCACGTTCGGCGCCGGCACGGGCATGAACGACTTCAACAACGACGGCAAGAACTGGAACGTTTCGTTCGCGGGCGGCACCGAGATCGGGGAGCGCATCAACATCATCGGCTCGATCGAAGCGCGTCACGTCGACGAAATCAATCGCAACCCGGCCGATCTTCCAGGCTGGTTCCGGCGCTCCGGATACCTCCAAAACCCGGCCTGGAGCGCGTCCGATCCTCCGGGCACGAATCCGCAGCGGATCACCGTGCCCTGGCTTGCGCCGCGCGCCACGCACGTCAACGGGTGGATCGGTCCCCCATTCGGCGTTCCGCCGACGAGCGCGCTGTCCCGCATGCGCTTCACGGATGACGGCAGCGCCATCGTGCCGTTCGACGACGGCGATCTCAATGACGCGTCATTCATTTCCGGCGGCCCGGATGCCTTGACCTCACACCTGACGCAGTTCGGCGGCCCGAGCGGCTCCGAAGTCGAGCAGACGAATGCATTCTTCAGCGTCAAGTTCGCGCTGACGGATACGGTCGATCTTTTCGCGGATCTTCTCGTCGGCTCCGTCGAGTCGAACAGCACGTCGTTCGTGAGCGCCGCGACGTGGTCGAGCATCTGGTCGCCTACCGTATATCGTCAGAATGCGTACCTGCCGGACAGCGTCGCGGCCATCATGGATGCGGAGAATCGCGGCTCGTTTCGCATTTCCAAAGCGGGCAGCTACCCCGGCGTGCTCGACGTCGACACGAACGGGGTGTCCCTCAACGACTTCGACACAGAGTCGTACCGTCTCGGCGTCGATTGGGCGATGAACGACAACTGGCAAATGCGGTTCTCATGGCAGTCGGGCCGAAGCGAGAAGTTGACGGGCGAGTTCGGCTCGTTGCGAGTCGACCGTGTCAGCCTGGCTATCGATGCCGTCGAAGTGTATGGCGACATGCGCGACGTCGACATGGACGGCGTCATCGATCTCGTCGCCGCGGCCGATCGCGGCACGGGCACGATCGTCTGCAACGTGCAGCGCTACAACCCTACACCGGCCGAGCTCGCCGCAACGCCGGCGATTCAGGGGCAGGTCAGCTCGCGCGACGAGAATCTTCCGCTCGCGTCTCCGATCGGTCTCGACAATTCGATCAGCGATTGCGTGCCGTTCAACATCATGGGCAACGGTCAAGTCTCGCCGGAAGCCGCCGCCTACCTCATGACGCCGAAATACGGCATCGGCGTCGTCGAGCAGGATTTCGCGGAGCTGCTAGTCACGGGCGAGATTTCCGACGGGTGGGGGGCCGGCCCGGTCTCGCTTGCGACTGGCTTGACCTATCGCGACCAGTCGTTCACGGACGAAGGCTTCCCCGTCGACGTCGATACGCTCGGCCCGCCGTTCAACGCGCCCGAGCTCGGCATTCGCGGCATCGCCTCGGCCTGGTCCGGCGGCAGCCCGAATCTGCATCAGTTCTCCACCGTCTCGCTCCTGTCCGGACAGTACGACGTCTGGGAGTGGTTCGGTGAGGTCAACGTGCCGGTTTGGCAGTCCTCGTCGGAAAACCAGCGGCTCGGCACAAGCTTCGCATACCGCTCGTCGGACTACTCGAGCATCGGGCGCGTCGAGGCATGGAAGACCGGTCTCGATTTCCAATTGGCGCGCGACGTGCGCTTCCGGGCGACGAAATCGCGTGATGTGCGTGAAGCGACGTTTGCCGAGCGGTTCGACAACTCGCCGGGCGGCGGCACGATCACGACCGACCAGGCGACTGGTCAGATGAACGTGGCGGTCACGTCGACGGCGGTCGGCAACCCGGACCTCCGGCCCGAGGTCGCCGACACCATCGTGTTCGGTCTCGTTTATCAGCCGGGCTGGGCCGAGGGCTTGCGCATGTCGATCGACCGCTACGAGGTCGACATCGCCGACTCGATCGCGACTCTCGCAGACGACGACATCGTCCGGGAGTGCGCGCTCAACGGCGTACTCTGCGAATACGTGATTCGCGACAACACGGGCACGCTGACGCGCGTATTCCGGCCGTATCTGAATCTCGATCAGGCGAAGGTGCGCGGCATCGACTACGAGGTTGCCTACAATCGCGACGTCGATTGGTTCGCGGGCCCGAACGAGTCCTTCAGCCTGAGACTGCTGGGGGGCACGCTCGATACGCGCACGAACACGGTTGCCGGCAGCGTGCCCGATGAGCTTGCCGGCGCGCGGGGCCTCGCCACGCTACCGGAGGTTACGGCCAATATGACGGCGACGTACAGATTCGGCCCCTGGTCCGTGCAGCTTCAGGAACGTTACATCGACGAAGTGCTGCTCGACAGAACCTGGGTCGAGGGGATCGACATCGACGACAACACCGTCGAGTCGCAGGCCTGGACCAACCTGCTGCTCGGCTACGAGGGCGAGACGAGCGGCGGCGGCAACTGGCGGTTGACGTTCAACATCCAGAACGTTTTCGACGAGGATCCGCCGATCATCGCGGCGACGGGAGGCGGGCGTTTCGGCGCGCAGGCGGTCGACAACATCTATGAGACCTGGGGGCGCCGTTATCAGCTGAGCTTCAACTTTGACCTCTGAGACATTTGTAGCAAAGAAAACCGTCTCACGGTAACTGGTCTTGGTGTTGCTATCGGGCGCCGGCGTGTCGATCCTAAGCCACGTTGACGTGCCGAACGAGGTTGGAAGCTGTGTCAACTGGACCGTGTCGGGCTCTTTCCGCTTGCGCAACGGGACGGAGTTCTTTGCCGTGATCAACAACGTGCTCGACGAGGACCCCAAGATCGCGCCACCGTTGACCACGGTGAGATTCGAGTTTTAAGCCTGATTTCGAGGAGTCGCGTATCGGCGTGTGCAAACCAATGACAATTTTCGCTCTCTAACTATATTGACGTCGATGCAACGGCGTGCTGTAGTTCCCGGCGCATTCTCGGCCGCATGGCGACGTCTGTTAAATCCCGGAGAACCCAATGGCCGACTACTTCGTCATCAGCGCGCGACGTCAAGAAGGGCGAGTTCAAAGCGGAACCGGGCCCCATTCTCTATCTCAAGGTGCCGCAAAAGGAGCTGCCGAAGCCCGCGCACAAGATAGCGCCGAAGGCTTGGATCGAAGAGATTCGCGATCTCGCCGACGGCAAAGCCGACGGAAAAGTCGGCGGCGATGTGCTGATTTTCGTGCACGGCTACAACAACGACCCAAAAGTGATCCGCGACCGGCAACTGCAGCTGGGCAAAGATCTTGCCGCCGAGCAGTGGCGCGGCGTCGTCGTTTCGTTCGATTGGCCGAGCGCCGACTCGACCTTGAACTATCTCGAAGACCGCAAGGATGCCGCGAGAGTATCGCAAGAGCTCGTCGCGTCGGGGATCCGGCCGCTCGCCGCGAATCAGGCGACCGGCTGTCAAACGAATGTGCACCTCGTCGGACATTCGACGGGTGCGTACGTGATCATGGGAGCGTTTGCGCAATCCGAAAAGGACGGCAAGTTGTTCAAACAAGACTGGCGCATCGCGCAAACGGCCTTCATAGGCGGCGATGTCGGGGTGGGGAGCGTCGCCGAGGATTCGGAATGGGCCGCGCCGATGTTCAAGCGCGTCATGCGACTCACGAACTATCAGAATCCTTTCGACCACGTGCTCGCCGCGTCGAACGCGAAGCGGCTCGGCGTATCGCCGCGCGTCGGGCGCACCGGATTGCCGTCGAATCCGCATCCGAAGAGCACGAATGTCAATTGCGGCGAGTACTTCTCGAAGTTGGATCCGAAGAAGCAGACGTTCTTCGGCACGTTCGCGCATTCGTGGCACATCGGCAACCGTGTCTTGCACGCGACCTCGCGCTGGCTCTCGAAGGACGCATCGATCGCAACGCGATTCCGACGCGCAAGAAGGTGGGGACGGAACTCGTGTTGCAGGATCAGCCGCGGCCCGCACACTACGCGGCCTAGACGCTGGAGCAACCGCCCAAGTGAGGTGAGTGGTGGTGATGGGTGGAATCGAACCACCGACCTGCGGGTTATGAATCCGCCGCTCTAACCGTCTGAGCTACATCACCACGTTGAAACCGATTATAAATCGGAAGGTTACGCCCGTCTTTCTCCGTCCTCGTTTGGGGCGCTTCCAATAAAACGGCGATCTTCCAATAAATCGCCGCTCCTATCGGACCGGAGCGAACGCACATTCTAGCGTCTAGCGGAGGGGTTTGGCGCGCTCCGCTTTGCGGCGGTAGACGCGCTCGGTGATCTTCGGGTCGGCGTGGCCGAGGCGCTTGGAGGCTGCCTCCGCGGTATCGTCGGACGCGGACTTGGCGCGCAGGTCGCGGAACTGGAAGCGCTCGATGAGGCCGCTCTCTTCGGTCTTCACGGCCTTCACCATCGCGCGATAGAAGATTGTGTTGAAGCCATCGACCGTGTATGCCTTGCCCTGCTTGTTGCAGATGACCACCTGGCGCACCTGCGGGGCGTGCGCAAGCGCGCGCTTGACAGTGCTGCGCAGCGCCTCGGACCACTCGATTAGGAGGCGCTTGCCCGTCTTGCTGGTGGCGATCTCGATGCCGTCATCGGTTAGGTTGGCGCGGGTGAGCCCGAGCAAGTCGCCCGGTCGTAGGCCGGTTAGCACGGCAAGATCCATTGCGCACTGCACCATCGGGGTCATGACTTTGTACGCCGCCGCGTACTCCGCTTCGCTCACATACCGGCGGCGCGGCTTCGCGCGCTCTTTTCGGATCTCGCGGCATGGGTTCTCATCGACCGCGCCCCATTCGATCGCTTTCGTGAAGACGTGGCTGAGCAGAGCCATTTCCGCGAGGGCGCGCTTGAGGCTCTTCTTTTTGCGCTCGTTGTAGTACGCGTAGCCGTCCCGCGCTCTGAATTCCGAAGGGACCATGCTGCGCAGTGCGGCCCGCAGGAACTGCATCTCGTAGCGGTTGTCGCGCTGCGTGCGCGGCGCTTTGCCAGGGACGACCTCCGCCATGTAGCGGTCGAAGAGATCGCCCATGGTGACGAGCGGACGCTCCTCGACCATTCCCGCGTAGGCGCGGTACATCTCGCCGACGGAGTGCCCGAGCCGATGCCACTTTCCGGTGTGGTCGACGAAGTAATACGCGTTGGACGATCGACTTTGCATGGCCGCGGATCGGGCGCGGGCGCTGGATCGAGGTCGATCTAGCGCCGTCGAGGCGGTTTTGTGGGCTTTTGCACCGAGGCTGACTCGCGCAAAGGCCCGCAGGTCCTGGCGTTGCGCCAGGTTTGCGCCACCCGTCTCTATGGTGCGAAGCCCCACAGAGACGGGCGGTGAGAAGCGCACGGTCAAGCTCCCAGAAAGCGAGCCGACGATGCGCACGTACGCGGCCATCGAACGATGGCCGATTGGACCCACGGGCGAGGCCCGTCGCACTGCTTTCAAGGTCCGCAGTGCTCCAACGTTGCCGGTCCGTCCCGGCGGTGGAATTCGGTTTGAAACGACCGTCATGCTCGAGAGGATGCCGAACCGTGGCGGGGAAGGTGGCGGCAAATCAGAATCGCGTTCTGACGATTTTCGCCGGCGCCTGTTCGACCGAAGAGGGTAAAGTAGTTAGTGGCCACAGTGTGACCAAGTGTGATACTCCACTCGCACTTCAAGCGATATCCCATTGTTTCGTGGGGACCACAGCACAACTCGCGGAATTCTCGAAGTCAGCTGGCAGAGCCTCGAAGCGAGCGGCAGCTCAGCAAGGGTAAGCAGATCGACGGCGAGAACTTCTTTCGCTTGATCCCAACTTTCGACCGGTGAGATGGAGCAGGTGCTCGGCGTGCCGGTGGGCGAAAAGGCGAACAACGTCTTTTCGCGAAGGAGTTCGCACAGGTCCGTATCAACGGGGAAGCGCAGACACCGGTAACGGCCCCTGTGGAGGCTCACGCGGTCGGACGAATCAACGATCTCTGCTCGGCCACGGTGACAACGGCTATCGCGCGCGAGCTACCCGGGCGACGCGCGCGAGTGAGCGAAGGTGCGTCGGGGTGGGTCTGAGTTGCAGTTCCAACGTATACTTTTGCGTGTTCGGGAGGGGGCGGAGTAACGATGCAAGCGAGCGCGCCAGCAGCCTACGGCAACTACAGCCCGAATGACTTCCCGATGTATGGCATCCGGGACGCTTCCCGCTACCTAAAGATTCCGAGCGCGACAGTTCGCTCTTGGTTCGTTGGCACGAAGTGGCGAACTTCGATCTGGTCGGGAATCTCTTTCAGATGGTGCCGGAGCTGACGGGGAAACTCTAGTTGATAGGAGTCGGATGCGGCGCCCGGCATGCGTAGTCTCGCGTGGCGCTCGAGCAAGGGAACTCGATTGAACAGGCCCGGGACAGGGCTGGTGCAGCTGCTAGTCGTGTTCGCGTGTCACCCATGCACGCTTAGGCAGCGGGTGCCGGGGGCCGGCGGCATCTCCGGTCGGCCGGCGAAACATTGCGCAATCTCCATCCAGGCGGTGGCGTTGGGGCCGGTCACCTTCAAGCCGGTGTCGGCGATGTTGCGGGTTTGGGTCACCACATGGCAGAAGTCTTCCGCTCGACCCTCAATGCGCTCGTCCGCACGCGCCTCGCCGAAATCCCATGCGGCGCCGGAGGGCGCGGTAAGGCGAAGGAACGGCTTGGGCTCCGGCACCTTCAGGCCCCGGTTCTGGAACGTCCACCCGTAGGTTTTCACCCCCAGCACCACGATGCTATGCAGCCGGTCAGTGTTCTGCCGCATGATGCCGAGGGCGTCGTAGATCGCCTGGCCATGGGCCCAAGTCTCCATCAGCCGTGCGGCGATGGAGGAGCGGGTGCTCATGCTCGGCCCGGCCCATACCACCCGCTGGGATGGGTCGGCGGCGCCGAAGCGCGCTGCCATCTGTCTGTAGTGCGCACGCCAACGTTTGAGCAGTGCCAGGCCCTTGAGCCCTTCGAGATAGTGCCCCTCGAACTCAGGTAGGGTGCCCGCCAGGATGTGTGGCGCCGGTCCTTTGAAGAAGACCTGAAACGCCGCCCCGTCGATCAGCGACAGCTCGGCGGCATAGTTCCACACGTGCAGGTGGCGCAGGATGGTGCTGATGGTCCAGCCCTTGAAGTCCGTGGGCGCATCGAAATCGGCCTCACGCAGCGGCTCCAGCACGGCGGCGAGGTTGTCGCTTTCGGCGAGGAAATCCAGCGCCTGCGGCATCATGGTTCAACTGATAGTTCTGTGTGCAACTGCTAGTCGTATTCGCGCGCGTCAGACACCATGACGCCGTCCTTTGGCAGTGACCCCAAGGGAACGCGGCCAACCATCACTCTTTCGCGAAGCTCAAGAGCCTTAGAGCCTGCTTCAAATGCGGGGCGTCTATCATCTTGCCCTTGAGCTCAATCGCGCCGGCGTCGGGATTTGCCTCAAAGGCGCTGACGACGGCGCGGGCATGGTCGAGAGCGTCCTCGGTTGGTGTGAAGGCAGAGTTAATGACCCCGATCTGAGCTGGGTGAATGGCCATCATGCCAACAAAGCCATCCCGCATGCCTCGCCGGGCATACTGTGCCAATCCGTCCAAGTCTCGGAATGCCGGAAAGACCGCTTCTATCGCGGCGGTCCCAGCGGCAGCGGCGCCGAAAAGCGTGAGCGAGCGAACCATTTCGTAGGCCGGTGTGTAACACCCATCGTCGCATCGGGAAGTAGCGGCACCAACCGCGGCCGGCAAGTCCTCTGCACCCCAGGTCAAACCAGCCAGGCGGTCCGCGACTTCTGCGTACTCCGCGAGTCTGAACACAGCTTTCGGCGTTTCCGTTGCAATCGGCAGAACCAGCGGAAAGACATCGCCCAATCTCGCTAGCCTCTTGTCCAAATCGCGAATCGAGGCTGCGCCTTCTGCCTTCGGCAACACGAGCGCGTCCGGTCGCTCGCACATCACGGCCTCGAGGTCCTGATCTGCAAACTCAGTGTTTAGCGAATTGATCCTGACAAACCGCGGTAGCGCACCACGCGTCCTGTTCAGGAACTCAGCCACCGCCGAACGCGCGTCCGACTTGCGTGCGAGCGCAACGGAATCCTCGAGATCGAGGATGATCGCGTCGGCCTCGAGCCCCTTCGCCTTTTCCATTCGCTCAGGGCGATCGCCGGGAACGAACAGCAAAGAACGCAACTTCATGTCGGCGAACGCTTGATCAACGCCGCGCGCAAGCACTGGCAGACGACTTCGTCACGCTGATTGATGAGTTCATGCCGGAACGTGACGATGCCCGCTTCGGGGCGCGATTTCGACTCCCTGACCTCGACGACCTCCGTCACGGCGTGCAACGTATCCCCGAGATGCACAGGCCGCGGCATGATCAGTTTGTCGTAGCCAAGGTTCGCGATCAGCGTGCCCATTGTGGTGTCTGCGACGGACAGGCCGACCATAAGAGAAAAGGTGAAAGTGCCGTTGACCAGGATCCGGCCAAACTCAGACTTGGCGGCGAAGTCCGCATCCACATGCAGCGGCTGCGGGTTGTGCGTCATGACTGAGAATAGAAGATTGTCCGTCTCCGTCACCGTTCGGCGAATCTCATGCTCGATTCTGTCGCCAACCTTCCATTGATCGTAATACCGTCCAACCAAGGGCTAAACTTCCTGTTTGGCTTCCACGCGGGCGAGCAGCGCGCCTTCCGCAACGTGCTGTCCGAGTTCAGCACGCAACGAGGCTACGGTTCCAGCGAATGGTGCGAGAAGCGCGTGCTCCATCTTCATGGCCTCGACGACGAGGAGCCGCTGACCTCTGGCGACTGCATCGCCAACCGTCACGTTGACCGCCGAGACGATGCCGGGCATGGGTGACACGACTGCGCCGTTTCCCGCAGAGGCCTTTGGGCGACTATCAGCTCTCTCCGGCCCGAACTGCCAGGCTTCACCCGCCATGAATACGACTCTGACGTCTCCTACATCCGCGATCCCTGCGGCCGAAACAGACCGTTTCAACTCGACGAGTTGCGTGCTTCCGGCAAGCTCAACACGTACTCGGCGCTCGGGAGGTCCGGCTATCCGAAAGCCGGTAAGAGCGCACCAGGGATTGTCTGCATCCACGGACAGCATCGAGTTCGCGACCGCCTCGAGCACGGCTTTGGAAGGCGTCGCAGCAGGCATCAGGTTTTCCCAGTAACGCTCGACGAAACCGGTATCGATATCGCCAGCCAGGAAACGGGGATGCCTCAGTGCGCGAGTGAGAAACGCAGCGTTCGTCTTGATCGGCCATACCTGGATGTCTCCGCAGGCCGCTGCCAATGCCGCAGCTGCGCCCCGACGCGTCGGACCGCGCGTGATTAGCTTGGCGATCATCGGATCGTAGTGCGCGGAGACTTCCCCGCCTTCATCGAAGCCACTGTCGACGCGGACACCGGCTGGAAAACGCAGACGCTGCAGTGGGCCGGGGGAGGGCAGGAATCCTGCTTCGGGGCTCTCCGCGTAGAGCCGCGCCTCCATCGCCCATCCGTCGATCTCCAATTGCGGCTGACTCAGTGGCAACGGCTCGCCGGAGGCGACACGTAATTGCCATTCGACGAGATCTTGTCCCGTGATCGCTTCGGTGACTGGATGCTCGACTTGGAGGCGCGTATTCATCTCCATGAACCAGATCCGATCCGACCGCAGTCCATCGCTTGCGTCGGCGATGAATTCGACCGTTCCGGCGCCAACGTAGTTTACGGATCGCGCGGCCTTGACGGCGGCCTCGCAGATGATGGCCCGAACCTCGGGCGTCATGCCCGGTGCCGGCGCCTCTTCGATCACCTTTTGGTAGCGCCGCTGCAGCGAGCAGTCACGTTCGAACAGATGGACGATTTGGCCGTGCGTATCGCCGAACACCTGCACTTCGATATGGCGCGGGCGCTCGACGTACTTTTCGATCAGCACGCGATCGTCGCCAAAAGAAACCGTAGCTTCACGGCGGCACGACTGGAGGGCGTCGCAGAAGCCGGACGCAGCGTCGACCTTGCGCATTCCCTTGCCGCCACCCCCGGCAATGGCCTTGATGAGTACCGGATAACCGATCCGGCCCGCCTCGAAATGAAGGCGCTCCGCAGATTGATCCGCGCCAAGATATCCGGGGGTCACCGGCACGCCAGCGTCGAGCATGAGCTTCTTGGCGGCATCCTTTCGCCCCATGGCGTGGATCGCCGCCGGAGGTGCGCCGATCCACAGTAGGCCCGCATCGACGACGGCCTCCGCGAATTCGGCGTTCTCCGACAGGAAGCCATAGCCGGGATGGATCGCGGTCGCACCCGTTTGTCTGGCTGCGGCGAGCAGCTGTCCTTGGGCCAAATAGCTTTCGCTAGCGGGCGCCGCGCCGATGCAGACGGCTTCGTCGGCTTCCCGAACGAACGGCATGGCGGAATCGATATCGGAGTGAACCACAATCGCGCGCACGCCGAGCCGCTTGGCCGTGCGAACGATGCGGCGTGCGATTTCGCCGCGATTCGCGATCAGCACGGACTCGATCATCGCCGTCACATCCGGAACACACCAAACCGCGGATGCTCTGGAATCGGCGCATTCAGCGTAACCGCGAATGCAAGACCCAGGATGTCGCGCGTTTGCGTCGGATCGATGATGCCGTCGTCCCAGAGGCGCGCTGTCGCGAAGTAGGGATTGCCCTCGTCCTCGTAGCGTTGGCGGATCGGCGCTTTGAAGGCCTCTCTCTCCTCGGGGGCCCACGCGTCCGCGTCCCGGTGCACGGTTGC
>DATCIQ010000179.1:0-2730 GCA_036507635.1 Gammaproteobacteria bacterium
CTGCGCGTGCCGCTCCACGGTCGGCTTCGACGAGCCGCCGTGCTCCTCGCCCCACACGAAAACGACCTCGGTGCCGGGCTTGCTGTGCTCGATGTCGACCATGGCGAGCGTCAACATCTTGCGCTCGTTGAAGCTGTAACCGCACCACGTCGATACGCCGACGGTCTTGCCGCCCTTCATGACCTTGTCGTACGGCCACGTCGAATAGACGGCCGACGGAAAATCGAAATACTTCGCTCCATCGCCTTTCTGGAACATCGTGCCGATCGCGCGCGTCACCTCGCCGCCGTCGAGGGCGAGCGTGACCTTCTTGCGCCGCGGCTGCATTTTCGCAAGCGCGTCGCGGCCTATGAAATCGTGATCGAGGTTGATGATGGAGCCGTAGCCCAAGTCGTGGGGCGTCAAGTAGTAATCGCTGATGTCGGCGGAATAGAAGCTGCCGCCGAGCGAGGACATACCTTCGTAACCGTTGGCGGGCAACCATTGCCGGTACTTTTTCATTTTCTCGCCCGTGTACACGGCCGGCAGCGGCGAGGGAATCCATCCCGACTCGAGCGTATTGGACGAGTAGGCTCGGGCGCCTACTTGGCGTAACCCGAACTCTTCACCGGCGGCGACGAGCGCGGCCTTGACCTCGTCGCCTTCGGGCCAAGGACCGAACAGCTCGAATCCCGGTTGCCCCGCCATGCCGTGTCGCAGAGCGTGCACCTTGCGGCCGGCGATCTTGAACTCGGTCATGTTGAAGAACTTGACCTCGGGCACGGGCTTGCCGGTCGCTTTTTGGATGACCTCGAGCGCGTTCGGGCCTTGGACCTGAAAACGATAGACCTTGCGCACGATCGGGCCTTGCCGCGCGGCGGCGCGCTCGTCCCTTTCTACTTTGGCGTCGTAGCCTTGGGTTTCGCAGTGGTATTGAACCCAATTGTGCACGGAGGGACGGCCGACGAGGTTGAACAGGTTCTTGTCCAAATAGAACAGAACGACGTCGCCGATCACGTAGCCGTCGTAATTGCACGCGACGAATTGCTTGGCTTTATCGGCGGTGAAATTTTTGAAGCTGTTGATGCCGAGATCCGTCAAGAGCTCGAGCGCGTCGGGGCCCTCCACGTACATGTCCGTCATGTGGAACGACTGGTTGTAAAGAACGCAGGTTTCCTGCCAAGCATGCTGCTCGTCGCGCCAGTTCGTAAACTCGCTTGGAACGACGGGATAGGTGTAAGGTCCGATCTTCGAGTTGCGCAACAGCTCGACGGGACTTTTGACGGTCTGCAGTAAATCTTCCAGGCTCTGCCGATTCATTGATGTGCTCGTCGTTTGAAAACGCGTCAGTCTAGCGAGAGTGAGGCGCGCAACCAATGGCCTTGGGGGGGTACATAGAGTGATAGATTTGCGAGCAAGCGATGGCTAAGAAGAGACCCAAGGGCCCGAGCGGCCGAGTCGTGACCGCTCTGCACACCTCGCGCGTGCTTGCCGACAATCCGCTCGGCGACGCTTGCGAGCGCCGGCACGACGTCTGGTTGCCGCCGCAATACGACCAAGGTCGCGGACACGCACGCGGCCGGCGTTTCCCCGTCTTGTTCGATCTCGTCGGCTATTCGGGCAGCGGCCGATCGCACACGAGCTGGCGCAGCTTCGACGAGAACGTGCCCGAGCGCGCCGCCCGTCTCGTTCACGAGCACAAGATGGCGCCATGCATCATCGTCTTTCCGGATTGCTTCACGGCGCTCGGCGGCAATCAGTACATCAACTCGAGCGCGGTCGGCCGATACGCCGATTACCTGACGCGCGAGCTCGTCCCATTCGTCGACAAGGAATTCAGAACGCAAACGGGGCGCGAGCACCGCGGCTGCTTCGGCAAATCGTCGGGCGGCTACGGCGCGATGATCCACGGCATGAAGTACACGCGCTATTGGGGCGCGATCGCCAGCCACTCGGGCGACGCGTACTTCGATTTCATCTACCGCTGCGACTGGCCCGCCACCCTCGACGAGCTCGCCAAGTACAAACGCCCGCGCAGCAAAGAAGGGGTGGTCGATATCGCGACGCTCGACGCGATCGGCAAACCCGACGAGGACGACGGGCGCGTCAAGCGTTTTCTGGACCGCATCTGGAGCCGAGCGACGCTCACGAACGACGAGCTTCATTGCCTCATGAATCTCGCGATGGCGGCGAGCTACGATCCCGATCCACTCGCACCGAACGGTTTCAGACTGCCGTTTCACCTGGACACGGGCGAGATCATCCCGACCCGGTGGCGGCGCTGGCTCAGGCACGATCCCATTCATCTCGTGGCACGGTATGCGAAGAACCTGAAGTCGCTGCGCGGCATTTACGTGGACTGCGGCTGGCGCGATCAGTACCGTCTGCACTACGGCAACCGCATTCTGTCTCGTGAGCTACGCCGGCACGGCGTCGAGCACGTCTACGAGGAATTCGACGGCACGCATTCGAGCATCGACCATCGCATGGACGAGAGCCTCCCCTTCCTGAGCACCGCTCTCCTGTAGGAGCGACGTCCCGTCGCGATCTTCTCCCTGTAGGAGCGAGCTCCGCTCGCGATTCTTACTCTTTCCGCCGGCTGTCCCTCGAGGCAAACCTTGCGTGCCGCGCTCCTCGTGGAGGGGCTCGAATGCGACACGCCGTGAATCCGTCCCTGGAGGCTCGCTGCCGGCATCCAACCGCCAGGGATGGCGGACGTGCCGCAATTGCAGGAGCAAATTGCGCCCCTGA
>DATCIQ010000180.1:0-6651 GCA_036507635.1 Gammaproteobacteria bacterium
CCGGGCGAGTGGGTCGCTCCCGGAGACGCCATCGCGCAGGTCGGAGATTCCGGAGGACAGGCACAGGCGGGCTTGTACTTCGAAATCCGTCACAACGGCGCGCCCGTCGACCCGGGGCCATGGATACCCGCGGCAGCGGCAAGACGCTGAAGGTTTGGCCCGATTCTCGCTGTCCTGCGCCTGTGCTATGGTGATTCATCACTTTGTGGGCCTCTATCGGACCGCTATGTCCTCAAAAGTACGCAGTATTCTCGTGCTTGGCGTGGGCACGGTGCTCGGGCTCACGGTCGCGCTCGGCGCGAGCGTAGTGAGTCAGCGCTACGTGCACCGGCAAGTGGCTGAGACGACCGCGACATCGCCCGAGTATCTGGCCCTGCTCGGCGAGGTCATCGAGAGGGTCCGCCGCGAATACGTCGATCAGATCGACGACCGGCAGCTCGTCGAAGGCGCAATTCGGGGTATCGTCGAAGAGCTCGATCAGCATTCGCGCTTTCTCGACTCATCGGAGTACGAAGACATCCGCATCGCTACGAGCGGGCTCTATACGGGCGTCGGCCTCGACTTGCGACTTCGCGAAGGCCGCATCGTGGTCGTCGAGCCCCTTGCCGGAGCGCCGGCGGAACGCGCGGGCATCCTGCCCGGCGACGTCGTGATCTCGGTCGACGAGGCGCCCGTCGACGCGAACAACATCGAGAGCACGATCAACAGGATGCGAGGTGCGTCCGGGACGCCCGTGACGCTCGGCCTGATGCGCGACGGCGAGCTCGCGCCGCGGCATTTCGTGCTCGAACGCACAGAGATTCAGGTCCAGACCGTCCACGGGCGCTATCTCGGCGACGGCTACGCGTACGTTCGCCTGAGCGGATTTGCGGACAATACGGCGGGCGACCTCGATCGCACGGCCCGAGCACTGCGCGCGGAGGCGGGCCGCGAGCTCGAGGGGCTCGTGCTCGATCTGCGCGACAATCCCGGTGGCGTGCTCGGGTCGGCCGTGCAAGTCGCGGACCTGTTTCTCGGCGAGGGGCTCATCGTGCGCGGGAACGGTCGGGCGCGGCAGGCGCGTTTCGCCGAGTACGCGCACCCCGGGGCGTCGCTCGAGCACGTGCCGCTCGCCGTGCTCATCAACTCGGGCTCGGCATCCGCCTCGGAGATCGTTGCCGGTGCTCTTCAGGATCACGAGCGCGGCAGGCTCGTCGGTGAGCGGACTTACGGCAAAGGATCCGTGCAAAGCGTGCTGCCGCTCGGCGGGGGCAACGCCATCAAGTTGACTACGTCCCGTTATCTGACGCCCTCGGGACGCTCGATCAACGAAACGGGCATCGAGCCGGATTTCACGATCGCCGGCGCCGGGCCCGACGGCCACATTCCCAGGCGGGCTGCATTCAGCGACGACGAGCAACTAAGAACGGCACTGCGGCTCATCGGTTACGATCCGATCAAGCTAAGTCGAGCACCGTGAGAAAAGCTCAGCGCCGGCGCGCAAGCGGAGCGCAGGTCGGCGCCGGGGCCCGGCCGTGAGCCGCGACCCGCGCGAACGTGACTTCGAGATCGACCAGGCGCAACTGCGCGGGTTCGCCCACAGTTTTTCGGAAGTCGAATGGCTGCTGCTGATTCTCGTCATGCTGTTCTTGTTCGTGACGCAGCCCGAGATGGCGCGCAACGTCATCGTCGTCGGCATCCTCGTCGCGTTCGCCGTGTTTATCTTGCTGTTCCGTTATACGAGGACCTTGGCCAAGCGAACGGCGAGCAAGATCGCGGTCGAGATTCTGGTCATGGTTGCGTTTCTAACAGGAGTCCTGGCTTTCGCCGGCGCTGCCGGCGGCGCACTCGTGAACCTGTATCTCTTGCCGATCATCACTGCCGCTCTCGCGCTTGGTAAGCGCGCTACCCTGCTCGTCATGGCGCTCGTGGTGGGCTGCTATTTCCTGCTCGCGACTCTCGAGGCAGGCATCGATGCCCTGAGCGCCGACCTCGCGATACGCGCTATCGGTGTCATGGCGCCGTTCGTCTTGGTGGCTTTTTTGACGACGTTGTTGGCCGAAAACATCCATACGGCGAAAGCGCGGATTCGCGCGCTGTCCGATCGCGACGAGCTCACGATGCTCTACAACATGCGGGCGTTCAAAAAACTCGCCGAACGCGAGCATGAAGGAGCAATGCGCAGAGGGGATGCCTATTCGATCCTCATGGTCGACGTCGATCAGCTCAAAGGGATCAACGACACGTACGGCCACGAGGCGGGCAATCGCGCGATCCAGATGGTGGCCGACGCCCTGCTCAGGCTCACGCGCTCGAGCGACATCGTCGCGCGCTACGGCGGCGACGAGTTCATCGTGTTGCTCGCTCATGTCGACGGCGAGATCGCGAGGGACGTGGCGCAGCGCATACGCAACGTCGTCTTTGCAACGACGCTCGAGGTCGGCGTCAAGATCGTTCGCATCAAGGTCAGCGTGGGCGTCGGGACCTTCCCCGAGGACGGTAGTTCCGTGCAAGCGATCATGACGGTCGCCGACCGGGCCATGTACAAGGACAAAGAGATCAAACCGCCGGCAGGGAAGCTCGTTATTCAGAAGGTCTAGCGCAAGGATTGGCGGAGATCTCCGATCATGCACTTTTTGCTTTTCTACGATTACGTGCCCGGCTTCGTCGATGAGCGCGAGCGGTATCGTGCCGAGCATCTGGAGCTCGCATGGCAGGCTCACGAGCGGGGCGAGCTATTGTTGGGCGGGGCGTTTGCGGATACCGTCGACGGCGCGGCGCTCTGGTTCGCGGGCGACGGCCCCGAGGTCGCAGAGCGTTTCGCGGTTGCCGACCCGTACGTCAAGTACGGTCTCGTGAGCCGGTGGTGGGTGAGGCCCTGGGCCACCGTGGTCGGCGCACAAGCGACCGATCCGAGGTACCCGAGCCGCTGACCTGCCGGCCGACCGGCGCGGCGAGGTATGATCGGACAAAAGGGGGCGCAAGCCATGACCGACGAACCGCCCGCGCGCCGGCCCACGAGCGCTTTTCCGCGCTGGGGCGCCATCGCTCTACCTGGCTGTGTGCTATGGGGCACGGTGCTCGGCCTCTTCATCGGTGCGTTCTTCGGCAACTTTGCGATCGGCACGGCCATCGGCGCAGGTCTCGGCGTGGGGGTTGGGCTTGCGCTGCTCGCCGCTGCCATCGTGATCGCTTCGGCCAAGGCGTGACGACGGCAAATGTACCGCGTATACGGCGATCTGCTCTCCGGCAATTGCTACAAGATCAAGCTGCTCATGAGCTATTTGAGCCTGCCGCACGAGTGGGTTCACGTCGATATCCTCAAAGGTGAATCGCGCACACCGGAGTTCCTCGCCAAGAATCCGAACGGCAAGATTCCTGTGCTCGAGCTCGAGCCGGGTGAGTACCTCTTCGAATCGAATGCGATCCTCTACTACCTTGCCGACGGCACGCCTTATTTGCCGCGCGCGAAGCTCGATCGAGCGCGCGTTCTGCAGTGGCAGTCGTTCGAGCAGTACAGTCACGAGCCCTACATCGCGGTGGCGCGATACATAGCGAAGTATTTGGGCCTGCCCGCGGAACGCCAGAGCGAGTACGAGTCGAAACGCGCCGGCGGTTACCGGGCGCTGCGCGTCATGGAGCAGCGGCTCGCGAGCGCGCGATTTTTCGTCGGCGAGCGGCTCAGCATTGCCGACATCTCGCTGTATGCTTACACGCACGTCGCCCACGAGGGCGGATTTTCGCTCGCCGAATACCCGGCAGTGCGCCGTTGGATCGGCGAGATCGAGCGGCACCCCGGCCACGTCGCGATGCCGACCGGGTAAAGCGCATGTCGCTCATGAAACTCGCGGGACGCGCGCTCGGTGCATTGGCCGGCACGATCACGAGCGTCGTCTGGGTGTACGTGATTTGGTTTCCGAGCAGCGGTCTCACGCTGTCCGGCATGAGCGTTCTCGTCGCGGGGCTCATGGCGCTGCTCGCGATCGTGGGCGTGATCGCCGCCATGAAGGGGCACAGCACCGTGCTCTTCGTCGTATTCATTGCGTCGTTCCTGCCGATTGGGGCCTACTTGCTCGGGGTCAACCACTGGCTGCGCGGGGTTGGCGTGCTCAACGTCCTGATCTTGGTCGCCGTGCTCATGATCCGCTTGAGCGCGCGGGCGCGGAAGTCGAGCACATGACGGTGCACCGCGGCGGCTGTCATTGCGGGCGTGTCCGTTTCGAGGTCGACGGTCCGGAGGACCTCGAAGTTTCGGAATGCAACTGCTCGATTTGCGCGAAGACCGGGTATCTGCATCTCATCGTTGCCAAATCGGCGTTTCGGTTGCTCTCGGGCCAGGAACACCTCACGAGCTACCAATTCAATACGCGTACCGCGACCCATTTGTTCTGCCGAGTGTGCGGCGTCAAGTCGTTCTACATTCCGCGCTCGCACCCTCAGGGTATCAGCGTGAATGCGCGCTGCCTCGACGCAGACACGGTGGGCTCGATACGCGTGCAACCGTTCGACGGCGCGAATTGGGAACAGCACATCGGCGAGCTCGCGCCCCTTCCGTAGGAGCGAGCTTTGCTCGCGATTCCCCGCCTGCGTGGGAACAACGCTGCGGCACGATCGAGAGTCGCGAGCAAAGCTCGCTCCTACATCCAGGGCGCTCGCGGTAGAATTGCCAAGGCCTCAGGCGGCGTGTTCTAGGTCCATAGCGGAGATCGAAGCGTGTCATCGAGAATGTCTCAATGCGCAAACGCCGTCTGGGCGGCTGTATGCGTGCTTGCCCTTGCAGGTTGCGCCCCGGAAGTCGGCAGCGAGCGTTGGTGCGAAGCGATGCGCGACAAGCCGCGCGGCGACTGGAGCGCGAACGAGGCATTGGACTATGCACAGCATTGCATTCTCGACGACGACGAGTGAGCCGATGCGCGGAGTAATTGGGCTTGTAGTCGTAGCCGCAGCCTGTTTCGCGGTGCGTGGCGCCGGTGCGCAAACCCCGGAGCCGGAAGTGCAGTGGGCGCGGTGGAAAGCCGCGGGGATCGGCAGTTATGAGTACGGATACAACAAGTACTGCGATTGTCACCGCGATACGCCGCCGGAAACCGTGGTAACGGTGATCGACGGTGCAGTCACGCGCGTTCACCATTTGCACGCGGATTCCGCGCGCGAAGTGCCTGCTCGCGACGGGAGCCTCGCGCTCTACTGGACGATCGACGATCTATTCGCGCTGATCGTGTCGGCGACCGAGCGCGATGCAACGGTTCGCGCGCGTTATGACGAAGCGCTCGGTTACCCGACGGCGATCTTCATCGATTACGACACCGAGCTGATCGGCGATGAGCTCGACGTGCGTCTCAAGAGATTGCGCGCGCTCGAGCGCTGACACGCGTTTGCGGCGACGGCCCGGATCAGCGTGACGCGCAATTCCCTCCAACGCAGTTGGGTCGCGGCCGTCGTAGCGTTGTGGGCAGTGTCGCTCACGCTCGCGGCCGTCCGTGTGGACGGCGGCCCGGAGCTTCGCGGCATCGAACTGCTCGGCCGCGGCTGGGAAGGCCTCGACTCCGGCGTCTATGCGTGGCTGGCAAATCCGTTGTTTCTCGTCGCCGCCGTGTTGTGCTGGCTCGCCCATGTGCGCACGGCAGCTCCCCTCGCCGGCGCGAGCTGCGTGCTCGCTCTCACGAGCTTCGGGGCCGCCGGCGCTGCAGCAAGAGCCGGGACGTCGGTGCCGGACTTCACTTTTCAAAGCGGTTTCTATGTTTGGCTCGCGGCCCACTTCGCACTGTTGGTTTGCTGTTGGGCGCGGGTTCTTGCGCGGGGCAGTGCTGCGCAAAGGTAAAACATCCCGGCCGCAAGCCAATTCGGGATTGACCCTCCCCGGGCGCCGCCGTAGAGTCACAACGGTGCCATTGGGCATAGGGTGCGTGGGCGGAGTCCGATAGACGCGCTAAAAGAAGACGTTGCAAGAATCTTGTCCACCGTTAGCGCTTGATTTCACGCCGTTGGTTGAGTTGCTAGCTGATTGAAACGGCGTGAGAGCTGGTCGAATGAATATCTATGTCGGCAATCTTTCCTACACGGCGAGCGAGAGCGAGCTTCGCGACGCATTTTCAGCTTTTGGTGATGTGACTTCCGTGAAGATCCTCATGGATCGCGAAACGGGACGGTCCAGAGGGTTCGGCTTTGTCGAGATGCCGAATCAAAGCGAAGGTGAAGCCGCGATCTCCAACCTCAACGGGAAGGATCTCGGCGGGCGCGCACTGCGCGTCAACGAAGCCCGGCCGCGCGAGCGCGAGCGCCGCTGATTCGACACTGCCGGTTCGATCGATCAGGTCTCGGCCTGAGGGCCACGTTTTGCGGTGCTCGTCTGGCGACGATGTCTATCGCGGCGCCGCGCCGCTATAATCGGGTCGAAGACTACAACAAACAAACGAAGATCGGCCCCGATGATCTACATGAAATGGACGCCCAGCGATCTCGCGACACTCGAGACGCCGGCGTTGTACACGGAAGTTGACGAAGACGGCTGGGTGCAGCGCGAATTCGCGCTCGGCGCCGACGGAGTCGTTGCTCACCAGCTGATTCCATGCAGCCAGCGGCCGGGCTGGTTCGGCCTCGCGCGGATCTCGTCGCTGATGCTCGAAAGCAACGTCAGCAAGGCGGAGTTCGAATCGCTGTGGAATTCCGGCG
>DATCIQ010000181.1:0-2803 GCA_036507635.1 Gammaproteobacteria bacterium
GAGGACCCGAACGTGCCGGCGCCGGACACGGTCGTGCGCGACTCCCTGATCTTGAACGGTTGGAAGGAAGTCGTGCCTTACAGCGGCGCCATGGAAGTCGAGCGTCTCAAGGGAGCCTGAGATGGCCATCCTCATGAGGCTGTTCCGAGCCGGCGCGCCGGCATGGCTCGCGCTTTGGGCCGGGGCGCTTTCCGCCGCGCCGCTTCGCGTCGGCGTCACGCTGCACCCCTACTACAGCTTCGCGGCGAACATCGTCGGCGATCGCGCCGAGATCGTGCCGCTCATCGACGCCGGCAACAACCCGCACAACTACACGCCGCAACCCGACGACATGAAGCGCGTCATGAGCATGGACGTGCTCATCGTTAACGGCATCGGCCACGACGAATGGGCGTTCGCGATCGTCGAAGCCGCGGGGCGCAAGGACGAGTTGCCGCTCATTTACGCGAACGACGGTGTATCGCTGATCCCGATTGCGGCCGACGAGGGTCAAGCCAAGGTCGTCAACCCCCATACTTTCGTGTCGACGACGGCTGCGATTCAGCAGGTCTACACGATCGCCAAAGCGCTCGGCGAGATCGACGCCGCGAACGCCGACTACTACCGCGACAACGCGCGTGCCTATGCCGCGAGCATTCGGCGTCTGAAAGCCGAGTTCGCAGCCGAGCTCGCCGACGTCGATGCCGCGAGCTTTCGTTGCGCGACGATGCACGGAGCCTACGGCTACCTCATGCAGGAGTTCGGCCTGCAAGTGGTCGCCGTGATCGAGCCGCGCCACGGCGTCGAGCCGACGGCGCGGCAGCTCGCCGATACGATCGAGAAAATCAAGGCCGCCCAGGTCAACGTGCTCTTCGCCGAGAAGTATTTCGCGAGCAAGCTCGCGGATACGATCAAGGAGGCCACGGGGGTCGAGATGTACTCGTTCTCACACATGTCGGACGGCGAGTACGCCGCGGACCTGTTCGAGCGCGAGATGCGGGCGAACTTGGCAACGCTCGCGCGTGCGATGCGAGCGGCGGCCGCGAGCCGTTGACGCGATGCAGGGGCCTGCCATCATTTTCGAGCGGGTCGGTCTCACGCTCTCGGGTGTAGAGATTCTCCGCGACGTGAGCTTCTCGGTCGGCAGCGGCGAGATTCACTGCGTGATCGGGCCGAATGGCGGCGGCAAGACCTCTCTGATCCGTTGCCTGCTCGGCCAGATGCCGCATTCCGGGACGATTTCTGTGCAGTGGACCGACGGGAAGACGACCGGTTACGTGCCGCAGATTCTCGATTTCGACAAGACGCTGCCGGTCACGGTCGGTGATTTCATGACCATGATCTCGGCGCCGTACCGGCCCGCGTTCCTCGGTACGAAGGCATCAGCGCGCGTGACGATAGAGTCGGCGCTTGCGCGCGTCGGCCTAGGCGGCAAGCGGCGCTCCAAGCTCGGCAGCCTTTCGGGCGGCGAGCGCCAGCGCGTGCTGTTCGCGCAGGCGCTTATCCCGACGCCCGCGCTGCTCGTGCTCGACGAGCCGATGACGAGCATGGACGAAGTCGGCGCCGAGATTTTCGTGCGGCTCATACGCGAGCTTAGCGATGCCGGTGCCACGATCGTCTGGATCGCCCACGATCTCGAGCAGGTCGCCGTCATGGCGGGCACGGTGACCTGCATCAATCGCACGGTCCTGTTCAGCGGTCCGCCGGCCCAAGAGCTCGCGGGGCGCGAGGCGCAGGCGCTCTTCGCGCACGCGGGAGCATTGCGTTGAGCGCGCTCTACGAGTGGATTCGGACGGAGCTCCAGACGCTCGCCTATGCGGGCGACTTGCCGCTCGCGTTTCAGTACGGTTTCGTGATCAACGCGCTTCTGTGCGCGCTGCTCATCGGGCCCATCTTGGGCGGCATCGGCACGATGGTGGTGACCAAGCGCATGGCGTTCTTCTCGCAGGCCGTCGGTAACGCGGCGATGACGGGCGTCGCGATCGGCGTGTTGCTCGGCGAATCGTACACGGAGCCCTACGTCTCCATGTTCGCGTTCTGCATTCTGTTCGGGCTCTTGCTGAACTTCACGAAGGGCCGCACGCGGATCCCCTCGGATACGCTGATCGGCGTGTTCTTGTCGATCTCGCTCGCAATCGGCGCGTCGTTGTTGCTGTTCGTGTCGGCCAAAGTGAATACGCACATTCTCGAAGCCGTGCTGTTCGGATCCGTGCTAACCGTGAGCGACACCGACATGAACGTGCTGCTCGTCGTCACGATCGGGGTCCTCGCCGTGAGCATCCCGCTTTTCAACCGCATGCTGCTCGCGAGCTTGAATCCGAGCCTCGCGCGCGTGCGCGGCGTGCGCGTGCAGCTCCTCGAATACGTCTTCGTGCTCACTATTACGCTCTTGACCGTCGCCTCCCTCAAGATCGTCGGTGCGGTGCTCGTCGAAGCGCTATTGCTGATTCCCGCCGCGGCCGCACGCAACATCGTGAGCTCGATGAAGGGTTTCGTGTTTTGGAGCATGGCGTTTTCGACGGTCAGCTGCGTCGCCGGCGTGCTCGTGCCGATGCAGCTCGACCTGCCATTGCCGTCGGGCGGCGCGATCATCATGGTCGCGGCGAGTATCTTCGCGGTGACCACGCTGATCCGCGCCACGGCCGGGCGCTTCCGAGAGGCGGAGGTATAGAGCGATGCATAGACGTGCCGCCGGTTGGGTGCTTGGAGCCGCGTGGCTCGTCGCAGCCGCCGCCCCCGCCGCGGACGATGGCAAGGTCGTCGTCGTCACGGCATTGCCCGTGACGTTCTCGATCGCGACGGCGCTGGCGGCGGGCACGCGCAT
>DATCIQ010000182.1:0-3087 GCA_036507635.1 Gammaproteobacteria bacterium
CCTCCTGGTCGAGATACAGCAGCACGCCGCCGCCCAAGCTCGCGATCCGGCTCACGGCGCTGCGCAACTGCTCGCCGCAATCGCATCGCAGGCTGCCGAGCAGATCGCCCGTGAGACAGGCGGAGTGCAACCGCACCGGCACGATGCCCGAGAGGTCGGGATTGCCGATGACGAGAGCCACATGCTCGCCGAGCCCATGCTCGTCGCGGAACACCGCGATCCGACTTTCCTCGGCGTCAGCCAATGCGACGCGCGATTGGCTCGTGCGCTTGAGGCTGTGCCGTATGAGCCCCGCATGTCGCGAGACGTCACCGACGTGAGCCGTAACGAGCGACGCATCCGCAAACGTGCTGTTCCCGAATCCCACCAACGCCGGAAGCAGGCGGCCGGCTTTCGCGAGTTGAAAGCCCGCCGCTGCGAGCGCGGGAGGGCCGTCCCATGGCATCGCGCGGAACGCGGAGGGGCGGGCAACCAGCATGGTGCAAACGCCGCCGAGGGCCCGAAGCTCGTCGAGTTGGACCGTGTCTGCACAGCGAATCGCCACGGTGCCGGTATCCCTCTCGGCAAGCCCGGCCGCTTCGGCGCGCTCCGTCGTGAGCAGCAGTGCGAGCGACCCCTGTGCCGCCTCGAGCAGCCGCCGAAAGAGCGGTGCTTGAATGGTCTCGACGGCAGCGACGAGCGCGCCACGCTCTCCGTCGACGATACGAATCGCACGACCGCGGCGCAGCTCGCCGACGGCGCGATCGACTTCGAGCGCCGCAGGTTCGCCATTGATACCGAACGCGACGGGGATTTTGGTGCCGTTGAGCTGAGTCACAGTTGCTAGGATATCAGTTGCCGCGCAATCATGGCCCGGAGCGCATATATGGGCCTACTTATTGTGTCCGAGCCAACGAGCCAATCGCTCACCCCCCGTGCGCTCGTGGAAGGCACACCGGACTGGGCTTGGGCCGTGTTGCTGGGCGCCGCGCGCCATGCTCGGGAGGCGCGGGCGAACGAATTCGGCACCTTCGCACTCTGCCTCGAAGGAACCCTGAAGAGCGTCGCTCCCGGAGCTCCGGGCGCCGTGCTCGACTTGCGCCGCGACGGCGCGTGGGCACCGGTTGCAGCGCTGCCGGATGAGCTGCAAGCACTGTTCGACCTATATCTGCCGGTCTGCGCCGCGCGGCCGTCGGCGCGGGTCACGATCGGCCACTTGGGCCAGAGCCTGGACGGCTACATCGCGACGCACGGCGGCGATTCGAGCTACGTCAATGCGCCCGAGAACATCTTGCATCTGCACCGCATGCGCGCGCTCTGCGATGCCGTCGTCGTCGGCGCGGGCACGATCGCCGATGACGATCCGCGACTCACGACGCGTCTCGCCGACGGCGCGAATCCCGTGCGCGTGATTCTCGATCCGCGACGCCGACTCAAGCTCACACATCGCGTTTTCAACGACGGGGAGGCCGAGACCTTGCTCGTCTGCGGCGCCGAGCTCGCAGCCGAAGAAGCGACGCGAATCGGCGGCGCCGAAGTTCTCGGCATACCTTGTGCGGACGGCAGGCTCGATCTCGGCGCGCTGCTCGGGGCCGTGCATGCACGCGGGCTCAACAGCGTCTTCGTCGAGGGTGGGGGAACGACCGTCTCGCGCTTCCTCGAAGCTGGCCTTCTCGATCGCATGCAGATCGCGGTCGCGCCGCTCCTCATGGGCCGCGGCCGGCCGGGTTTGAGGTTGCCTCCGAACGAGCGCATCGTTGAATGCCTGCGTCCCGACCATCGTGTGTTTGCAATGGGCTCGGACGTCTTGTTCGATTGCGACGTCAGGAGTATCGCGCCCGAGGCAAGCAGCGGCGCCCGCGCGGCGCTCAAGCGCATCTTCTGAAGCGTAAGGTCGTCAATCCCGCTCTATCGCCATCAAGCTGTCGTAATCGGATACAAGGCGGAACGCACGGGCGAGGTTCTCGACGAACTGGGCCTGACCGATCAAGAGCGGTCCCGGGCGATTGATGATCGCGTTGTTAATCGTTCCCAACGCAATTTGGAAAGCAAAGCGGACGTTCGTTTCCTCCACTTTGGTGAGCCGCCGCCGCGCTTGCTTGCTAATGCGGGCGATCAGCAAGCTCGCGTATTCGCGACCATGTTCTCTGATCGGCTGCCAAAAGTCCGGATCCCGAATGCTGCGCACGAGCGCGGCGCGCCAAAAGCGGCGTCGCTTCCAGTAATAGCTGACGAGCTCATCGATGAGCCCATGGACCAGCGCGTCGTTCGGCACGGTGGCAAACAAGTGACTTCGAGCCTTCGTTCGGTGCTCCAAGTGATGGGCGATCATGGCGTCGAAGAATTCGTCCTTGCTGCGGAATCGCGCGTAGAACGCGCCGACCGAGTAACCCGCGGCCTTGGCGAGCTCCGCGATCGAAATCGCCTCGAGCTCGCGTTGCTCGAGCAGCCTGAAGCCCGTCTCGATGAGGGCGTCGTAGGTCTTGCGACCGCGCTTCTGCTTGATTCTTCTGTCAGGTGAAACGGATTCAGCAATTGTTGGCATAGCGACAGTCTTGCAGCGCCTGCGGCGCGCCTCTTATAGGGTATTTTAGCAACAACTTGCTCGACGAGGACTCGCCCATCGCGGCAACCTGGAATGCTTTCGGCGCCAGTCCGGGGCAGACGAACTCGGCGCTGTTCGATTTGCTCGGCCGGCGTTACTCGGCCAACCCGCCGGCAAAGTCGGTGTGACCGACCACGAGTCTCAAGCCGCCCGCGTCGACGCGCCGCCGATGCCGGGCGTGCCAACGCTCGAGCCTCGGCGCTTCGTCGGGAGCGATCTCGACCGCCGCGGCGAGCCAGCCTTCGAGCATCTCGGCCTGCAAGCGTCGCCGGCTCGCGTCGAGGCTCCAATCGCTCGGCGCCGAGCAGAGCTCGTAACCGCGGGCCGCGAAGACGCGGGTCGCGACGGCAACTGCGTCAGGTCCGAGCGCAGGGCCGAAGCCTTTATCGCTCAGCTGATGACGGTTGAAACATTCGCGCGCGAATTCGTCGTCGGCATCGCGGGGCGTGAGCTCCATGCGGCCGTCGTAGGTCAGCGCGAACAGCACCTGCGCTGCGGCGCTT
>DATCIQ010000183.1:0-2003 GCA_036507635.1 Gammaproteobacteria bacterium
GCGTTCGCCTCGCTTAACGTGCGTCTCGGACGGGAAACCCTTTCGACGCTTGCTAGTGACCTCGAAAGCAGTCGGCTTCGACGTGATGTTTGTTCTTGCGCACGATACACCTCCGACAGATCGCTGAACGATGGGGAGGCGCATGGTATCCGCGACCCCGCGAGAATGCCACTCCGCTTTGACAGAACCAGAACCATCGCTGTGCCGCCTAACTGTATTTGAACGGCGACACGCTGCAAATAAATTACGGCGAGTCGCTGTATATCGTGATTGATCCTGACGTAAGTCCATGATCTAACTAGATCACGACCGGGAATATACATCAATTCATTCGCTGGAGTTATACGGCATGGATGCCAAGCCCAGGCTTCTTGATTTGACGAGAAACAAACTCCGGGCCAAACACTACAGCTACCGAACGGAGCAGCAATACCTGTACTGGATTCGTCGTTACGTGCTCTACCACGGCAAGCGCCATCCGGCGGAGATGTCCGGTCCGGAAGTGGAGCAGTTTCTGACCGACTTGGCCGTCAATCGCCGCGTGTCCGCATCGACGCAAAATCAAGCACTTGCGGCGGTCCTGTTTCTCTATCGCTACGTACTCGAGATTGAGCTGCCGTGGCTCGAGAATGTGGTTCGCGCACGAATGTCGACGAGGGTTCCCGTGGTCCTGCCCCGTCGAGAAGTTCAGGCCATGCTCGGTCAGCTCGATGGGCAATTCCACCTCATCGGTCAGTTGATGTACGGAAGCGGCTTACGCCTGATGGAGACGGTAAGGCTCAGAGTCAAAGACATCGATTTTGAGTATTCCCAAATCATCGTTCGGGACGGCAAGGGCCATAAGGATCGAGTGACGATATTGCCGGAGGTCGTCGTACCGCCTTTGAGGTTGCACTTGCGTGTCGTGCGCGAGCAGCATTCCGCGGCGTTACAACGCGGGTTCGCAGGAGTCGATCTGCCGCACGCGTTGGCGCGAAAGTACCCGAATGCCGAAAGAGAGTTGAGTTGGCAGTACGTCTTCCCCGCTGCCCGCCCCTCCCGTGATCCGCGCACAGGCGAATTCAGACGCCACCATATCCACGAAACCAGCGTTCAGCGCGCAATTCGCCGAGCTGCGCGTCGCGCCGGCATTCTAAAACCCGTCGGGCCGCACACACTGCGTCACTGCTTCGCGACGCATCTGCTCGAGCGCGGTTACGACATCCGCACTGTGCAGGAGCTCATGGGGCACGCGGACGTGCGCACGACGCAGATCTATACGCACGTGATGAAGAAAGGGGCGAGCGCCGTCAAGAGTCCGCTAGACTAACCGGCGCCCTCAACGGCGTGCCTTCCTAGATCGACACCTTTCGATCTTCGAACGCCTTCTTCCAGAAATACACTTCGACCTTCGCACGCAGGCCGTTCGCGAAAAATGGATCCGTCTGGTACACCTTCTCGGCCTCGGCCTTGCTGCCTGCTTCGATGATCCACAGTCCCCCGAGCGACGGGCCGTCGATGTCGGGGCGCAGCGAGCCCGGCACGAGCACTTTGTCCTTGTTCTTGTCGAGCCACTCGAGGTGCGCGGGGAAGAGCTTGTCGCGAAGCTCGGCGATGTTCGGTTTGTCGGTGAAGCGCGCGATGAAGAGCATGTCTATCTCACTTCAGTCTCAGAGAATCTTTTCCTTGGTCGCCCACGCGAGTGTATCGTCGAGCCCCTGGCCGAATCGATCGAAGATCTCGTCGATCTGCGCATCGGTGACGATGAACGGCGGACAAATAGCGACGGAGTCGCCGATCGCGCGCACGATGAGGCCGCGCTCTTGGCAGAACGCCATGCACTTCGCGCCGACCGCGAGCTTGCCTTCGAACGCTTGCTTCGTCACCTTATTTTTCACGAGCTCGCAGGCGCCGACGAGGCCCACACCGCGCGCTTCGCCGACGAGCGGGTGCTCCGCGAGTGCATGCAGGCGCTGCTGGAAGCGCGGCGTCATCTTGCGCACGTGATCGTAGAGCTTGCGCTC
>DATCIQ010000184.1:0-19389 GCA_036507635.1 Gammaproteobacteria bacterium
CTCGACCCACTGCGCGCTCCACCAGTCGATCGGCGTGACCGCGTTGCCGTTCAAGAGCATCGTGAAATGCAGGTGATCGCCGCCCGCGAGACCCGTGGCGCCGCTCCGCCCCAGCTGATGGTCAACCTCGACGACGTCGCCCATGCCGATCTCGATCGACGACAGGTGCGCATACAAGGATTGCAACCCCATGCCGTGATCGAGGATCACGCAGTTGCCGTAAATGCCGAGCCAACCGGCATGCACGACGCGGCCACGGTTGGCGGCGAGCACGGGCGCCGCAACGGTGGAAGCCAGATCGAAGCCCAAATGCACTTGTCGGTCGATCTCCTCGCCGTCGTGGAGGTAAGTGCGCTGGTCGGCGAAACCGGATTCCACGGCCGTGTTGATCATCTGCTTGAAGGCGCCTTGCCAGAGGATCTCGGGCGAGGTCTCGGTTGCGAGCGCCGCGATCGCCGCGTTGTTCTCGCGCCGCATGTCGCGGTTGATGCGCAAATAGGACGCGAGCAAGTCGGACGGATCGTCGACCTGGAAGTCCGTCGAGTTTTGCAGGATCGCGGGGACGACGCGCGACAGGAAACCGTCGTCGATCGTGATGCGGCTGGTGCGAAAGGTCTTCGCGAATACGCGGTGATCGAACCCTGCGGCGCCCTCGTTGCCGAGGCTGTCACGCGCGAAGAGCGTAATGGGTGTGCCGACGTCCTGGTCCCAAAGCAACGCAAAGAACACGACGCGCAATCCCGGGTCCGACGTTGCGATGCCCGCCCCCGACGCCGGAAAGCCCGGATACTCGTGCTCGCCGACGCGCACGCCCGACTCCGCGTCGGCCGGGTTGACGCGATAGACGACCGCCTCCGACCCACCGTGATTGACGTAGTGGAACTGCGACAGGGCGCCGACCTGGGGCGGCGTGAGCCGCACCTCGATCTCGCGGGACGCGGAGCCTGTGGCCTCGCGGTAGCCGAAGAGCACGGGGCGTACCGCGGTCACGCTGACTTGAGCGAGTCCGGCCTTGAGGTCCGGGTAGAGCCGTTTGCCCAACGGCTGCGTCAACCGCACGGTGTTCTCCCCATCCCGCAACAAAGCCGAAGCCTCGCCGGTCGCGAGGCTCCACACCGGGAAGCTCATGCCGTCTTGCTCGAGCCGGACGTCGAGACTCACGAGAGCGCCGCGCGGCGTCGTGATCGTGACGGCGAGCGTGCCCGTTTGGCCGATGACCGCCGGTTCCGTGATCTCGATGACCGGGCCCGGGGCCTTTCCGGCCACGACCCAGGCGGCGATGCCGCCCGCGGCGGCGAGAACGACGAGGACTGCAATGATTTTTCCCATGGCGCGATTGTACGTAACGCTCAGCGACGGCGCACGGCGAAATAGATCCCCGTGAAGATGAACGCAGCGCCGAGCAGGTGGTAGAAGTACAGCCGCTCGCCGAGCAGCAGCATTGCAAGCGCGGCACCCGAGAGCGGAATCAGATTGACGAAGATCGCCGCGCGGTTGGGGCCGATCGAGTGCAGCGCGAGGTTCCAGGTGTATACGGCGAGCAGCGTCGGAAAGATCGCGAGGTAGAGGATCGCGGCGGCCACCTCGGCGCGCAGCACGAACGTCCCGGAGACGGCAGCCTCGATGGCGCCAAACGGCAGCAAGATCGCGCTGCCCGTGAGCGCGATCACGAACAGCAGCACGTCGCCGCTCGGCACGTAAGCCCGTCTCGTCAACTGCACGGCGTAGAGCGACCAGCCGAAGACGGCCATGAGCATCAGGAGGTCCCCGATGTTGACGTCGAGCGTAAGCAACACGCCCAAGTCCGCGCGGCAGATCATGACGACGACGCCGAGGAACGCGCAGGTGATGCCGATCTGCTGGGCGCGCGTCAGCCGCGTGCCGGCGACGAGCCAAGCGAACACGGCTGTGACCGCGGGTTGGCTCGCGTTGACGATCACGGCGTTCGTCGCGGTCGTGAAGTAGACGGCGAGCATCGACAGCGTGCTGCCGACGATCATCGACGACGCGAGCAGCGCGAGCGACCGGCCGTGACGGCGCAATTGCTGCCATTCCGCCGGCAACTTGCGCCATACGAACGGCAGCAACAGCACGAGCGCAATGAACCAGCGCAAGAACGACAGCGAAAACGGCGGGATGCCCTCGCTGACCGCGCGCGTGACGACCGGCGGGCTGCCCCAGATCACCATGCTCGTCACGGCCAACACGTAGGCCGTGCCGTGCGAAACGGTGGGTGCGGAGGCGGCGGGCGGGGCGGTGGTCACGGCGCATGATGCAACAGTTCGATGTCGCGCGTCATCGGCCGTGGTCGGCGGCATGCGGGGATCGCGAACGGGGGCTCGAGCGGCGCTCAGAATGTGACGCCGTTCATCGCGCATTCAGTGTTGCGCGCGTAGTCTGGCACCGTTCTCTCGCGTTCCACCAATAAGCTTGCCGTTGTGCGGTATAGAAGCAAAGGAACGCATCATCTTCCCCGGTCGGCCGTCTCAGGGTCGATCGGTACCCGGGCGGTTGGCGATCGTGCTTGAACGCGTGCGGTGATTCAGCGTTTCGGCTGGGGGCCGAACGTCAATACCTGTCGGACTTTCACGTCGAGTAGGCGAAGCGGTACGAGCTCGAGCGCGCCGCGGTTCGTGCGCTCGTCGAATCGGCCGCGAGGCGCCCGTAGAAAGTTGCTCAGCTCCCGACGGGTTTCAGCGGCTCGAGCGGAGGCGGCTCGATCTTGAGCGGCTCCACGCGAAGCGGTTCCAGACGCGGAGCGGGAGTGGCTGCCTCCGTGTGTCGGTGCGGATTCGGTGCAACGACCGTGTGCGCATCGTTCGCGCGGTAGAGACGGGCAGGGTCACGCGTTGCGCTCGGCGCGGCGGGATTCGCGGCGAGCGGCGGGCCCACGTCTTCCGCGAGAGCGGCAGCGGAAACGAGGATTCCGAGCGCTACTGCGACGGCTACCTTTTTCATATGCCGGCCCTCTAGATTGCTTCGCCGCAATACTAGCGCCGCGAACCGGCAAAACCAGGAACCCGTTCAAATATCCGACGTTATGTCGGATCGATTTTTCTGTGATCAGCCTCATGCCGTTGCCCATGCCCGCCGTTTTATGCTTGGTGGCGTTTCCTGAGGGAGGGGACATGCAACGACCGAAGGACCAGGACGAGCACGCAGAGACCGAAGTTCTCGACAGCGACGGCGACTCGACGCCGAAATTCGATCCAGATGCGACGGCGGTGTTGGACGACGACTATCCGCGAATGGTGGAAGACTCGAAGGGCCGACGCTCGAAGTGATTCGCGGCGAAACTTAACCCAAGCGGGCCGCGCAGAAATTGCTACGCCCCGGCCTCGCATGTGCGTCAAGGTGTCGGGCGACGGAGAACACGACCTTGACTCCTCCCACATGCTCTTCACAGGAGAACCCGATCAACCGGGCGTCGTAGCGATCGCGGGAGTTCAGGGCCATAACCGAAACGGACGAGTAGATCCGGGCGTCGGTCGCCGACACCGAGGTACTCGGCGAATTGTGCTCGGATCGCCGGCACCTCCACGGCTTGATTGATGAAGGCATGACGCAAGCCGAGCGCAGTGGCCTGCAACGCAAAGCGTTGACAGCAACGTCCGACCTGGATCCAGCTCCGCTTGTCGTCGTGCATCGACACGAAGGCGATAACGCCTGTCGAACTGCGAATGTGGCTCCGATATTTGTCGTTTTCGCTCTCGGTCCTAAACGCCAACTCAAACGCGATTCTGCCGATCCAAGTAGGCAGCGCAGGATTGCCCGCGGATGCCGAGAAAAGTCCGTCACGGTGTTGGATCGCGGACGATTCGTTGAACCGTATCCAGTCTTTGAGCTCCGTGACGAAGGCGTCGTCATTCATCTGAGCCGTGTTGCCTGCAATCACGTACTCCAAGATCCGTTCCAAGTCGCGTTTGTCGACGAACATCTGAACGGCTACGCCGTCGTCCTTCGCAGCAGCCTCGAGCATGGTGAGCTGATTCGTTGGGATTCGCGTACCGTCATAGGTAGCCCGCGTGCTTTGCCGCAGCGGTATCGCCTGGAACAGGAGTGAATCCAACGGCGCGCCCGGCTCCAAATCGATCCGGATCGCATCCTCTGCGTCCTCGATCGACACCGTTGCCCGCAGGCCATGTGCCTCCGCGGCCAGCACGAGGTTCTCGGCCGCACAGCCGAGACTGGCGAAGAGATGATGGTCGTCCGGATCGACCGCAGGACAACGCCTGCTGAAATCCGGAAGTACGGTGATGCGGTCAGATTCGATCCGGAAGCGCCACGGTTGCGTGTTGTGACTGTTGGCGGCCAGAGTCGCGTATCGCACCAGTTCCCTCGACAAGGCGGGGCTGCCGCTCAACGCACCGTCAGACTGTCGCCAGGTGCTCGCGACGAGCGCCTCGTAAGTGAGATCTCCGCTCGAGCATCCGAGGGGAAGAGCAGCGCCGACGAGTGAAGCCGCCATCCCCTTGTTGAAGCCCCGTCGCGACATCGTCTCTCTTGCACTCATCGGATGACGTTTCCGACTCTGCGTCATGGATTCGTCTCGAGCGCGACGCGCAATTCGTGGGCCCATTCGCCGAAAGCAGCTCGTGCGTGACCGAGGCGCGTAAAGCCCGATACACCATCAAATGGCGTGCCGAGCTTCTGGTCGACCCCGGCGGCCAGGCGCTCGCCGGTCTGCGAATCGAGAAACTCGACCTCGATCGCGAACGCGCCTAACAACGAGTTGGAGCGAGCGCGGGATGATGAAGTGTGGATAGACATTTTAGGCACCCTACCCCGCCCCGCTGAACGCGGTCGAGACAGCGAACGGCAGCCTGATCGGGTGCCGTGAGCCGGATTGCGGACTCCCGCAGGCCCCGGCCGCAATCCCGAATCGCCAGAAACGCCAGCCGCCCGTCGACGAGTTCCGACGCGCCGCCAGACCCGCCCGTCGGTGGGAGCGTACATCAAAAGCGGAAGGTGTAGCTGATCTTCGCCGTCGCGTCGGCGAAGAGGGAGTCGAAGGAGTTGTCGCGGTCGAAGTCCTCGAGCGTGTGATTGATCACGAAGTAGACTTCCTTGCCGGCCTCGGGAATCCAATGCAGGCGCATGTTGACGCCGAGCGTCTCGCTGACGTTGTCGTATTGGATCAAGTTCACCCACGAGAGCCGCGACGAGAACACGACGTCGATCCCTGAGGTGATCAGCCGCGTCGTGAAGTCGCCTTCCGGGAGCTCGACGTCCGTGACGTTGTAGCCCAGGCTGCCGCGAAAGCGCGGCGACGGCGCCCATACGATGCTGCCGAAGAGCCGCCGCTGGTCGCCTGAATAGAACGTGCCGTCGATGTAGGCGACGCGGCCGGACCAGGACCGGTGCGACGCCGCTTGCCACTCGATGCCGTAGTTCTCGAACGAGTACTCGCCGACCGGGATCACGACGCCGGGCCAGATCTCGAACGGTGCGGCCAGCACCTCGGTATCGAGGTTCACGCGCGCGAAGAGCACATCGCCCGTCCGGTTCGTGAGTTGAAACGGCGTGACACTGACGCTTTTCGACTGCAACCCGCCATCGAGCTCCTCGATGCGCTTGGCCTCGAGGCTGAAAAACATCGATTGCCAGTACCCTGCGCTCGGCCGGTGCGTGTAGGCCACCTGCGCGGAGGCGTCGCGGATGCCGCGCCGGTTGATGAAGCCGAGCGCGGGGTTGAAGTTTTCCTCGAACTCCTTGAGCGCCGCCCCGGCGCGGACGCCCGCATTGCTCGGCATCGAGAACCCGAGGCCCCAGGCGCCGTCGTTGTCGTCCAGGCCCAGCGTATCGGAGCGCTGCACCCAGCCGAGCGCCTCGACCGTGCGGCCGCCCGGCAGCCGCGAGTTGCGGTAGAGAAAGTCCGCGCCGGCGACGGAGTTGTCGACGTTCGAGTGCGGATCGCCCTCGGCGTAGATCATCCCGACCGTCGATTCCTCGCCGATCCCGGCCTTAGCGCGCACGACCGAAAGCGTCTCGGCGTCGACGCCCGCGTATTGGTCTTGACGGATCGAAAGCGCGCCGAGCTCGAAGCGGCCGACGCGCCCGCTGACCTTGCCCCCGTGCTCGAGATCGACGACCTGCCCCGCGCCGCCGAGACCGATGTTGCGCGAGAAGAACGGGCGCCCGTTCTGCCGGTCGGCCCCGCCCCCGACGCTGCCGTCCTGAGCCCCGATGCGGCCGAACTCGAAGATGTCCGCCTCGCGAAGGAAGAAGTCGCGCTTCTCCGGGAAGAAGAGGTTGAAGCGCGTAAGGTTGACCTGGCGGTCGTCGACCTCGGTCGCCGAGAAATCCGTGTTGAACGTCAGCGAGCCGTTCAACTGCGGCGTGAGCTTGTAGACGAGATCGAGCGAGGGCTCGAAATCGCTGTCGGATGCCGACGGCGCGAATGCGCGCCGGCTCGCCCAGCTCGCCGACGGCACGACGTCGAGGCCGACGCCCTGCTCGAGCCCCTCGAAGCCGACCGCGAGGCCCGCGCTGCTCGGATCCCAGCGCCGGTTGCGCGTGACCCAGGCGATCTCTTCGTTGCGGGCCTGGATGCTGCGCGAGAAGTTGAGTCCCCAGGTGTCCGTGTTCGGATCGAACGAGAGCGACTTGAAGGGAATCACGTACTCGACCGTCCAGCCGCCGTCGAAGTAGCCCGTCTCGGCGTGCCAGATCGAGTCCCAATCGCTGTAGTACTCGGAGACGTTGCGGTAGAGCCCGTCGAGCCGAACGCCGTTGGGATTGACGCCGAAGAAATAGCCGCCGCGGCGCGTGTTGAACGGATCGATCGTGACGAACAACGTGTCGTCGCCCGTCATGTTGGCCCCGTTTTGCCGGAGTACGTTCGCCGTGATCAGGTCCGGATCGTCCATATAGAGCCGCGCGCCGACGTAGAGCGCGTCGTCGTCGTAGAGGATGAAGATCTCGGTGCGCTCGGAAGGCTCGGCGTACTCGAGAGGATTGACCTGGTGCAGATCGTCTATGCGCGCAGCCCGCTGCCAGACCGCGTCGTCGAGCACGCCGTCGATGACCGGCGGCGTATCGGTGCGCATCATGCGCACGGATTTCTGCCCCGGATCCACGAGGCTCGCCGGCGGCTGCGCGAGCACGGGCGCCGCGAGCACGCCGAGCCCGAGGGCTGCGGCCCGATGGTGCAAGACGACCCGCGACAAACCCCTCACGTGAGCACCGCGTCCATCAAAACCGGAAGGTATAGTTGAGCTTCGCCGTCAGGTCCGACGTCAGCGACTCGAACGAGTTGTCGCGATCGAAATCCTGAAGCGCGTGGTTGACGACGAAGTACATCTCCCGCCCGGCCTCGGGAATCCAGTGCAAGCGCATGTTGATGCCCATGGTCTCGCTGACGTTGTCGTACTGGATCAGGTTCACCCAGGACAGCGTCGAGGAGAAGATCACGTCGACGCCCCCCTGCACGAGGCGAGTCTCGAAGGCGCCCTGCGCCAGGCGGATCTCGCTCAACTCGTACGCGAGGCTCGTGCGAAAGCGCGGCGAGGGCCGCCACGTGACGGCCGCGTATTTGTCGCTGCGGTCGCCGCCGAAGAATTCCCCGTCGTTGTAACGGACGTAGCGCACGTTCCCCGCGACCTTGCGGTGGTTGCCGGTCGAAAGCTGCATCCCCCAGTCGTCCCACTGGTATTCGCCCGGCGGCACGAAAATGCCCGACGAGATCTGGAACGGCAGGGCGAGCACCTCGGTCTCTTTGCGGTAGCCGATCATCATCGAGTCGCCCGTGCGGTTCGTGAGCTCGACGGGCTGGAACCAGAGCACCTCGGTCTGGAGTCCCCCGTCGATCTCCTCGATGCGTTGGGCCGTGAGGTTGACGAGAATCGATTGTAGATAGCGGTCGCTCGGGCGATGCATGTAGCCCACGCTCGCGGTCGAGTCGCGCACGCCGATGCGGTTGATGAAGCCGAGCGCGGGATTGAAGTTCTCCTCGAACTCCTTGACCTCGACGCCACCGCGCACGCCCGCCGCGCTCGGTAATTGCAGGGCGAAGCCCGCGGCCCCGTCGTCGCCGACGACGCCCTCGGTGGCGCTCTCCTGCATCCAGGCCTGCGCCTCGAGCGCGCGTCCGCCCGGCAGGCGCGTGTTCCGGTAGAGGAAATCGAAGCCGGCGACGGAGTTGTCGGGGTTCGCATTCGGATTGCCGTCGGTCGCGATGATGCCGACGCTCGACTCGTCGAGCACGTTCATCTTCGCGCGCACGACGGAGAGCGTGTCGGCGTTGACGGCGCCGAACTCGTCCTGGCGGATCGAGAGCGCGCCGAGCTCGAAGCGGCCGATGCGCCCGCTGACCTTCGCGCCGTACTCGAGGTCGACGATCTGGCCCGTGCTCGAAAGGCCGATGCGCCGGGAGAAGAACGGCCGGCCGTTTTGGCGCAACGGATTCAAGCCGGGAATCTGCGACTGCCGGCTCGCGCCGAGGCCGCCGAACTCGAAGATGTCGGCCTCGCGAAGAAAGAAATCGCGCTTCTCGGGGAAAAAGAGGCCGAAGCGCGTAAGATTGACCTGCCGGTCGTCGACCTCGGTCGCCGAGAAATCCGTATTGAAGGTCAGCGAGCCGTTCAATTGCGGCGTGATCTTGTAGACGAGATCGAGCGAGGGCTCGAGGTCCGAGTCCGAAGCGCCCGTCGCAAATACGCGCGTGCGCGTCGCGCTCACCGACGGCACGACGTCGAGGCCCACACCCTGCTCGAGCCCTTCAAAGCCGATCGCGAGACCGGAGACGCTCGGGTTGTACTGGCGATTGCGCGAGACCCAGGCGAGGTTCTCGTTCTTGCGCACGATCCCGCGCGAGAAGTTGAGCCCCCAGGTGTCGGTGCTCGGATCGAACGACAGCGACTTGAACGGGATCGCCATCTCGGCGATCCAACCTTCCTCGAACCGTCCGGCGGCCGCGTAGAAAATGCTGTCCCAGGCGCCGTAGAACTCGGTCACGTTCTGGTAGAGGCCGTCCGCGCGCACGCCGTTCGGATTGAGGCCGAAGAAATAGCCGCTGCGCCGGTCGTTGAACGGATCGAGCGTGACGTAGAAGCGATCATCCTGGCCGACGCTCTCGTTCTGACGGAGGTTGCGCGCCGTGATCTGGTCCGGGTCCGTATCGTAGAGATACGCGCCGATGTAGAGCGCGTCATCGTCGTAGAGGAGATAGATTTCGCTCTTCTCGTAGGGCTCCGCGTACTCGATGGGCGTGACCTGGTGCAGATCGTCGACGAGCGCCGCGCCCGCCCAGACGGCCTCGTCGAGCACGCCGTCGATCGCGGGCGGCGCTGCGGTTCTCACCATGCGCACGGACTTCTGCCCCGGATCGAGGAGGACTCCGGCCGGTTGCGCCAGAGCGGCTTGCACGCCGAGCAAGAGAATCGCCGCCCAGCGGCAAGATGACGTCATGAATTGTCGTTCAAGGGAATTGAAGCGCGCCGATTATAGGTGACATAGTCCGCCGACTGCCGCCTAAGTTCCCGATCGCATCGCAAATAAGGGTGTCCAGAGCAATATAGCCGCCAAACCCGCCTGAGGCGGAAGTGAATGGAGCCGTTCCGTGATAAGAGCCGCCCTGGTCGCCGTCGGTCGTGCTTGCCGTCGTTGTGGCGCTCCCCTGACTCACGGGCCGATTGACCGAGTCGCACGTCCGCGAGCGCCTAGCACGCATGAGCGATAACCCGATCGTCGTCGCGGAGCTTCGCACGTACGAGCGCGGTTGGTTCTCGAGCACGGCGAAGGTCGACGTCGGCTTGGAGTATAAGCAGTTCAAACACCCCGTGGTGGCCTGTCATCGGCGGACGAGGGCGGCGATAGCGGCGGTTGTCAAGTGACGTGAGCGACAAGGAGCGGGCGGGGGCGGGCGACGGGACTCGAAGGGGTTTGCGAATCTCCCGCGCCCGGCCAGAAACGCTTGAGCTGGATGGGCGCTGCGCTGATCCGGGCCAGACCCGCGCATCGGGGCTTGGTTCCCCGTGAAGTAGGAGACGCGGGTTAGATCGGCCGCTCGCGCTGGGGCGGTGCCCGGCTGGGGTGAGCTCGATTGAGCGGCTCGCTCATTCGGCCGAGGTGATCGAGAATCCGCTTGATGACGGCCGGCTCTTCGATGCTTGCGATGACGCGAAGCTTGCCGGCGCAGTGCCGGGGGTCGTGCGCGTGAGTGGCGAAAATGAGCGTGACGCCGAGCTCCTCGGTGAGGGCCACGAGCTCGCGATGATGCGGTCTGCGTTCACGGGATCGATCGCGGCGGTCGGCTCGTCCGCGATGACGATCGGCGGCTCGTGCGCGAGCGCACGCGCGATCGCTGTGCGCTGGCGTTGGCCCACCGACAGCGCCGCGGGGAGCTTGTCGAGCTGCGGCGCGATGCCGAGCTTCGCGGCGAGGGACGCTGCGGCCTCACCGCGGGGAAGGCCGAGCAGCTCGCGCGGCAGCTCGATGTTGCGGCGCACGGTCAAGTAAGGCAGGAGGCCGCCGACGAAATCGAAATACGTCGCTAGAGAACATTCACAGCGGCTTCGTCGCAATCGCACTCGCCGCCGACGACTGAGTTTACGTAGAGGATGCAACTGACTTCCCCGCGCTCCACAGGCGCTCCATTTTTGCGCCCATATCAGCCCATTCCAGACCGTCCGCTTCGCTCGCGAACGGCTAGAAAACCTTTATAGATCAATTATCTTACGTTGTCGCTCGTGGTCTCTCGTGTGGTGCCCAGGAGAGGACTCGAACCTCCACAGGTGTTACCCCACTGGCACCTGAAACCAGCGCGTCTACCAATTCCGCCACCTGGGCATCGGGCGAGAGGCGGACGAATGTACTGAGTGCCCGGGGGGCTGTCAAACCATATAAGATGCCGCCTCTATGACGGTTAATTCATTGCTCTTGCGCGGGTGTGCGGCCTGATGCCTAAACGCGAACCGCGCCGCGCGGCGCACGATTCCGAGCCGCGCTACAAGCACTCGATCCCGAGCCGCGACGAGATTCTCGCCGCCATGGATAGGGCGGAAGGCCCGCTGGCGCTCGATTCCCTCGGGCGCAAGTTCGACATCCACAGCGATCAGCATCTGCACGCGCTCGAGCAGCGGCTCAAAGCCATGGTTCGCGACGGGCAGCTCTTGCGTAACCGCGCGCACGAGTTCTGTCTCGTGCGGGCGCTCGATCTCGTGACGGGCAAGGTGCAGGCGCACCGCGACGGCTTCGGCTTTCTGCTGCCCGACGACGGCGGCGACGACATCTATCTTTCCGGGCGCGAAATGCGCACGCTCTGGGACGGCGATCGCGTCGCCGTGCGCACGACGCCGACGAGGCGCGGCCGGGAGGGCAAGGTCGCCGAGATTCTCGCGCGCGCGAAGACGCACGTGATCGGCCAGTTCCGTCGCGAGCGCGGGATCAACTACGTGCTCGAGCAAAGCGACGCGCGCACGGAAGTGCTCGTTGCACCCCGCGAAAGCGGGCGCGCCCAACCGGGCGACTTGGTACGCGCGGAGATCGTCGAGTATCCGACCGAGCGCAGCCCCGCGATCGGCAAGGTCGTGCAGATCATCGGCCGCGAGGACGATCCGGGCGTCGAGATCGACGTCGCGATTCTCGCGCACGGCATTCCCAACGAGTGGTCGGAGGCGGTCGTCGAGCACGCCGCCGGGCTTCCCGATCACGTCACGCACGACGCGAAGCACGGCCGGGAAGACTTGCGTCATCTGCCGCTCGTGACGATCGACGGCGCCGATGCGAAAGACTTCGACGACGCGGTCTTTTGCGAGCCGCATGCGGGCGGCTGGCGGCTCATCGTCGCGATCGCGGACGTGAGCCATTACGTCGAGGCCGACACGCCGCTCGATCGCGAGGCGCGCGTGCGGGGTACCTCGGTGTACTTTCCGGACCGCGTCGTGCCGATGCTGCCCGAGCAGCTGTCGAACGGCTTGTGCTCGCTGAAGCCGCAGGTCGACCGGCTCTGCCTCGCGTGCGAGATGCACGTCTCGACCAAAGGCCAAGTGACGCGCTCGCGCTTCTTCGAGGCCGTCATGAAATCGGCGGCTCGTCTCACTTACACGGAGAGCTGGGATCTCTTGAGCGACGAAGCCGCACGCGGCAAGCACGGCCACTTGACGCACGCGCTCCAGCATCTGCGCGACGTCTACGAGGCCTTCGATCGGGCACGGCGGCGGCGCGGCGCGATCGATTTCCACCTTCAGGAGACGGTCATCAAGCTTGGCGCGAACGGCAAGGTCGAGAACGTGCATCCCCTCGAGAGAGTCTTGACGCACAAGCTCATCGAAGAGTGCATGATCGCCGCGAACGTCGAAGCGGCGAAGCTGATCGCGAAGGCGCGCCTGCCGAGCCTGTACCGCGTGCACGAAGGGCCGAGTCCCGAGCGCATCGAGGAGCTCACGCTATTCCTGCGCACGTTCGGGCAGAAAGTTCCGCCGCTCGCGCAGCTCACGCCGCAGCATCTCGGCCGGGTCCTGCACGGTGTCGAGGGCAGACCCGAGGCGGAGCTCATCGAGACGGTGCTCCTGCGGGCCATGAGCAAGGCCGTCTATCAGCCGAAGAACGTCGGACACTTCGGGCTCGCGCTCCCTGCCTATGCGCACTTCACGTCGCCGATCAGGCGTTACCCGGACTTGCTCGTGCATCGCGCGATCAAATGGTCGGTCAAGCACCGAACCGTGAAAGGCTATCCGTATTCATTGCTCGAGATGCAACAGCTCGGCGAGCGGTGCTCGCAAGCGGAGCGGCGCGCCGACGAAGCCGTGTGGGACGTCGAGGAGCAGCTCAAGTGCATCTTCATGCAGGACCGGATCGGCGAGGAGTTCGACGTCATGGTTGCGAGCGTCGTGCCGTTCGGCTTGTTCGTGCGCATCCCGGAGCTCGCGATCGACGGCCTCGTGCACGTGAGCGCGCTGCCGCGCGACTACTATCACCGCGACCCGAGCGGCACGAAGCTCGTCGGCGAGCGCACCGGAAGGGCTTACGGGCTCACCGACCGCATGCGCGTGCGTCTCGCGAACGTGAGCCTAGACGAGCGCAAAATCGACTTCATGCTGCCCGAGACGCAAGACGCGCGTCCTTCGCACCAGCGGCGCAAAGGTGGCCGCGGCGGCCGTGACTGAGCGCCAGACCCTGTACGGGCTGCACACGGTGCAGACGGTGCTGAAGCGCCGTCCGCAGGCGATCGTCAAGGCGCTCGTGCTCGACCGGCCGTCGGGACCGCTCGCCGAGATTGCCGCATCGCTTTACACACTCGGTGTCGAGGTCGAGCACCGGCGCAGGCCCGAGCTCGACCGGCTCGCGCAGGGTGGCGCGCATCAAGGCGTCATCGTCGAAGTTCTCGGCCGCCGCGAATTCACGATGGAGGATTTCGAGGAGCTCGTCTTGTCGCGCGCGCGCTCTCTGCGCCTGCTCGTGCTCGACCAAGTCGAGGATCCGCGGAACCTCGGCGCTTGCCTACGCACGGCCGATGCGGCCGGCGTCGATGCCGTCGTCGTGCCGCGAGCGCATTCGGCCAAGCTCACGGGCGCCGCGCAGAAGGTGGCCACGGGCGCCGCGGAATCGGTGCCGCTCTTCACGGCTCCGAACCTCGCGCGCACGCTCGCTTGGCTCAAAGAGGCCCAGGTTTGGATCGTCGGCGCGGACTCGGAAGCGAAGCTATCACTCTACGCGGCGAAGCTCAGTACCCCGATTGCGGTGGTGCTCGGCGCGGAAGGGCAGGGACTGCGCCGGCTCACGCGAGAATCCTGCGACGAGCTCGTCGCGATCCCGATGCACGGCACCGTCGCGAGCTTGAACGTGTCGGTCGCCGCCGGCGTCGTGCTGTTCGAGCTCCTGCGCCAATCTCCGCTGTCCTCCTCGTAGGAGCGAGCTTCTCTCGCGATTCTTCTCTCGCGAGCGAAGCTCGCTCCTACCCAAGAACTGTAGTAGCATGGCGCGCCCCGCACGGCTGACGCGCGGGCAGTAAAAAACGAGTCGCTCCTTGCCTCACCGCAATGACGGGAGGCTGTAACCCATGAGGAGTCTGAGTGAGACACTACGAAGTCGTGTTTCTGGTCCACCCTGACCAGAGCGAGCAAGTTCCCGCGATGCTGGATCGCTACCGGAGCATGATCGAAGGCACCGGCGGCAAAATCCATCGTCAAGAAGACTGGGGCCGGCGCCAACTTGCGCATTCCATCGCCAAGGTCCACAAGGCGCACTATCTGCTTCTCAACATCGAGTGCGACCAGCCAGCCCTCGATGAGCTCGTCGGCGCATTCCGTTTCAGCGATGCCGTCCTGCGGCACTTGGTCATCAAGCGCGACCGGGCCTTCACGGAGCCTTCGGCCATGGCGCAAGCGCACGAGGAAGAGAAAGCGCGCGAGGCGCAAGCCTCCGTGCGAGATCGGCCGCGAGAGCGACGTCCGGACGATGAAGCGCTCGTCGACGTTCCGGGCATCGAGATCCCGGACATCGAGATCCCGGGCGTCGAGATCGAGGCGGACGAGATCGAAGAGGTCGATGAAGAGGCGGGCAAGCCCTGAGCCGGCGACCGCAACAGGAGTAAAGATTCATGGCACGTTATTTTCGTCGCAAGAAGTTCTGCCGCTTCACCGCGGAGGGCGTCGAGGAAATCGACTACAAGGACTTGGTCACGCTCAAAGCCTACATCTCGGAAACCGGCAAGATCGTTCCGAGCCGCATCACGGGCACGAAAGCCAGGTATCAACGGCAGCTCGCAACCGCGGTCAAACGCGCCCGGTTTCTCGCGCTGTTGCCGTACACGGATCAGCACTGACCGCGCGCCGGCGAGGCGCATGCCGTGAAAATCCTCGTGGACTGGGTGCTTTCCCAGCGCTACTGGCTGGTGCTCCTTGCGATTCTGTTCGCCCCGATTTTTCCCGTGGTGACGGCCGCGCTCATGGTGCTGAACACGCTGCACCGCGGCGCCGCGCAGGGGTTCGCCACGGCTGCGCTCGGGTCGGCCGCGCTCGCGCTGCTTGCCGTCGCGACCGCGGGGGGTTGGCTGTACGGGGCCGTCGCCGGGACCGTCGCAATGCTTTCCGGCGCGGCGCTCGGGGCGCTGCTCAACTGGGCACGCACGTTGACGCTCGGTTTTCAGTGCACGGTGCTCGGCTCCTTGATCGCGGCGGCGGCGGTCTCGCTTTTCGGCCCCGCGCCTGCGGTGCTCGTCGAGCCGGTTGTGAGCCGCGTTATCGAGTTGCTCCAGGCCGGCGATGCGACGCCCGAACAGCTCGAGGCGGTCCGAACCTTGGATACAATGCTGCTCGGCATGATGTTCGGCGCTTTGTTCGCCGTGCTGGTCGCGGTGATGCTGCTCGGCTATTGGTGGTTTGCGCTGGCGCGCGCCGAGGTCGGCTTCGGAACGGAGTTCCGGGCCCTGAAGTTGGGGCGGATGCTCGGCATCGTGGCGATGGTTCTCGTCACCGTGGGGCTCGTGGTTCAGGTCCCGGTGGTGCAGAATCTGAGTCCTATAGCGCTCTTTGCCTTCTTGTTTCAGGGATTGGCGGTCATGCACGCTTGGGCCTATGCGAAGCAATGGCAGCCCGCCTTCGTGTGGCCGGTGTACCTGATTTTGATCCTGCCATGGACGTCGTTGATGGCGCTTTTGGGTTTGGCCGCCGTCGGGCTGCTCGATAACATTTTCGACTGGCGTTCGCGTCTGCGTACGCCGGGCTAACGGGAGTCAGGGAAATGGAAATCATTCTTTTGGAAAAGGTCGACAACGTCGGCGGCATCGGCGATCGTGTCAAGGTGAAATCAGGTTACGCGCGCAACTTTCTGCTTCCTCAAGGCAAGGCGACGCTCGCGACGCCGGAGAACATCGCCAAGTTCGAGAAAATTCGCGACGACCTCGAGAACAAGGCGGCCACCGAGCTTGCGGCGGCCGAAGCACGTGCCGCCAAGCTCACGGGCACGGTTCTGCGCTTGAAAGCAGCGGCCGGCACGGAAGGGAAGCTGTTCGGCTCGATCGGCACCGTCGACATTGCCGAGGCCTGCGAAGCGCTCGGCGCGCCCGTCGAACGCAGCGAAGTGCGCATGCACGACGGTCCGATCCGCATGCTCGGCGAGCATCGCGTCGAATTGCACCTGCATGCCGACGTCAACGTGCCGATCAGCGTCATCGTCGAAGCCGTCGATCAAGCCGAGTGAGGCATGGCTGAAGCGGCGACGACTGCCGAGCTCGCGAAACGCGCCACCGACAGGCTGCGCCTGCCGCCGCATTCCGTCGAAGCGGAGCAGTCCTTGCTCGGCGGCCTCATGCTCGATCAACGAGCTTGGGACCAGGTTGCCGACGCCGTCGGCGCAGACGATTTCTACCGCACCGACCACCGGCTGATCTTCGCAACGATCGGCACGCTCGTCGAGCGGGATCAGCCGCCGGATGCGGTCACCGTCAGCGAGCACCTCGAGCGGCTGGGCCAGCTGCAAGCCGCGGGCGGGCTCGACTATATCGCGCGCATCGTCGAGGAGACGCCGAGCGCAGCCAACGTGCGCGCGTACGCGCAGATAGTCCGCGAGCACGCGATGCTGCGCGCGCTGATCCAGATCGGCGGCGACATCGCCGCGAGCGCCCACAGCAACGAAGGCCGTAGCGTCAGCGAGCTCGTCGATCTCGCGGAGCAGCGCGTGTTCGAGATCGCGGACCGCGGTCAGCGGCGGGGCGCGGGATTCGTGGCGATGAAGCAAGTGCTGCCGCGCACGATCGATCGCCTCGACATGTTGAGCCAGGCGGGCGGAGACATTACGGGCGTCGCCACCGGTTTCACGGAGATGGACGCGAAAACTGCCGGCTTGCAGCGCGGTGAGCTCATCGTCATCGCCGGGAGGCCGTCCATGGGCAAGTGCATCGTGTCGGGCAGCCGCATTCTCGACCCGGCTACCGGTCAGCTGCAGTCGATCGACACGTGCGTGCGCGAACGGCAAGGGGATTTGGTGTCGCTCGACCGTCGCGGCCGGTTGCGAGCGGCCAAGGCCTCGGCGTTCGTGGATGACGGCATCAAACCGGTCTTCGAAGTACGCACGGCGTTGGGGCGTCGTATTGCCGTGACTGCACCGCACCCGTTCCTCACGCTCGACGGTTGGCAGCCGCTCGCGGCGCTCAGAGCCGGGATGCATGTCGGCGTTCCACGCGCGCTGCCGTTTTTCGGCACGCAACCGCTCCCCGAGCCGCTCGTTAAGCTCGTCGCATACTTCCTCACGGATGGCGGATTGACCGACAAGATCCCGAAGTTCACCAACGCGGATCCCCGCCTTCTCAATGATTTCAGCGAGGCTGTCGCCTACTTCCCTGGGATGCGCTGCCGCATCCAAGCGCGTGGCGACCGCACTCCGACGGGCTGCGTCGTCCGTGATTTCGGAGCCATTCGAACCGCCCGCCGGGAGCTTGGCGCGCGGTTGCGCGATTTTCTTCGTGCGCACCGGTTGTCGCTCACGGCGCTGGCAAGAGAGGTCGGCGTGACCGTCAGCGCGGTGCACTGCTGGGTGGCGGGCGTCTCCGCGCCAAGCGCGGCCCTCTTGCCGCGGCTAGGCAGTGTCGGGTTTCATGTGGAAACCGGGCCCGACAGAGTGTCCGTCCACAAGAATGGGGACAACCCGGTTACCCACTGGCTCACGACGCTCGGTCTATGGGGCAAGTCGGCGCACGGCAAGTACGTGCCGGACGTAGTTTTCCAGTTGCCGCGTGAGCAATTGGCGTTGTTTCTCAATCGCGCGTTTGCCTGCGACGGCTGTATCTACGTGCAGAACGAGGATCAGGTCGGGATTTCGTACTCGACCGTCAGCGAACGGCTCGCGCGCGATATGCAGCATCTGCTCCTGCGCTTCGGGATTGTAGCCAAGCTGCGTTCGCGTCAGATCCTTTATCGAGGTACGAGACGATCGGCATACGAGCTGCGTGTGCTGCGTCAGGAGGACATCGCTCGTTTTGTACGAGAGATCGGCATTTTCGGGAAGGAGCAGGCGGCGGAGCAGGCGTTACGAGTAAGTCTCTCGAAACGCCCGAAAGTGAATGTTGACCCGCACGTGGGTAAGCGCGGCTTGAGTCGCCGCCGCCTCCGCGAGATCGCCGACGCGCTCGACGACGAGGAACTGCGCAATCTCGCGACGAGCGATATCTACTGGGATCGCATCGAATCCATCGAGTTCGTCGGTCAGCGGCAAGTCTATGATCTAACAGTGCCGGAGCATCACAATTTCATCGCCGAAGATGTTGTCGTTCACAACACGACGCTCTCTATCAACATCGCCGAGAACGCGGCCATCGGCAATCAGATTCCCGTTGCGATCTTCAGCATGGAGATGTCCGCGGAGCAGCTCGCGTTTCGCATGATCGGCTCGATCGGCCGTGTCAATCAGTCGAATCTGCGCCGCGGCAGGCTCACAGACGAGGATTGGTCACGGATCGATTCGGCCGTGTCGATGATGTCGAACGCTCCTATCCACATCGACGACAGCGCAGCGCTGACGCCGACCGAAGTGCGCGCTCGCGCGCGGCGCTTGAAGCGTGAGCACGGCTTGGGACTCATTGTTGTCGATTACTTGCAGCTCATGCAGGTCGCGGGCACGGTTGAGAACAGAGCCACCGAGATCTCCGAGATCTCGCGTTCGCTCAAAGCGCTCGCGAAGGAGCTCGACGTGCCGGTCATTGCGATCTCGCAGCTCAATCGCAGCGTCGAGCAGCGCACGGATAAGCGGCCGGTGATGTCGGACTTACGCGAATGCGTTACCGGCGACACACGTGTGTGTTTGACTGACGGGCGACGCGTGCCGATCCGCGAGCTCGTAGGCGTGGAACCCGAGGTGTGGTCGATCGACGACCATCAACGGTTGACGCGGGCATGGGCTGACAAAGTCTGGCGCGTCGCGCGTAAGCCGGTGTTTCGCGTGCAGCTCGCGAGCGGCCGATCGATACGGGCAACCGCCGAGCATCGACTGTTGAGCGCCTGGGGTTGGACCACGATTGCAAAACTGGCACCAGGCCAGCGTCTCGCTTACATGGTGCGCGCACCCGCCGCCGAGGTGTCACCACAGTGCTTGTCTGAGGCACGTGGCACGGCTCACGGCGGAAACAACGGCCGCTTCGGCTTGGTCTCGGCTCAAACGCCGGTGGTTGCGGAGTCCGGCCTTTCCTGGGACCGCATTACGGCGGTCACACCCGAAGGCGAAGACGATGTGTTCGATTTGACGGTGCCCGGTCCCGCGAATTGGCTCGCAGATGGCATCGTCACGCACAATTCGGGGGCGATCGAGCAGGATGCAGACCTCATCGTGTTCATCTATCGCGAGGAGGTCTACGAGCCCGATACACCGCGCCGTGGCGTCGCCGACATCATCATCGGCAAGCAGCGCAACGGGCCGGTCGGCGAGTTCCGCCTCACGTTCTTGGGCGAGTTTACGAAG
>DATCIQ010000185.1:0-25348 GCA_036507635.1 Gammaproteobacteria bacterium
TGATAGACGTCCGCGGGGTAGCGCTCCGTGCCGCGGAACATCATGTGCTCGAAGAAATGCGCGAAGCCCGAGCGTCCCGGCTCGTACTCGTCGCGCGATCCCGTGCGAACGATGCTCCAAAAGGTCGCGAGCCCGTCGCCCGGCATCGGCATCACGATGATTTCGAGGCCGTTGTCGAGCGTCGTGACGACGGTTCGATAGGGGATGATTCCGTTCACAGGAGTCTCGTCGGTCTGTGGATGGGAAGGCACGGCGTAGAGCAATGCCGCGGCTGCAGCCAATGCCGCGCCTGGGCCACGCAGTGCCCGCGGTTTCGTGTCGTTGGGTCGGGAGCTCGACATCGTCGCTAGATCATAAACCAGGCGTGCCGCCCGTAGGTCATTGTGTGAACCGTTCACATATCATCGTGGCTCGGGACTATCGATTCGAAGGGCGGAAAGGGAAGGCAATGACGAGCACCATCGCAGTCGTCGGCGTCGGCGACATGGGCAGCGCGGTCGGAGCCGCGTGCCTGCGGCAAGGCTATCGCGTGGTCACGGACCTCACGGGCCGCAGCCCGGAGAGCCGGCAGTTTGCCGCGCGCGCCGGCATCGAGGACTTGGGTTCGTTGCCGGCACTCGTTGTGGCAGCCGATATCGTGCTGTCGATCGTTCCGCCCGCCGCCGCGGCCGACTTTGCGCGGCGCGCTGTCGCGGCCATCGAGCAAGCGAGCGCCCGCACAGTATTCGTCGACTGTAACGCGGTCTCGCCCTCGACGGCGCGCTCGATCGGCGCCTTGTTCGAGAGCTCAGACTCCACCTTCGTCGACGTCGGCATCGTCGGTCCCGCGCCGCGCGCGGGTGTTGCCACGCCGACGCGGTTCTACGTCTCGGGCGAGGCGCGCGCGCCTGTGCTTGCGCTCGAAGTTCCGGAGCTCGTCATGATCGACATGGGGCCCGAGGCCGGCCGGGCCTCGGCGATCAAGATGGCGTACGCGGCCATGAACAAGGGGGTCGACGCGCTCTACACGGCGGTGCTCATGGCGGCCGAGCGGCTCGGCGTGCGCGGCGAGCTCATGGCCGAGTTTCGCGCGAGCCAAACGCACGAGGCCGAGCGCATGGCCGCGAGAATCCCGTATCTTGCCGCCACCGCGAAGCGGTATGTCGGCGAGATGCGCGAGATTGCGGCTACCTTCGAAAGCGTGGGCGTGAGCCCCGAGTTTCATCGCGGTGCCGAATGGGTGTACGCGCAGCTCGCACGGACGCCGTTGGCCGCGGAAACTCGAGCTACGTTGCCTCGGCACCGCTCGCTCGACGAGGCACTCCAGGTCTTTTGCGGCGCTTTGGAACGATAATGAGCGCGGAGCTGCCGTACCAACGGCTCATTCCCGATCTCGTTCTCGGCGCGATCGAGTCGACGGGCATCGCTTGCAACGGCAGCATTCTCGCGCTCAACAGCTACGAGAACCGCGTCTACCAAATCGGCACGGACGAAGGTTTCGTCGTCGCGAAGTTCTATCGGCCCGCACGCTGGAGCGACGCGGCCATCCTCGAGGAGCACGAGTTCTCGCTCGAGCTCGCGGCGCGCGAGATTCCGGTCGTGGCGCCGCAGGTGCTGCAGGGGCGCACGCTCCACGAGTATGAAGGCTATCGGTTCGCCGTATTCCCGCGACGCGGCGGACGGTGGCCCGAGCTCGCCACGAGCGACGAGCGCATATGGATGGGCCGGTTCCTCGCGCGCATCCACGCGGTCGGCGCGACGCGCCGGTTCGAGGCTCGCCCGACGCTTTCCATCGAGCGGCTCGGGACGGTTTCCGCGGCCGAAGTGCTCGCCGGCGATTGGCTGCCGCCGCACCTCGTCGACGCCTACCGCGGCATCACCGCGGACGTGCTCGCGGCAGTGGCCCGCAATTTCGAGGAAACGATGCCGTACCGCGAAGCTCGGATACATGGCGACTGTCATCCCGGCAACGTGCTTTGGACGGACAGCGGGCCGCACTTCGTCGATCTCGACGATTGCATGAACGGCCCGGCTGTCCAAGACTTGTGGCTGTTCCTGTCCGGAAGCCGCGACGACATGGGTGCGCAACTCGCGGACTTGCTCGAGGGATACGAGCAGTTCCACGATTTCGACTATCGCGAGCTGCGTCTCATCGAGGCGCTTCGGACGCTGCGCATGATCCACTATGCAGCGTGGATCGCCCGGCGCTGGACCGATCCCGCTTTCCCGCGCGCGTTTCCCTGGTTCGCCGAGACCAAGTACTGGGAGGAGCACGTGCTCGCGCTGCGCGAGCAGCGCGCCGCGCTCGACGAGCCGAACCTGTCCCTCCCGTAGGAGCGAGCTTCGCTCGCGAATATTGAGAATCGCGAGCGAAGCTCGCTCCCACAAAGACGAGCTCGCTCCCACAAGAGGATGCCCCCCGCGACGATCTTGGGTATGATCCTAAATTAGCCCGCATCCGCTCGATGCGGCTGCCGGCACCGGGAAACTACGGGAGAAGAAGATGGCGTACACCTTGATCGGCAAGAACTTCACCCCCCCCGACGTCCGCGCCAAGGTCACGGGCACGGCCAGGTACTCCGAAGACTTCCGTCCCGACGGCATGCTGTTCTGCAAGCTCTTGACGAGCCCGATGCCGCACGCGCGAGTCGTCAACATCGATGCCAGCGAAGCGCTTGCGATGCCGGGTGTCGCGGGAATCCTCACCGCCGACGAGGTTACGCCGATCCCCGAGCCGCAGGACGGTATTCTGACGAACGAGCCCGTGTTCGTCGGCCAACCGATTCTCGCGATCGCGGCCGACACCGAAGCCATCGCCGCGGACGCGCTCGAAGCGATCAAGATTCAATACGAGGAGCTGCCCTTCACGGTCGACCCCCTCGAGAGCCTGTACCCGGGCGGCAAGAACGCGCGCACGGACGGCAACATCGTCATGATGGGCCAGCTCAGCGAGCTCAAATGGACGGCGCAGGATTTCGCGGCCGCGAGCGAAGGCCAGCTGCCTATGGGCAAAGCCGCGACGGAATGGTCGTACGGCGATATCGACGCGGGGTTCGCGGCGGCGAGCGTCATGCTCGACGAGACCTTCGTAACCCAAGGTATCGCACATCACTCGATGGAGCCGCGCACGGCGATGGCCTACTGGCGAAACGGCAAATGCCACTTGCACGCCTCCTCGCAGAGCGGCACGTTCCCGATTCCGACGGTCGCGCGCTACATCGGCATCGAGCCGGATCAGCTCGTCTTCATCGCCGAGTATTGTGGCGGCGGCTTCGGCTCGAAGGGCGGCGGCTATCCGATCGTCGCGGTACCCGCGCTGTTGTCGAAGAAGCTCAACAATCGGCCCGTCATGATGCGCATCGCGCGCCACGAGGAATATGCGATCGGCTCGGCGCGGCACGGTTTCCAAGGCCGCATCAAGATGGGATTCCGTTCCGACGGCCGGGTGGCGGCCGTCGATTTGTACATCGTTCAGGAGAACGGCCCGAATGCGGGCTTCTCCGATTGGCTGTCCGCCGCCGACGCGATCGCGCTCGTGTATACGCCGGAGGCGATGCGTTTCCGCGGCGTCCCCGTGTTGACGAACACGCCGCCGCGCGGCCCGCAGCGCGGTCCCGGTCAGAATCAGATCGCAGGGGCGATCGAGCCGCTCATCGACAAAGCCGCGCGGGCGCTTAAGCTCGACCGAGTGGCCATCCGGCGCATCAATGCACCCAACAACGATTCAAAGTACGGCGCGCAGCAAGGCACCGTCACGAGCGCTTACTTGTCGGATGCCCTCGCCCAGGGGGCGACCGCGTTCGATTGGGAGCAGCGCAAAGCACGCAGCGGTCAGCGCAACGGCTCGAAAGTGACCGGCATCGGCGTCGGCACGGCCTACCATTCGGCGGGCGGCCGCGGTTTTGACGGCCTCGTCGTTTTGACGCCGGACGGCAAGCTCAACATCCATACCGGCGTCGGCAATCTCGGTACGTACTCGCATTCGGGCACGGCGCGCGTCGCCGCCGAGGTCTTGAAAATGGACTGGGGGAATTGCGTCGTCGTGCGCGGCGACTCGAGCCGTCATCTGCCGTGGAACTTCGGCCAGTTCGGCAGCAATACCTCGTTCACGATGTCACGCACGAATTACGTCGCGGCGATGGACGCAGTCGCGAAGCTCAAGGAAATCGCCGCCATGGAGCTCGGGGGCTCGGCCGACGATTACGATATCGGCGGCCAAGCGGTGTTCTTGAAGTCTGATCCTCGGCAGAGACTGAGCTATGCGCAGGCCGCGCAGCTCGCGATGGACTTGGGCGGCAAATACGCGGGCCACGAGTTGCCGCAGGATTTGAACCCGCTCACGGCCGCGGCCGCCGCCGGCGTCGCAGGAACCGGGCTCGTCGGCGTCGCCAAGGACAACATCCCGGGCTCGGGCACGGTCCCCGCGCTCGCGGCCGGGTTCATCGAAATCGAGCTCGACCTCGAAACGGGCAAATACGAGATCGTCGATTACTTGGGCGTGGCCGACTGCGGCACCGTGATTCACCCGATGGGCCTCGCGACGCAAATCAAGAGCGGTGCCGTCATGGGCATCGGGCTCGCGGCCTACGAGCGGCACATCTACGACCCGCAAAACGGTCTGCCGGGCAACGTCTCGTTGTTGCAGGCGAAACCGCCTTCGTATCTCGACGTGCCTTCGCACATGGCGACGGCGGCCGTCGACATCGCGGACCCGCAGAACCCGATCGGCGCCAAGGGCATCGGCGAGCCGGTGCAGGGTTGTGCGACGGCGGCGCTACTGTGTGCGATTTCCGATGCGCTCGGCGGGCACTATTTCAACCGCATGCCGGTCGTCACGGACATGATCGTGAACGTCGCGGCGGGCCGGCCGCAGTCGCATCAGCCGCTGCAAGTCAACACGGCATAGCGGTTGAGCATGTGCGGCATTTCACCTAGCATCTATTGGGCGACATGGGGCTTTAGGCCCATCAGACGGAGACTTCCTCATGGCTGACAAGACCAACGACCACGGCGTGGGTGCGTACCTGGAACCGCGCTTCGATACCGGCTCGGAAGGCGGGCCTCTCAAGATCGCGTCGGTCAAGGCGTCGCGCCGGCAGTTCATCAAGGGCGTCATCGCATCGGGTGCGGCCGTGTCGGGCGCCGGGGTGCTGTTCGGCGGCTTGTCCGGTTGCGCGCCCGATCGTGCCGGGGTCGGCGGCGTGGAGCGCATGCTCATGCTCCGCGTCAACGGCGCGATGCGCACGGTCGACGTGCTGCCGAACGAGACGCTCGCGATGACGTTGCGTTACAAGCTCAACCTCACCGGCACGAAGCTCGGCTGCGACCGCGGCGAATGCGGCGCCTGCACGGTGCTCGTCGATGACGTTGCCACGTACTCCTGCTCGACGCTCACGCATAGCGTGCGCGATAAGGCAATCACGACGATCGAAGGCCTCGAAAGCGCCGACGGCCAATTGCATCCGGTTCAACAGGCGATGATCGACGAGCTCGGGCCGCAATGCGGTTTCTGCACGCCGGGCCAGGTCATGAGCGCCGTGGCTCTGCTCAAGGTCAATCCACGGCCCACGCGCGACGAAGCGCGACTGGCCTTGTCCGGGAATCTCTGCCGTTGCGGTGCTTACGATCACTACCTGAATTCGGTCATGCGCGCAGCGGGGACGGCGTAATCTCGATGTCGTTCTCCACTGGCCAAGCGTACAAATAAGGAGCGCGAGCATGTCCAAAGACATGATGCCGGCATTTGAGTTGTATCAACCGGATACGGTCGACGGCGCCATTGAGCTGTTGAGCGACGCCGGCGAAGGCGGTTGGGCGCTTGCCGGAGGCAACGACAGCCTCGACTGGTTCAAGGACCGCATCAAGCGGCCGAGCGTCGTCGTCGACCTCGCGGGTCTCGACGAGCTCAAAGGAATCCGCGAGGCCTCCGACGGCGGCGTCGAGATCGGGGCGCTCACGACGTTGACGGCCGTCGAGACGAGCCCGCTCATCACTGAGCGCTATGGTGTGCTCGCGGCGGCAGCGCGCCGCGTCGCGAGCCCGCAGATCCGCAACTCCGGGACGATCGGCGGCAACCTCTGCCAGGACGCCCGGTGCTGGTACTACCGCTACGGCCTCGACTGCTATCGCGCCGGCGGCAATTCCTGCTATGCCGATTCGCCGGCCGGCCAGAACCGCGAGCACTGTTTGTGGGGTGCGGACCGCTGCGTCGCCGTATCGCCGTCCGACACGGCACCGGCCATGGTCGTGCTCGATGCGCGCATGGTCATCCGTAACGCCTCAGGCGAGCGCGAAGTTCCGGCCGAGCAATTCTTCATCGGCCCCGATGTCGACATCGAGCGCATGACGGCGCTCGAGCGCGGCGACGTGTTGACCTCGATTCGCATTCCGGCGGAGTGGTCCGGTGCGACGTTCTACTTCGAGAAAGTCGCCGACCGCAACACGTGGGATTTCCCGCTCGTCAACGTGGCCGCCGCTATGTTCGTGCAAGGCGGAAACATCGAGCGCATCCGCATGGCCGCAGGTGCCGTACAGGCCGTCCCGCGAAGGTTGAGCGTCGTCGAGCAAGTCGTGACGGGTCAGCCGAAGAATGAAGCCACGGCCGCGTTGGCGGGACAGTCCGCAGTGCGCGGGGCGACGCCTCTGAACTTCAATCACTTCAAGATCCCGTTGTTGCAGAACCTCGTCACGCGCGCGATTCGGGACGCTTGAGCCGGCCGGCGCGCCAGAAACACGAGTCGCGTGGAGCTCTTTCGCGTTAGTCGTGATGTCTACGGCCGGGAGATCTTGCAGGGGATGTCTTGGGACCTCTTGTGGGTGTTCGTAAGCCTAGGGGCCGCGCTCATCATCCTTCATGCAGTCTATCGGTGGCGTTTCGCTCCGGACCGCCGGCGCGCGTAACGCTAAAGCCGCAATGAATCGGGTCCGGCAAGCGCAGGCCGAGAGTCGGGCCCCGGTGGATAGAATCGTCCGCCATACGGGTCTCGATCGGTCGATCCACTGGCTCGTCGCGGCGAGCGTACTGACGCTCCTCTTTACGGCGTTCCTGCCGATCTTGGGAATTGAATTCGCCTGGGTCACGATCCATTGGGTTGCGGGCCTCGTGCTCATCGCGATCGTCGTCGTGCACGTTGTGCGCGCCGTGGTTTGGCAAGACCGGCGCTCGATGTGGTTCGACCGGCGGGACCTGCGTGACGCCGTGGCGATCCTGCAGAGGACGTGGCGCATGGGGGGAGAGCCTCCGGGGAGGCCCGGCAAATACTCATTTGCGCAGAAGCTCATCCATCTTGCGTTCACGGTTGTCGTGCTCGCTGCCGCCGTGACGGGCGCGCTCATGATGGTCAAGATCGATACGCCGTGGTGGCAGCGCAATCCCTATTGGCTAAGCGACGGTCAGTGGGGCGTCGTGTACGTCGTGCACGGTTTGGCGGCGCTCTGCCTCGTGACGATGGTCATGGCGCACGTCTACTTCGCGCTGCGCCCGGAAAAGCTGCATTTCACGCGCTCGATGATTCTCGGGTGGATTACGCGCGCGGAGTATCGCGCTGAGCATGATCCGAATCGCTGGCAGGTGGATCGATGACGAATAAGAGCAACGCCCCCGTTTACGCGGATTTCGAGCAGCGTGTAGACGCGATCGAGGCCGGCTACGAGTTCCTGCTCGCGTATGCGGCCCAGGGGCGCCACACGGATCGAGGCGCCGCGCCCGAGCGCAACGTGCGGAACTTCTTGCAGAACATGGAGACCGCGCTCGGCGACGTGAGCGCCGTCGCGATCGCTTGTGCAAAGCAGCGCAGCGCAGCGCTCGCAGACAGCGGCGCCGCGTTCTTCGACGCCTTCGACAGAGATGCCCGCGTCGCGCAAAGCGCGATTCGGCTCGTGCTCGCGCTCGACGACATCAGCTCGCAGATCATCGACAACCTCAATGCGTCGATCCACTTGCGCGCGCTGCTCACTGATGTTTTCATCATCGACGAGGCGTTGAAGCCACGTTCAGGAGAGCGACAATGAACAACAACAAAGGTCTCGCGGTGCTCGCCGGCGTTTCGATTCTCGCTGTATGCGGTGCTGCGTTCGCGCAGGAGCCCGAGCGCGGGATCGTTCAGGTGGCCGGTGATCTGTACCGGGCGCAAAACAATCAGCACTTCACGGTTTTCCTCGTGACGTCCGAAGGGATCATCGTCTCCGATCCCATCAACCGCGCGTTCGCAGAGTGGTTGCGCGGCGAGCTCGAGCAACGTTTCGATGTTCCGGTTCGCTACGTGCTGTACAGCCATCATCACTGGGACCATGCCTCGGGGGGAGAAGTGTTCGCGGATACGGCCGAGTTCGTCGGGCACGAAGCCATGGCGGAAGCGCTGCGGTTGCGGCCCGCGGATACTGCGCTGACCGACGCTGCGGCGGCCATGGATGCAAACCGTAATGGCCGTATCGAGCAAACGGAAGCGACGGGCAACTTCCAAGGACAATTCGCGCTCTACGATGCGAACGAGGACGGCGCCTTGAGCGGCGCGGAGATCGCGCGCGGTCCGGTCAGCGACGTGTACCCGGCGCAGAGCCTATTCGCCGACCGCCGCACGGTGACTCTGGGCGGCAAGACCGTCGAGATGATTCATATCGGGCCGACTCATTCGCCGGACATGACGGTATTGCGTTTTCCCGCCGAGCGCGCCGTGTTTCTCGTCGATTTCTTGAGCGTCAAGCGGCTGCCGTTCCAGACGCTCCCGGGTGTCGACATCGACGACCTCACCGCGACTATCCGCGACGTAGAAGCGCTCGATTTCGACATCGCCGTCGGCGGCCACGGCTCCATCGGCAACAAGCAGGACGTCGTCGAGCATCGCGTCTATCTCGAAGAGTTGCGCGACCAAGTTGCTGCCGGTATCGCCGCCGGTCGGAGTCTCGAGGAGCTTACGGCCAGCATCAAGATGGAAGCCTACAGCGATTGGGGCTCGTTCGAGTGGTTGCCGCTCAACATTCAGGGAATGCACCGAATATTGACGTCGGGCGATTGAGCAACGCGCGCGTGTCTACTTGCGATCGCAATGACGATTTGTCTATTCTGCCTCGAGTGTTCGCCGTAAGAAAAAAGGTCCAAGCATGAAAAAAGCATCTGCGTTGATGGGAGCCGTGCTCTCGCTGTCGTTATTGTCCGCTTGCGGGTCCGGCCAACAAGGCGGTGCGCCCGCCGATGCCGACACGCCCGAAGGACAAGCATTCCAATTTCGTCAGGCGGTCATGCGTGTCGCGGCGAACAAGATGACGACGATCGGCGGCATGGCACGGCAAGAAATCCCGCTCGACGAAGCGGTATTCGCGAAGGCGGTAACGGATCTCGCCGTTGTCGCCGGCATGCTCACCGAAGGATTCATGCCGCAAGGCGTTCCGACGGGCAGTCGCGCGCTGCCCGAAGTGTGGACGAACTGGGCTGATTTCGAGCAGAAGGCCGCGGATTTGCAGAGTGCCACGCAAGGCCTCGCCGATGCCGTGCAATCGGGCGGCTTTGCGGCCGCGCAAGGTCTCGTGCAAGGAGCGGCCGGCACCTGCGGCGGCTGCCATAGGACCTATCGCGAGCGCACGGAGTAGGAGCGAGACTTCTTGTAGGAGCGAGCTTCGCTCGCGATCTTAATGTCGGTAGGAGCGAGCTTTGCTCGCGATGTTTGAAGAATCGCGAGCGAAGCTCGTTCCTACTGAACGGTGCCGATGCGCTGAAACACGGCGCGATCGTCGGATTCGACGACCTTGTCGAGCGTTTCCGACTCGCGCACGACGCGAATCGGAACCTCGACACCCGCGCTGCCGAGCTTCCATACGCTGCGAAACATTTCGGCGAGCCCGGATACGGGCGCGTCGTTGACACGGACGATCACATCACCGGGCTTCAATCCGGCGCGGTCCGCCGGGCAATTCCGATAGACGCCGACGATCATGAGCTGATCGTCCTGGTCCTCGTGCACGAGGAGGCCTAGCCAGGGTCGCGGCGGCGTGTTGCGCCGGCCGTATCGACACATGTCGTCGATGATCGGCGCGAGCAGATCGATCGGTACGAACATGTTGACGGTGCGCAACGTGCCTCCCGCCTCGAACCCCTGGATGACGAGCGAGCCGAGCCCGCCGAGCTTGCCTTTGCGATCGATGAGCGCCGCGCCGGACCAGCTTTCATGGGCCGGCGCCGTGAATACGGCCTCGTCGATGAGGTATTCCCAGCGGCCCGCGAACTCCTGTTTCGCAACCACTTCCGCCGTGATGCGCTGCCCGTCGCTGCCGCTGCTTGCGACAGTGACTTGGTCGCCGATCTCGAGGTCGGCGCTGGTGCCGAGCTTGATGATGGGACCTTCGAGCGGCATCGACGGCTTCACGAGACCGAAACCGCTGTCGAAGTCGTAACCGACGACGAAACCGGGTACGGTCGCGCCGTTGTTGGCGGTGATCCAAACGGTCTCGGCTTCGTGGACCAAGTATCCGATCGTCGCGATGAGGCCGTCTTCGCGAATGCGCACGCCGTGTCCGACGCGCTCGGTACCGAGGATTCCCGCGCTCATGGCGTCTTCGGGGACGTGTGCCTTGATCGCGACGAGCGCGTCGATGTCGGCGCCGCCATGGATGACGCTGCTACCCATGCTCGATATGGTAGCGCAATAAACTTTGGCCGCGCCGGAACGTTTTCCGATGCGCGATGTCCATTGGCTACGCGCTTGATTCGCATGCGCAAACTGACGCTATGGCATAATCGCCGCGCGGCCTGCGAACGGGGAGGCTGCACAGGAAAGACATGAAGTACGCGGGGCTCATCGTATTAGCCGTAGTCGCCATTGGCGGCGGCATGTATTACTTCATGGCGGGCGAAACCGACGCGCCTCCCGGGCAGGCACGCGGAGGGCCCGGCGGTTTCGGCGCCCAAGAGGTGCCGCTCGTTACGATCGCTGAAGTGCGGCGCGAGCAACTCTACGACATCGTCGAAGCCATCGGCACGGCGCAGGCGAACGAATCCGTGACGCTGACGGCCAAGGTTACGGATACCGTGCGTTCCGTGGATTTCGAGGACGGAGATTATGTCGAGGCCGGCTCTGTCCTCCTGCAACTGACGAATCAGGAAGAGCAGGCGCTGCTTGCCGAGGCGCGCGCCAATCTCGACGACGCCGAGAGTCAGCTGCGCCGTGTCGAGAATCTCGCGGCGCAAGGTCTGACCTCGGAGGCCGACCTCGACGTCGCAAGGTCGCGCGCGGCGGCCTCGGAAGCGCGCCTCAATACGGTCGTTGCACGACTGCGCGACCGATTGATTCAAGCTCCGTTCTCCGGCCTCTTGGGGTTCCGCCAAGTCAGCCCGGGCACGATGCTTGCGCCCAACACGGCGATCACGACTCTCGACGACATTTCGATCATCAAGCTGGATTTCACGGTTCCCGAGACGTTTTTCGGCGCGATGCAACCCGGCGCCGCGGTGCTCGCCCGCAGCGTGAGCTATCCCGATCGCGAGTTCGAAGGCGTGGTGCGCACCGTGGGCTCGCGCGTCGATCCCGTGACTCGCGCCATTCAAGTGCGCGCGCACATTCCGAACGAGGATCGCGCGTTGCGGCCGGGAATGCTGCTGACCGTGCGCGTCGTCATGGCGGAGCGCTCGGCGCTCGTCGTTCCCGAGAACGCCGTCTATCAGATACAAGATCGGGCCTATGTGTTTCGCGTCGGTGCGGACATGGTCGCGCACGAGCAAGAGATTCGACTCGGGGACCGGCGCTTCGGCTCGGTCGAGGTGCTCGGCGGCCTCGAGGAGGGCGATCGTATCGTCACGGAAGGCATCGTCAAATTGCGCGACGGCGTGCGCGTCCGCGTCGAAACCCCCGAATCAGCCGTCAGCGGCGCCGTCGACCCGACGGGAACGCACGGCGAGCGACGGGCACGAGGCTAACGCAGCTAGTCCCGAAAGAAGGCGTTTCCGATGTGGCTGTCAGACACTTCCGTTAAGCGTCCTGTATTCGCAACCGTCATCAGCCTGATGATCATTGCTTTCGGCGCCTTGTCATTCCGCGATTTGACCGTGCGCGAGTATCCGGACGTCGTGCAGCCGGTCGTGCAAGTATCGACCTCATATCCGGGCGCGTCCGCGGAGATCATCGAGACGCGCATCACCCAGGTGCTCGAAGGCGAGCTCAGCGGCATCGAAGGCGTGAAGACGATTCGCTCGACGAGCCGCGACGGGCAAGCGAGCCTCAACGTCGAGTTCGAATTGACGCGCGACATCGACGAAGCTGCGAACGACGTACGCGATCGCGTCTCGCGCATCATCGATCGGTTGCCCGAGGACGTGGAGTTGCCGTCGGTCTCGAAATCCGACTCCGATACGCAGCCGATCATGTGGCTGACGCTTGCGAGCGACTCGCTCGACATGCTGCAGCTCACCGATTACATGGAGCGCTACGTCCTCGACCGCTTTGCCGTCATCCCCGGCGTATCGCAGATCAACGTGTTCGGCTCGGGAGGACCGTCGATGCGGGTCTGGCTCGATCCGCTCGCGATGGCGGCGCGCAATCTCACGGTGACGGACATCGAGGACGCATTGCGACGCGAGAATCTCGAGCTGCCCGCGGGCCGCGTCGAGTCGGCGGATCGCGATTTCCAAGTGCGCATCGCGCGCAACTTCCAGACTGCGCAGGATTTCCGCAATCTCGTCCTCGTGCAAGGGGCCGACGAGCACCTGGTGCGGCTCGGCGAGGTTGCGACCGTCGAAGTGGGGCCGCGGCAGATCGAGCGCATGTTCCGCACGAACGGCGGCATCACGACGGGCTTCGGCGTCGTCAAGCAATCTACGGCCAACACGGTCGAGGTGCTCGATGCAGTGAAGGCCGAAGTCGATCTCGTCAATACCGATTTGCCGGAAGGCATGCGTCTGATCACGAGCGGCGACGATTCGCTGTTCATCCGCGCGGCCATCGGAGCCGTGTACGAGACGATCACCGTGACGACGGTCCTCGTCGGCCTCGTCATTTTCGTCTTCTTGGGCAGCCTGCGCGCGATGATCATCCCGCTCGTAACCATCCCGATCTGCCTCATCGGCTCGTTTACGGTGCTCGCCCTGTTCGGTTACAGCATCAATCTCATCACAATGCTCGCGCTCGTGTTGGCGATCGGTCTCGTCGTCGACGACTCCATCGTCGTGCTCGAGAATGCGCACCGGCGCATCGAGAACGGCGAGCCGCCTCTGCTCGCAGCCTTCAACGGCACGCGCCAGGTGGCGTTCGCCGTTATCGCCACCACCGTCGTGCTCGTGTCCGTGTTCGCGCCCGTTGCTTTCTTGAGGGACAGCATCGGACGTGTGTTCGCCGAGCTCGCAGTCGCGGTATCCGCGGCGGTGATCATCTCGGGCGTCGTGGCGCTGTCGCTCGCGCCGATGCTGTGCTCGAAGCTCCTGCGTACGAGCGCCACCGAGAGCGCGCTCGCGCACAAGCTCGATCGCGCGTTCGATTGGATGGCGTCGAAGTATCAATCCGTGCTCGCCGTATCGTTGCGGGCGCCTTGGCTGTCGGTGCTCGCGAGCGTCGTCATCGCTTTCGGCGCGTACGCGCTCTTGCAGGCGATTCCCCAGGAATATGCGCCGGCCGAGGATCAAGGCAACTTCGGCGGCATGCTGCAAGCGCCGGAGGGGATGAGTTACGAGCGGTTGTCGCGCGAAGCGCTCAAGGTCGAGGAGGCGATGCAGCCCTACTTCGAATCGGGGCTCATCCAACGAGGCATCATCAGCGTGCCCGGTTGGAACAACCAAGCCGGCATCGTCAACGTCACGTTGACCACTTGGGACGAGCGCGAGACTACGACCCAAGAATTGCTCGAGGATCTCAACAGGAAGTGGGCGGAGATTCCGGATCTGCGCGTGTTGGCGTTTGCGCGGTCGAGCGGCCCGGGCGGCCGCAGCGGCGGCGGCGGAGGCGGAAACCAGCCCGTCCAGATCGTGCTCGGCGGGCCGAACTACGAAGAGCTCGCCCGTTGGCGCGACATCATCATTGAGCGCGCCGCCGAGAACCCCGGCTTGTTGCGGTTCGATTCCGATCTCAAGGAGACCCAGCCGCAAGTGCTCGTGCGCGTCGATCCCGAGCGTGCGGCGGCGCTCGGCGTGTCCGCGAGGAGCATCGGCCAAACGCTGCAAGCCATCATGAGCGAGCGCCAAGTGACGACCTATATCGTCGACGGCGAAGAGTACGACGTCGTCCTGCAGGCGAAGCCCGAGGAGCGGGCCACGTATGCGGACTTGCGCAATATCTTCGTGCGTTCGGAGCGCTCGGGCGAGCTCATTCCGTTGTCGAACTTGGTGCGCCTCGAGGATCAAGCCGGCCCCGGAACGCTCAATCGCTACAATCGCTTGCGCGCAGTCACGATCAGCGCGAGCCTTGCGCCCGGTTATGCGCTCGGCGATGCGCTCGCGTATCTCGAAGGCATCATTCGCAGCGAGCTGCCGGCGACGGCCCAGATCGACTACCGCGGCGAGTCGCTCGAGTTCAAAGAATCGTCCGGTGCGCTCTATTTCACGTTCGGGATCGCGCTGTTCGTCGTGTTTCTCGTGCTGGCTGCGCAGTTCGAGAGCTTCGTGCATCCGCTCGTGATCATGGTGACCGTGCCGCTTGCCGTCGCGGGAGGCTTGTTCGGCCTGTGGCTGGGGGAGCTCACGCTCAACATCTACAGCCAGATCGGAATCATCATGCTCGTCGGCATTGCGGCCAAGAACGGGGTGTTGATCGTCGAGTTCATCAATCAGCTGCGCGACGCCGGCAAGGAATTCAGAGTTGCCGTGACGGAGGCCGCGAGGATTCGCTTTCGCCCCGTCGTCATGACGTCGTTCGCGACCGTCATGGGCTCGATACCGTTGATTCTCGCCTCGGGGCCGGGCGCGGCGAGCCGCGTGCATCTCGGCGCCGTCGTATTCTCGGGCGTCACGTTCGCGACGCTCTTCACGCTCTTCATCATCCCGGCGTTTTACGACCTGTTCGCGCGTCGGACCGGATCCCCGGCCGCCGTCGCGCACAAGCTCGAGTCGATGGAGGCCGAGGCGCGCGTGTAGGAGCGAGCTTCGCTCGCGATTTGCGGCCTATGATTGATCAACGCCTCAGGATCGCCCACCAACGCGCGATATTGAGCAGGCTCTGCAGCGCGCCCGAGACGTAAGTGAGCGCCGCTGCCGTCAGCAACGTGTGCGCACGTGACAGGTCTTCGGTGCGTAAGATGCCCCGGGCTTTCACGAGCGGCAACGCGCGGCGGAAGCTCGCGTCGAATTCGGTCGGCAGCGTCAGCGCATGCACGACGACGCCGGATCCCAACACGAGTATGCCGCCGAGAAACGTGAGCAGCCCGATCGCCGGCGCGCGCGTCGCGGCGCCGGCGAAAGGCGACAGCATCAGCATGCCGGCGCCGACTTTCTCGATCGGGCTCACCCAACGCACGAGGCGTGTGCGCCAGCGCAACGGCATGAACCCGTCCGCATCTTGAATCGCGTGACCGACCTCGTGGGCGGCGATCGTCAACGCCGTCAGCGAGCGGCCGTTGAAGTTCTCCGGCGAGAGACGCACGGCTTTCTCGAGCGGATCGTAGTGATCGCCGCCCTCCGTCATCTCTGCGCGTACCTCGGACAGCGCCACTGCATCGAGCAATTCGCGCGCCGTTTCGCCGCCGGTTTTAGCGTATCGGTTCTGCGGGAAGTGATAGCGCTTCATGACGGCGGCAACCCACAGGCCGGGCCCGACGATGAGCGCGAGCAATGCAAGAACCAACAGCACGACGTGCATGCGCTTAAGCATAATGCAGAATCATCAACGTGTTATGCTCGTCGCCACGATGCCTGCCATTCGACGCTTCAGCGAATCACTGCCGATGCTGTTGCTACGCGCTCGCGAGACGGCGATGGCGCGGTTCCGTCCGGTCTTGCACTCTTACGGAATCACCGAGCAGCAGTGGCGGGCGTTGCGCGCCCTCAACGATCTCGGTGAGCTCACGGCCGCGGGTCTCGCCGCGGAATGCGCGATTCTGGCACCGAGCATGACGCGCATTCTGCGCAAGCTTTCGGAGCAGGGGTTGGTGATCGCCAATCGCTCGAAGAACGATCAGCGCGAGCTCCAAGTGCGAATATCGGCGAAGGGTCAACGGCTCGTCGAGACCGTGGGCCCGATCGTCGAGCTCGAGTACGCGAAGCTTCGCGAGCAGCTGCGCCCGGAACGTCTCGAGGCGCTATACGACGACTTGCGCCACCTCATCGAGATCGGCGGGCCGCCCTAACGACGGCCACGGCGTCTGCTATTGCCTTGTAGGAGCGAGCTTCGCTCGCGAAGACGAAGATCGCGAGCGAAGCTCGCTCCTACATGCATTCGTCCTCGACGCGGTTTCTGAGGGTGCCGATCTCGGGAACATGGATCTCGACGACGTCTCCCGGCCGCAAGTATTTCGGCGGATCGAAGCGCGCACCGGCGCCGGTCGGCGTGCCGGTCGCGATCAAATCGCCTGGATTCAACGGCATGAACGTCGAGAGATAGCTGATCAGAAATCGGAACGGGAAGCGCAGGTTGGCCGTCGTGTCGTCCTGACGAAGCTCACTGTTGACGCGCGTCGTCAAGTGCAGGTTCTCGGGCACCGGGATGGCATCGCGCGTCACGAGCCACGGCCCGAGACTGCCCGACCGCGCGAAGTTCTTGCCCTGCGTGACGTTGAATTTCGCGTGCCGCAGCCAGTCGCGCACGGAGCCTTCGTTCATGAGCGAGAGCCCCGCCACGTGCTCCCAAGCTTTCGCTTCGGGAATGCGCCGGCCCTGCCGGCCGATAACGAGCACGATCTCGCCTTCGTAGTCGAGCTGCTCCGATTCCGGCGGACGCAGAATCGGTTGGTCGTGTCCGACGAGACTTTCAGGCGTGCGCAAGAAGACGCTCGGATAGCGCGGCGCGGCGTCATCGTCCCCGTACTCCTCGTTGCGCTTGCCGTAGTTGATGCCGATGCAAACGATCTTGCCGGAATCGCGAATCGTCGGCAGATACTCGATGTCGGCGAGCGCGACGTCACCGGCCGCGTTGGACGCGAGCTCGATCGCGGCCGAGAGCCGGCCGCCGGCGAGCAGCGCCTTGAGCGTCGCCGCCTGCGCCGCGAGACGTGCGCCGAGATCGACGATCCCGTCGCCGACGATCGCACCATAACTTTCCCGAGCGGCGTGACGGAAGCTCAGGAAGCGCATGCGAGCGACGTGTCGGACAAGAGGCCCGCCCGCTCGAGCACGGCATCGAGGCGACGCTCGAGCTCTTCGGTCGCAGGCATCATCGGCAAGCGGTGCTCGTTGCGCTCGAGGAGGCCGCAGCGCTTCATCATGTACTTCATGGGAATCGGATTCGTGTCGAAGAAAACCGCCTGGTTGAGCTCGAGCAACTGGTCGTGCAGGGCCCGCGCTGTTCCCATGTCGCCGGCGGCCACGGCGTCGCACATTTGCGCGAGCACGCCGGGGCGCAAATTGCCGACGGCGTTCATGAGCCCGCACGCGCCCACGGCCATCATGGGGAAGCTCAGCTCCTCGAGCCCGACGAAGATCTTGAAGTCGGCGCCGAGCTCGTGCAGACACTCGGACACGAAGCCGAGATCGTTGACGGCGTGCTTCATGCCGACGAAGGTTTTCGACTCCTTCCTGATGGCACGCAACGTGTCGAGCGTCACACTCACGGCCGTCCGGCCCGGGATGTGATAGATCATCCACGGCGTCTCGTGCCGCGCGGCAAGCTCGAGGTAATAGCGCACGAGCCCGCGCTGCGGCGGCCTGATGTAATAAGGCGTCACGATGAGCAACGCATCGGCGCCCGCCTCGACGGCATGGCGCGTGAGGATCTCGGTTTCCGCGAGCGATTGGGAGCCCGTCGCCGCGACGACGGGAACTCGCTCGGCGACCGTTTCGATCGCGAGCGTCACGAGGCGATTGCGCTCGTCGAGCGTGAGCGTCGACGGCTCCGCAGTCGTGCCGTTGACGAGGATACCGTGCGTTCCTCGCTCGATCTGGTAGCGCACGAGCGCCGCGTACCGCACGTAGTCGACGTTGCCGTTGGTGAACGGCGTGATCAACGGCGGGATGGATCCTTTGAGGCGCGTGAGGTCGGCGATGGGGCGCTTCATGTTCCTTTTTCTCGGATGATCATTTATCGTGTTAACTTTACGCGCGCCCTCACAGCAACTCAATACGAGACTTCCTTGCCGCACCTGATCGTCGAGTACTCCGCGAACATCGAGCACAAGATCGCGCTCGACGACTTGCTCGATAAGCTGCATGCGAGCGCTTTGCGCTCCGGCATCTTCCCGCTCGGCGGGTTGCGCGTGCGCGCAGTGCGTATGGAGCATTACAGAATCGCCGATTGCCATCCCGACAACGGCTATGTGCACATGACGGCGATCGTCGGCCACGGACGACCGCTCGACGTGCGGCAACGCGTCGGCGAGGAACTCTTCGCGACGCTCAGCGAGCATCTCGACCAAGTTTTTCGCGCGACGCCGCTTGCGATATCGTTCTACATGCAGGAGGCCCATCCGCAGTTGAGCTTCAAGAAGAACAACCTCCACGAGCACGTGCCTAAGCCGCCGGCGCGTCAAGGCACCGACGCATGACTGAACGCCGCGATGCGAATCTCGCAAAGGCGCGCGAGTACTTGGAACGCTTCGCGGCGCGGCCGCTCGGGCACTTCATCGACGGCATGCTCCGCGCGGGCGCGTCCGACGAGACGTTCGAGAACCGCACACCCGTCGACGACAGCCTGCTCGGCCGCGTGAGCGCGGGCGGGGCGGCCGACATCGACGCGGCGGCGCGCGCCGCCGAGCGGGCGTTTCCCGCCTGGCGCGGCATGCCCGGCGCCGAGCGTCGCGACTTGCTGCACGCGATCGCGGATGCGATCGAATCGAGGGCGGAGGAGATCGCGCTCGTGGAGTCGATGGACACGGGCCAGCCGATTCGCTTCATGTCGGCGGCGGCAAAGCGCGGCGCCGAGAACTTTCGCTTCTTCGCCGACCGTGCTCCGGAGGCGCGCAACGGCCTCGCGCTGCCCGCACGCGACCACATCAATTACACGATGCGTCAACCCATCGGGCCCGTCGCCGCGATTACGCCGTGGAACACGCCGTTCATGCTGGCGACCTGGAAGATCGCGCCGGCGCTCGCTGCGGGATGCACGGTCGTTCACAAGCCTGCGGAGTGGAGCCCATTGACCGCGACCTTGCTCGCCGAGTTGAGCTCGGCCGCGGGATTGCCGCCCGGCGTGCTCAATACGGTGCAGGGGTTCGGTGAAACGGCAGGCAAGGCGGCGACGGAGCACGCGTCGATCAAGGCCGTCGCGTTCGTCGGGGAATCGGCCACGGGCAGTCTCATCATGGCGCAAGGCGCGCCGACGTTGAAACGCGTGCATTTTGAGCTCGGCGGCAAAAATGCGGTCGTTGTGTTCGACGACGCGGATCTCGAGCGGGCGCTCGACGCCGTGGTGTTCATGATCTTCAGCTTGAACGGCGAGCGCTGCACGTCGTCGAGCCGCTTGCTGCTGCAGCGTTCCATCTACGACGAGTTTCTCGCGGCGGTCGTCGAGCGCGTGCGCCGCATCAAGGTCGGCCATCCGCTCGATCCGGCTACGGAGCTCGGGCCGCTGATTCATGCGCGCCATGTCGAGAAAGTGCTGGGCTTTATCGACGTCGCTAAGAGCGAGCGCGTCGCGATCCCGATCGGCGGCAGCTTGGCGCCGCTCGGCGGGAACTACGTACAGCCGACCGTGCTCGCGGGCGCCGACAACGACATGCGCGTGGCCCAGGAAGAGATCTTCGGGCCCGTGTTGACCGTGATCCCGTTCAACGACGAAGCGGAGGCTCTGCGGCTTGCGAACGGCGTCAAGTATGGATTGGTGGGGTACCTATGGACGCGCGATACGGGCCGCGCGCATCGGTTCGCGCAAGGATTGGACGTCGGCATGGTGTGGGTCAATTCGGAGAACAATCGGCACTTGCCGTCGCCGTTCGGCGGCATGAAGGCGAGCGGCATCGGCCGCGACGGCGGCGATTACAGCTTCGATTTCTACATGGAGACGAAAAACATCTGTATCGCGATGGATACGCACCGCGTGCCGTCGCTCGGGCGTTGATGCAGATGCGCATATGAGTCTTTATTACGTCCAGAAGTTGCTCTATCAACTCAATAGGGATCCTCACGTCCGGGAACGCTTCGCGTCGAGCCGCGATTCCTTGTTGAGCGAATACGAGCTTACCGCCGAGGAGCGCAACGCGATCGCCGACGGCGATATCGGCTTGCTCTACGTGATGGGCGTCAACGGCCAGATCCTCATGCACTATTCGGCATTGATCGGCCAGAACTGGGACGAGTACATCGCCGCGATGCGTGGGGGCGTCAAGGTCCATGGGCCGGTACGCGGCGGGCTCTACACGATGCTCGAGGATAGGAAACCGTGAGTCTCGTGTTCGCGGGCGTCTGTAGCCACGCACCCGGCATCACGGGCCGCGCGCAGCGCGCCGATCCCAAAGTCCGTGACGCCTTCTACGCCAAGCTCGCGGAGTTGCGCGCGCGGCTCGAGGCGGCGATGCCCGATGCCTTGATCGTCATCGCCGCGGAGCATTTCGCCAATTTCTTCATGAACAACATGCCCGCGTATTGCATGGGCATGGCCGATCAGTACGAAGGGCCGATCGAGGACGAGCAGTGGCTCGCCATCAAGCGCACGCGCGTGCCGGGCAATGCAGACCTGGCGCGGCGCATCGTCAAGAGGATGATGCACGATATCGATCTTGCCTACGCCGAGGAATGGAAGTTCGATCACGGCATCATGGTGCCACTCAATTTCCTGACGCCGCGCTACGACTTGGCCGTGATTCCCGTGAACATCAATTGCCAGGGTCCGCCGTTGACGCCGCTGCACCGCGCTTACGAGTTCGGCCGCATCCTGCGGCGAGCTTGCGATGCGCAGCCGGAGCGCATTGCCGTCGTCGGCACGGGCGGCATTTCGCATTGGCCGGCGACGCCCGATTCCGGCGTCATCAACGAAACGTGGGACCGTGCGTTTCTCGATAAATTCGTTCACAACCGCAGCGACGAGTTGGTCGCCTACAGCGACGAGGAGACCTTTCGCGACGCCGGTCAAGGCGGGTTCGAGATTCGCACCTTCATCGCCGTCGCCGGAGCGACCGAAGGTTCGACCGGAGAAGTGCTTTTTTACGCGCCGATTCCGGCTTTCGCCGTGGGTTGCACGGTCGCCGTGATGACGGTAGGAGCGGCATCTCGCCGCGATTCCGCAAGATAGTCTCGTCTTGACGAACCATCCCGAGGAACCCGTCGCGTCCCACACGGCGACGTTTACGATCCTGATCCCGTTTCTCGGCGCCATTGCGGCGCTCGGGCCTCTGTCGAACGATTTGTACGTGCCGTCGCTGTCGCTGGTCGCCGCGGGCTTGGGCGTGAGCGGCGCCTCCGCGCAATTGACGATGAGCTCGCTCCTCATCGGCTTTTCGGCCGGCTGCCTCATTTACGGACCGCTCTCCGATCGCTATGGCCGCAAGCCGATCCTGTGCTTCGGCCTTGCCCTCTATGTGATCGCCGGCGTGCTTGCGGCCCTGTCGGGCAGTCTTGCCGAGCTCGTGCTCGCTCGCGCGCTCCAGGGCTTCAGCGCATCGTCGACCATGGTCTTGTCGCGCGCGATCATTCTCGATCGCTGGAGCGGCGAGCAGGCATCGCGCGCGATCTCGTGGGTGTCGATCTTCACGTTCTTCACGCCCGTGGTCGCGCCGGTGATCGGCGGTTACGTCGCGGCATTCGACCATTGGCCGGCGGTGTTTTGGCTGCAAGCCGGTGCCGGCGCGTTGTGCCTCGCGGTTACGTTCGCCATGCTGCCGCGCGTGCACAAGGTTCATGCGGCGAGCGTTCTTGCGAGCATGCGCGCTTACGGCACCATCCTCACCGACCGGCAAGCGCTCGGTTACATGCTCTGCACGGGACTCGCGTTCATCGGCGTAGTCGCGTTCGTCAGCAACTCGTCGTTCGTGCTGATCGAGCGCTTCGGCCTCGAGCCGCATCAATACGGCTATTGCTTCTCGTTCGTCATGCTCGGGGGATCGATCGGCGCTTACACCAACGGCCGGTACGTCACGCGCCTAGGCATATCGCGCATGCTCGGCATCGGCACCGCGCTGCTCGCAACCGGCGGCACACTCGCGGTGTTGACGGCCGGCACGGATGCCGGGCTCATTCCGCTCCTGATCTCTTGTCTCGTGTATGTTTTCGGTGTCGGCTTCGTGTTTGCCAACGCCGTCGCCCGAACCATGAGCCGTTTCCCCGCGAGCGCAGGCGCGGCCTCCGCCGTGTTCGGCGTCAATCAGTTTCTGATCGGCGGCATCGTCGCGGGTGCGTTGAGCCTCGTGCGCGAGCCTTCGCCGCTGCCGCTCGCGGCGACGATGGCGTTCGCCGGGCTCGCTTGCGCCGCCGTGTGGTGGGGGTGGCTCGCCCGCGGAGCGCCGGTCAAGGCATGATCTATGGGGTATGGCGTTCCGCAGCGATAGATTTCAAAGTTAGGCGACTGGAGAGGGCTGCAACATGCTGAAGGGAAGGTGCCTATGTGGGAGAGTCTCTTACGAGATTCACGGAGCTATCCATAGCGCGAGATTCTGTCATTGCGTTACGTGCAGAAAATTCTCGGGAACCGCTTGCGCCGCGTGGGGCGTAGTTCAGACGGATCATCTCATCGTGATTGGGCCTGAATCCAACGTAGCCAAGTACGATTCGGGGGATGGGCTCCGGGCATTCTGTAGTTCGTGCGGTTCGCCACTCTGGTACGAGCCCGCCAATCTTCCTGCATTCCGCGGCGTGCCCCTTGGAGTGATTGATGAAGGCGAGGTACCAACACCAGAGATGCACGTCTGGACGAAATCGAAGGTATCTTGGGCATCAATAGATGACGAACTTCCGCAACACGAAACACACCCCTAAGCATGAATCGCTAGCACGATTCCCGGAGATGGGCGAGCGGTATCAGATGTCGGCGCGGCACGTGCGGGTCCTGCATTTCAGCCACTACTGAATTGCTTACTCTCGAGATATCAGCTCTAGGTAGATGACACATAACAACCGAATGCTGCGAATGCGGTTATTGATAGAGTGCCTGAAGTGAAACGTCAGCGGCGATCGCTGATTCGGATCGTAGGGCGTTACTGAAGGGGCTACATCGACTGGTGGATAGGTGAATACTTGCATTGCCCTCCTCAGAGGCATCAACGTCGGCGGGAAGAATACGCTGCCAATGAGGGAGCTTGTTGTAATCCTAGAAAATATCGGCATGCGAAACGCCAAAACGTATGTTCAAAGCGGCAATGCAGTATTTCAGAGCAGCGAAATGGACTTCTCAAGAATCTCGGAGAAACTAGCTGCCGAAATCAAGACGCGCCGTGGTTTTGAGCCCCACGTTCTCATTCTCGGGCTTGATGCAATAGAAAAGGCATTAACGCAAAACCCATTTCCCGAAGCAGAAGCTGATCCCGCCAGTTTGCATCTAGGGTTCCTGGCCTTCATCCCAAAAAACCCTGACCTAGACAAGCTCGGCAGCCTCAAGAAGCGAACGGAACGATTTCGTCTGATCGGCTCGGTGTTCTATCTACATGCGCCTGAGGGGATAGGCAGGTCGAAACTCGCGGCAAATTCCGAGAAGTTGCTCGGCGCGACGATGACTGATCGCAATTGGAGGACTGTGTGCAAGATCCGGGAAATGGCGAGCCAGTAGATCGTCACGACCAACAAGACAACCTGGAACTCTGTGCATTCGTAACCGCGTTGGCAAACGCGGCGCGCTGGACAGTGCATCAGGCCGCCGCTGAACCGGGCCGCCAGGCGATCAGCGTCACCTACACCCGGTCACGTGTCGCGATTTGTCGAGGGCGATGTCCGCGGTTATACTAAAGGTATGAAGACGGCTGTGTCCCTGCCAGACGACGTTTTCCGGGCTGCCGAAAAGCACGCGCGTCGGTCGCGGAAGTCCCGTAGCCAGCTTTATGCGGAGGCCCTTGCGGAATATCTCGCCCGGCACGCGCCGGACGAGATTACAGAAGCCATGAACCAAGTCATGGATGAGCTCAAGGAACCTGTCGACCCGTTCGTCACGGCGGCGGTGCGGCGCCGGCTCCTCGAGCAGGAGCCGTGGTAGGAGCGTTGCAAGGCGAGGTCTGGTGGGCGAACCTCCCCGAACCTGGCGGATCAGGACCTGGGCTGAGGCGACCGGTCGTGGTGGTCCAAGGGGATCCCCTGAATAGAAGCAGAATAGCAACTGTGGTTTGTGTTCCGCTGACGAGCAACTTGACGTGGGCCCGAGCGCCCGGGAACGTTCTGCTATCGGCGAGGGCGACGGGGTTGCCGAAAGACTCTGTAGCGAACGCGTCGCAGATCATCGCTGTCGATCGCGCCTTTCTCACGGAGCGTACGGGCAAGCTGTCACAGAAGAATTTGGCCCAAGTGATGGTGGGCATCGACATCGTGCTCGGCCGATGACGAGCGATGACGTCTAACAAGCCCATGGAACGTGCCGATGTGCAGCGTTAGCCATCGATGACAACCCGTGCCGGGACGAAGTTCGACGAGCTACTCCAAGCCTTCGAGTTCGTGAGTTCCGGACAACCGATGGAGCACGAGGCGTATCTATGCGTAACGACGGGCGTTATCCACTATCACACCGACAGCGGTATCGAAGTTGATGATTAACAAGTTCGGCGCTGTGCCAACGGCTAACTCACGGCATGCAGCGAACGCCGATCACGCGCAAGGCGCGCCGTTGCGATCACCGCGGCGCCGCTGCTGCCGGGCGTTATGTGTGTGGGCTTGAGCTGAGCATGAACATGTCATCACATCCAGTGAGGAATCGCCGACCACGACCATCACCGTGACACCCGGACTGCGAAAATTCGCTCTCACTACGCATGTTGCCTCTTCGGTCGGCTTGCTGGGCTCGATTGCTGCTTTCCTGGCTCTCGCCGTCGCGGCCCTGACCAGCCAGGACGCGCAGATCGTCCGCGCCGCCTATCTGGCAATGGACTTGACTGCCCGGCTCATCATCGTGCCGTTGGCGTTCGCTTCACTTCTTACCGGGCTTGTCCAGTCTCTCGGTACTCCGTGGGGCTTGTTCCGGCACTATTGGGTCTTGGCGAAGTTTTTGCTGACCGTCTTTGCCACTGTCGTCTTGCTGGCAAAATTGGAGCTCATTGGCTACGCAGCGCGCTTGGCTGCGGAAACGATCTTGCCGCGTGCCGATCTCCAAGCGGTGGGGATCGAGCTCGCGGTTCACGCTGCCGGTGGCCTCTTGGTATTGCTCGTGCCTATGGCGCTCTCAATATACAAACCGCGGGGCTTGAC
>DATCIQ010000186.1:0-2602 GCA_036507635.1 Gammaproteobacteria bacterium
TCGACGTCGGCGAGCGCTTATACAAGCGGCTGATGCGCCACTTGGACGACGAAGAGGACCTCGTCATCCCCTTCATGCTCGCGCACGGCCATTAGTCGGCTCCGGCCGCCCATGCGTCACGGCTTGCGCGGCGGCACCGTGAGGGGTTGACCGCGCAAATCTTCGGCGCGCTCGACTCGCACGAGCACGGCGAAGCCTTTCTTTTCTTTATCGCGATCGCGCTCGGCGCCGAGAATCATGTCCCACACCTTCTCGCGAATCGGACCGTCGCGATGCACCTTCGCCGTTCCGAAAAAGCGCGCGACGCCCGCGATCGGCAGCAGCGACTCGCGGAGCTCCGGCTTCTGAAAGAACACGCAAATTTTCGCGCCGTCCCGGATACTTTGCTTGACGCCGCCGGCGCTGCGTTCCCAGAACGCAATGGTGTCGTCGTCATAGACGCAAGTGCTGCCGCGCAGGGAGACCCGCGGATAACCGTCCGCGTCGACTGTGCCGATCATCGGCGTGTTCGGAAAAAGGGCGGCGTTGATGTGCTCGTGAAGCTCGCGCGGAATCTTGGGCGTAGTCATGTCTCTCACGGGTTCATTGGCGGCTATAAACTACGACAAAATTGTTCGCCGGCATAGAGACGGTCTCTTCGAGAACGAAACCGCGCTCCTCGGCGAGCGCCGTTACGCTCTCGAGGTCGCGAACGCCCCACGCAGCGTTCGCGGCTCGCAGGCTCTTGTCGAACGCGGCGTTGCTAGGCGCCGTGTGCCGGCCGTGCATTCTGAACGGCCCATAGAGCACGAGCGGCCCGCCGCCGGGCAAATGCTCGGCTGCGCCCGACAAGAGCGTGGCAGTCGCCGCCCACGGCGCGATGTGGATCATGTTGATGCAGACGATCGCGTCGACGCCGTCGATCGGCCAAGGCGCCCTCGACACATCGAGCGCGAGCGGCTCGCGCACGTTGCCATGCGGCACGGTCGCCGCATGCGCGCGAATCGACGCGTGCAACGAGATATCGGGCTCGCTCGGCTGCCAGACGATGCCGGGCAGTGCGCACGCGAAGTGCGCGGCGTGCTGGCCGGTGCCGCTCGCGATCTCGAGGACGACGCCGGTGCGCGGCAAGACACGCTCGAGAATCTCGAGGATGGGCTGCTTGTTGCGCTCCGCCGGCGCGCTCTTGAGCGCCGATGTCATAAGGTGCGATGACGCATGAAATCAGCCATCAAGCAGCATTCTCCGCTCGCTTTCGAGCCGCGTGCAACCGCCATCTTCGTGTTATGTCGCTTCGCCCGTCCCGGTTCGGGCAGCCGTCGCGCCATCGGGAATGGCCCGATCGCGGGTATTTTCGATTGCGTAAGCTTAGGTTACGCTCAAGACTGGAAAACTGGGGGGTCCGCTCATGCCGCCAGAAGCCGTCCGCAACCTGGCCGCCGACTGTTCTATGCGTAAAGTCGCGGCATGGCTCGCACTATTCGCCGTCGGCGCCCTTTCGACCGCCTGCGGCGGCGGAGGGGGCGGTGGCGGACCGTCGCTTGCGCCGGCTCCCAACCCGCCTCCGGCCAGCGGGTGGATGGCCGGCGTGTTCCAGCCCTCGAGCAGCTTTGCGGCCGAGTGTGCCGCTCCGCGCAGCGGCCTCGACCCCGCGACGAATCTCCCCTACCCCGACGTGCAAGGCTCGGCCTTGGCCGAAAACAATTGGCTCAGGTCGTGGAGCGACGAGCTCTATTTGTGGTACAGCGAGATCGTCGACCGCGATCCGGGGCTCTACTCGACGAGCGCATACTTCGATCTGCTCAAAACGATGGCGACGACGCCGTCGGGCACGGATAAGGATCAATTTCATTTCACGTATCCGAGCGACGAGTGGTACGCCTTCTCGCAGTCGGGCACATTCGCCGGCTACGGCGTCGAGTGGGCGATCTTGTCGCCCTTGCCGCCGCGCGAAGCGGTCGTGTTGTACGTCGAGCCCAACTCTCCGGCTGCGGCGGCGGGTCTCGCGCGCGGTGCGCGCCTCACTCGCGTCGACAATGTCGACTTCATCTTCGCCAACACGCAAGCTGAGGTCGATACCATCAACAACGCCGTATTCCCTGATCAAATCGGCGAAACACACAGTTTCCAAGTGCAGAACCTCTCCGGCACGATGAGCTCCTTGGCGATGGAGTCGGCCAACGTCACCTCGGCGCCCGTGCACAACGTCGACACGATCCCGACGCCGACCGGAACCATCGGCTACCTCGTATTCAACGATCACATCGCGACTGCCGAGCAGGCGCTCGTCGATGCAATCGCGACGCTCGACGCCGCGAGCATCTCCGACCTCGTGCTCGACCTTCGCTACAACGGCGGCGGCTACCTAGTCATCGCGAGCCAGCTTGCCTACATGATCGCGGGCGACGTGCCGACCGGGGGCGGCAGCCAAACGTTCGAGGAATTGCGCTTCAGCGACAAGCATCCGACCACGAATCCCGTTACGGGCGCTCCGCTGGTGCCGGACCGGTTCGCAACGACGACCACCGGCTTTTTTGCCTTGCCCGCCGGGCAGTCGTTGCCGACGCTCGATCTTCAGCGCGTGTTCGTGATCACGGGTCCGAACACGTGCTCGGCCAGCGAG
>DATCIQ010000187.1:0-4465 GCA_036507635.1 Gammaproteobacteria bacterium
CGTACCCGTGAGCCGTTTGACCGCATCTGTCGGCACGTCGAAGTGGCCGCCGCGGATGCTCGCGTCCGTTGCGACGATCAACGGTACATACGCGGCCGGGATGCCGGCCGCCCGCAGCCCTTCCTTGAGCTCGTCGTCCGAAATCTGCACGACGTCGATCTGCTTGCCGAAGAGCTTGCTCGCGATTGCAGCAATCTCTGGGATCGTTTGCGGCACGGGCCCCGTGATGTTGAGCCGCTCTCGCGTGCCGGAGCGCGAGGCCAGCGCGCCGGCGCAGGCGCGCGCGACATCCTCGCGCGGGACATAGGCGATCCGGCCGCTGCCGGCCGAGGTAAACCACTTGCCGGAGGCAAGCACGCCGGGCAGCGAGCCCAGCAGGTTCTCCGCATACCAGCTCACGCGCAAGATCTAGTAATCGAGCCCGCTTTGCTCAATGACCTGTTCGGTCCCGAAGTGGTCGGGCGCGAACGGAATCAGCGAGCGCTCGGGGTTCAGCATGGACGTGTACAAGACGTGCTCGACGCCGGCCCGGACCGCCGCGTCGACGGCGTTGCGGTGTTGCTTGATCCGCAGGCCCGGAATGTCGATCCGGTCCGTCGAGATGATCAATACCCGATCGATGTCCAAGAAGGCCGAATCGAGCGACGCCGGATCGTCAAAATCGGCGCGCCGCTTCTCGACGCCGGCTAAGCCTGCGAGCTTCGCAGGATCGGATTTGGTCTCTGATGGAAGCTAGGTCTAGTATAGGAACCGCCTCCCAGGCCCGTAAGGGGGCACTTTCAGGGAACAAGGTTATCACTCAATGGGAAGCGCTGGACTTCGACGCCGGCCGATGCCCGGTGCGCGGCGTGCTCGATCGCATCGGCGAGACGTACGGCGCTTCGCCGTAAGCGCCGCCTGCTGACCGTCGCCAAGTGACGTGCTAGTCATGGTCGTTTGGGTCGACGCGGACGCTTGCCCGGCTCCGATCAAGGAGATCCTGTTCAGAGCGGCGGAGCGAGTGCAGGTACAAACGGTGCTCGTCGCCAACCACGCGATGCGCGTGCCGAAGTCGCGGTTCATCAAGGCCGTGCAAGTGCATTCCGGCTTCGACGTCGCCGACGGACGGATACTCGCCGGTCTAGGCGCAGGCGATCTCGTGGTGACTGCGGATGTGCCGCTGGCCGCACAGGTCGTTGCCGCGAAAGCGTTCGCGCTCAATCCGCGCGGCACGCTCTACACTCCGGATAATGTCGAGGAGCACTTGGCGCGCCGTGACTTCATGGACGGGCTGCGCTCCGCGGGTGAAGTCACGCGTGGACCGCCCGCATTGAACAAGACCGACATTCAAGCGTTCGCCAACGAGCTCGACAAATTCCTGATGCGGCGGCGGATACGTACTAGTCCGAATACAACGCAGTTCGGACGCCAATAGAATCCCGGGCCTATGTTCAAGAAAATCCTGGTCATTCCGAATTCCGACGATCCGAATCAACCCGTGGTGAGTCGCGCGTTGCTGTGCGCGGATGCCGCGACCGACGTCGAGGTTTTCGACGCCGTCTATGAGCCGCTGCTCGAGGGCTATCTCGGCAACAAGGAAATCTACGAGCGGCTGCGCAACCGCGTACTGCGAGAGCGGCGCGACCGCGTGCAGGCGCTCGCGAAAGTTTTCACGGATGCGGGATACGGAGCTTCCGCGACGGCTCTTTGGGATCATCCGCTCGACCGCGTCGTCGCGAGAGAAGCCGCTTCGAAGCACGCCGATCTCGTCGTGACGGCGCCCATGCAAAGCCATGTCGGCGGTTTGTCGCACAGCGACTGGCAGCTCGTATTGACCTGCCCGGCGCCGGTGCTTCTGGTCAAAAGCGACGGTGCGCCGAAGTATCGCCATATCGTCGCGGCCGTCGACCCGTTTCACGCGCACGCCAAGCCCGCTGATCTCGATTCCCTGATCTTGAGCTATGCCAAGAGACTGCAAGCGCTAACCGGCGCGGGGCTGACCGTCTTGCACTGCTTCACGCCGATGGGATACTTCGGCGCGGACTTGGGCAGGTCGTCGATTCCACGCGATACGGAATTGCAGGATCGACAGCACGCGCTGCATGATTTGCTGCGCGCTGCCGGTGTTGACGGGAGGGCTGCGCGGCTCGTCGCAGGCGCACCTCACGCCGTGCTCGACGAAATGATCGAGCGCGGCGAAGCGGACCTCATCGTCATGGGAGCGCTCGCGCGCGGCCGGCTTGCGCACTTGCTTGTCGGCAGCACCGCGGAGCGTGTCCTCCATCGCAGCAATGTGGACGTCTTCGTTGTCAAGCCGCCGACTATCGAAACTTAGGCGTGACATCGTGCGGAGCGGGCTGATCGCGCTTTTGCTCGCGGCGAGCCCCATCGGGCTGCGAGCGCAAGACGGCGCTGAGATCGAAGCGCACGCAGCTCTGGCCGCGTACGTGGCAAAGCCGGACGCGAGCTACGCGTGGCAGATTCACGCTCGCTACGCGCACCGCGGCGCGGAAATCATCGAGCTGCGCTTGCATTCACAAACATGGCGAGACGTGCTCTGGAAACACCAGTTTCTGCTCATCAAGCCGGATCGTATCGTCGGCGAGAACCAAGGCTTGTTGATCATCGGCGGAGGGCGGTGGCGCGAGGAGTATGACGGCGTGCCGATTTCCTCCTTGCTGCCTGACGGTGCGGAGATCTTCGTCGCGATTGCGCGCCGCCTACGGACGGTCGTGGCGGTGGTTGGTCAAGTGCCGTTTCAACCGCTGTTCGATCGCAGGGAGGATGAGCTCATCGCCTACACGTTCGAGCAGTATTTGCGGACCGGCGATGCCGAATGGCCGCTGCTGTTGCCGATGGTGAAGGGAACCGTCCGAGCGATGGATGCGAGCTCGGAGGTCGCCCGCCGTGAGTGGAACATGCCGTTGTCGACCTTCACCGTGCTCGGGGGATCGAAGCGTGGGTGGACCGCTTGGCTGACCGCGGCCGTGGACTCGCGCGTTACGGCGCTCGCATCGGTCGTGATCGACGCGCTGAACATGGCCGAACACTTTCCATATCAATCAGAGGTTTGGGGTGAACCGTCGGAAGAAATCCGGCCATATACGGAGCTGAATCTGCACAATGTGCTCGCGTCCGAAGAGGGGAGCGCCCTGCGCGAGATAGTTGATCCTTTCAGCTACCGTACGGCGATCACGCAACCCAAGCTCATCGTGCTTGCTACGAACGACGCATATTTTCCCGTCGATTCGGCGAATCTTTACTGGGATGAGCTCGACGGACCGAAGTATCTCTTGTACTTGCCGAACGACCGGCACAGCATCCGCGACTATGCGCGGCTGATCGCGACGCTCGGGGCACTGCACGAATCAGCGTCGTCGGCTGCGCGCCTGCCGGAGCTCGAATGGGAATATCGATGGGCTAGTGACGCGCTCACGCTGTGCGTGCGCTCGGACCCCGCTCCGCGAGTCTTGCGCGTTTGGACGGCAGAGTCCGCGGATCGGGACTTCCGGGATGCAATCTGGGAAGACGGACGGGAGCAGCGTAGAGACGATTCCTACGTGCTCACGATGCCTCGGCCTGCCGCAGGGTACATTGCCGTATTCGGTGAGGCAACGTTCGGACGCGGCCGCTCCGCTTATTCGTTGTCGACTAATTTGGCAGTGGCAGGGCCTTCGGCGAGCGATGATGGGCCGCATCCCGTCGGCAGCGAAGGGCTCTGTAGGTCGCTCGGCCCGCAGTGAGGTCTGAGGCACATGTTGGAAGAGTTCTTGCACAAACCGCGCGTTGCGTATTTCTCCATGGAGATTGCGCTACGCAGTGAAATCCCAACGTATTCCGGAGGGCTCGGTGTCCTCGCCGGCGATACGTTGCGCGCCGCAGCCGATCTGAGCTTGCCGCTCGTCGCCGTGAGCCTCGTCAGCCGCGCGGGTTACTTTCGCCAAGAAATCGATCCGCACGGTCGCCAGGTAGAGCGGGCGAGCACATGGGAGCCGGAGCGGTGGGCACGGCGGCTCGACGCGCAGCTGGCCGTCGGGATCGCGGATCGGCCGGTATGGATCGGCGCTTGGCTGTATGTGCTCGAATGCCACGCCGGCGGGCGGGCGCCCGTGATTCTGCTCGATACCGATCTCGCCGCGAACCGCTCCGAAGATCGCGAGATCACACATTACTTATATGGCGGTGACGAGGCCTATCGGCTCAAACAGGAAATCGTGCTCGGAATCGGCGGCGTGCGAATGCTGCAGGCGCTTGGGTTCGAGATCAGCACGTATCACATGAACGAGGGACACGCGGCGCTGCTCGGCGTGGAGCTGCTGCAGCGCCATGCCTACGCGCCGGAGGACGTGCGCGCCGGCGAGCCCCGCTACAACGTGCCGAAGGTGCGGGATCTGTGTTGCTTTACGACGCATACGCCGGTCGAGGCCGGCCACGACCGTTTTCCCTATGAGCTCGTGAGCCGTTTGCTCGACGGCGGCGCGCAGAC
>DATCIQ010000188.1:0-7001 GCA_036507635.1 Gammaproteobacteria bacterium
GCTCGCTCCTACGTGAATTGCGTGTCGATCGCCGCCACGGCGACGTCGCCGTCGGTGCGCGGGCGCCCATACGCGATCGGCTCGGCGTACCGCGGATAGACGCCCCACATGTCATCGATGGTCCAGTCGGTCAAAAGCCGCGGTCCCTCGGTTCCCGCTACGGCCAGGCTCGCCGGCAACGGCAGCAGCGAAACCGCGGACACGGCGGCCGCAGTGCCCATGAGCACGCGGCGGCTCACGACCCACGTCGTCTCGGCGCTCATACGCCTGCCTCCTGCGCGGCGAGATCGTCGGACGAGAACCAATTGATGTGCGTGCCGCCGCGCAACCGGAACGGCAGCTTCACCACGGCGACTGCGCCCTCGTCCATGCGCGCGGCATCGACGATATGCAGCTCCGAAGCCATCTCGGCGTAGTTGCTCGCGACGCCCATGACGTAGCCGTCGCTCTCCGCCGTGCTGCCTTTGCGCGGCACGAACCCGCTTTCCTGGAGGCTCTGCGTCGGACCGACGAAAAATGCCGTCTCCTCGCCGGTGTGCATGTCGAAGCGCCGATACGTATTCGTGACGCGTCCGGCCCGGTCGCCGCCCGTGGCGGTGTCATACGGACGGCTCGGGTCATTGTGCCCGACGAAGCCGTAACGGTACGGCAACGACAAATAGCGATCGTCCATGCGCGCGAGCACGCCGTTCGACGTCGAAACGACCTCTTCTTGGAACGCATCGTCTCGCGAATTCAAGTTGAACGTCCACCGTTTGATCTGCGACGGCGTGCGCTCGCCGTCGGAGACCGGCAGCTCCATCGTGATCTTGTTGTCGACGTCCGTCGCATTGAGGAAGTGCAGCGTGTTCCGCGATGGGCCTTTGAACCAGCGCACGTCGCTTGCATCGCCGTCGCGCGGCAACACCCCGACCAGCGTCGGCAAGTCGCCGTTCCACTCCCACATGGGCTCGCCGGATTGCAACCGCTCCAGGCTCGTCGTGCGCGCGATGACGGGAATCAGGATGTGCTTCTGCGTGATGGCGATGTCGTGAATGATGCCGAGGTACGGAGACTTGAACCAAACTTCGTTCGTGATGTGGCCGGCCGGGTTGATCGTGTAGACGGCGATGTCGTCCGACAAGTCCCCTTTGGCCTGGTAGCTATAGCCGATCATCTCTCCCGTCACGGGGTCGATCTTGGGGTGGGCCGACATGCTCGTCGCGGTCCATTTGCCGTTGAAGTCCCAACGGCCGAGCGTCTCGAGCGAATGCGGATCGATCACATAGGGCATGGCATCTTCTTTGAACACCAGCATCTTGCCGCCGTGCCAATAGATATGCGTGTTGGCCGCGCCCCGGTCGACGTTGGCGACCATCGGGTCGTCGGTAAAGTGGTTGCGGTAGACGCCCCACAAGCGCTTGCGGGCGCGTCGCTCGGCCATGAGGCGCTCGGTTTTCACGTAGCGCGCCTTGAAGTCGACGGAGCCGTTGGCGAACCGGAAGGCGCTGACGTGGCCGTCGCCATTGAATCCCGTCAGCCATTCGTTCTCGGGCGGGCGATAAGCGAAATCGCATTGAACGCGATAGAAGGTGCCTTCGATGTCGGACGGAATCTCCCCCCAAACCTCGCAATCGTAGATGTCCGCTTCGAACCGCGTGGGGCTATTGAAGCCTCGCGGGAACATGGGGTGACCCCTGAAATCGACAGCCATATCTAATCCTTCTCGATCCCCTCGGCGTTAACACCCATTCTAATCGCACTCGCCGGCGGGCGACAGCGCATCCGGCGGGCGAAGCGCGCCGCTCACTCGCTTTGCAGCACGTCGAGCACGTACCTCGTGACATCGTTGAGGTCGACCCGCGAGTAGACGCGGCCGAATGCCGGCATGGAGTTGCGGCCATCCGCCGCGATCGCCTGAATCGTCTCGGCTTCGAGTCCGCCGATCAGCGAGGGGCCGCCCCCGTGTCCGCCGTCGCCGGCCTCGCCGTGACACGCGAGGCACGCTTCGCGATAGATTTCGCGCCCGCGTTCGAGGTCGACCGGCCGGCTTTCCTCGACGGCCGCCCGGGGAGGTCCGAACCCTCCTCCGCCGAATCCGCCGCCGCCGACAGGAAGGGATTTCATCGTGCCCGCCAACGAGAACATCCAGATTCCGTCGCCGCGCGTCGCGCCCGCGAACACGCCGCCTCCGGCATGCACGACGACCCATTGCTCCCCATCGTGCTCGAACGTCGTCACGGTCGTATTCACGCCGGCGTCGGTCATGAACTCCCAGAGCATGACGCCGTTGTCCTTATCGAGCGCCGTCAACCGGCCGTCGTTCCGGCCGACGAATAGCAGCCCCCCGGCCGTGACGACCGAGCCGCTGTAGCAGATCTCGCGCCATTGCTGTCGCCACACGATCCGGTTCGTCGCGACGTCGAGGGCGGCGAGGATACCGCGATCGTCCGCCTCCGCTTGCGTGAAGCGGCCGCCCATATAGACTTGATTGGCGACCGGGGCCTCCAGGTCCGCATCGACGCTGAAGGAATTGATTCGGTCGGTCGCGCAAACGTACAGCCGGTGTGTTTCCGGATCGTAGGAGCTCGGCGGCCAATTGGCGCCGCCCATGGTGCCGGGCTTGAGCGCGATGGCGTCGGTCCAAAACGGCGTAAAGATCTTGCCGTCGTTGATGACGCGCGCACCGCTCGGGATGATGCTCGAGCCTTCGGGCGGAATGTCGATGGACTGCGGGACGATCGCATCGCCGACCGGGAATGGCTGCGTTGCAGCCGTCGCCTGGCGAGGCTCCTGAAGGACGGGACGCTCTTCGATGCCGATCAGGGGCTCTCCGGTGACCCGGTCGAGAATATAGGCCCAACCGGTCTTCGATACTTGCACGAGTCCCTTGCGCGGCGCGCCGTCGATCTCGACATCGAATAGCACGACGGGATTCGGCGAGTCATAGTCCCAAATGTCGTGGTGGACTTGTTGAAAATGCCAGCGGTACTCCCCCGTTTCGACATCGACGGCGACGATCGAGACACTGAAGAGATTGTCCCCGGGACGCACGCCACCGTGCAGGTCGGGGCCGGGATTGCCTGTCGAGAAGTACAGCAGGCCGAGCTCGGGGTCGACCGCCGGCGTCTGCCAGACGGGTGCACCGCCGAATTGCCAGGCATCGCTATCCTCCGGCCACGTCTCATGGCCGAGCTCGCCCGGTCCCGGGACCGTGTTGAACGTCCACACGAGGCTCCCGTCGTCGGCATCGAAGGCGCGCACCTTGCCGCGGCTGGCCATCTCGCCGCCCGAGAAGCCCGTGATGACCATGCCGTCGTAGTACAGCGGCGCGCTCGTGATGCTGAACCCGTTCTGCCACCGCTCCGCTTCCGTCGACCAGACGACTTCACCCGTCCGCTGATCGAGCGCCACGAGCTTCGCGTCGAGCTGCGCCACGAAAATTTTCCCGTCGCCCATGGCGACGCCGCGGCTCGACCGTCCCATGGGAACGCCGGAGCGCGGATCCGGGTTCCCGTGGTATGTCCAAAGAATGGCGCCCGTCGGAACATCCAGCGCGAACACGTCGTTGACTCCGTTGACGACGTAGAGCACGCCTTCGTAGACGAGAATCTGTGCTTGGCCGGAATTGTTCGGATTGGCTCCCGAACCCATGCTGGTCCGCCACAACGCCTTGAGCCCGCTGACGTTGTCGCGGTTGATGAGCGTGAGCGGCGAGTACCGCTGATTGAAGACGTTGCCGCCGTTGGTGACCCAGTTCGACTTAGGCGACGCTGCCAATACCTCGGCCCGGAAAGCGGGACTCCTGGCGATGCGTCGCTCGGGGACCGCGGTTTGCGCACCGGCCTCTGCGGCGACGACGACGCCAATCGCGGCGGTTGCCGCCAAAACTTTGAGACGCATTGAATTCCCCCTCGTTCGATCCGATGCTAGCGTAGCGCGCCGGGGCCGAGCAAGGCGTGTTAGGAGTGTAGGAGCGAGCTTCGCTCGCGATTCCGCTCGCGACTCCGCTCGCGACTCTTCACGCGACACGACCCCGTCACATCCCGCTCAGGCGCTCCCGGGTCATGGCGAGGCCTTTTCTGTGCAAGGGGGAGCAAGACAGGAATCAGACCTAGTTCAGGCCACGACCCGGGAGCGGGGCATTATACAAGAATGTCTTGAGAATAGAAGATTATTTTTCGCGCAATTGTACAGAGTTCACAGAAGGTCCGCATTTCATATGTTTACGCCCGTGTGCAAGGCGACGTTCGTCATAGGGGCTGTGTTGTTGCTCAGTGCGTGCGGCGAGCAAGACACGCCAAGCGGCAGCGAGGCGCCCCCCGATCCGGCCACGCTGCCCGGTGTCTATGCGGGCACTTTCCCTTGCGGTAACTGCCCCGGCATCGACGTGCGCTTGTGGTTGCGCGACGACGGTGTGTTCTTCATGCGTCAGGATTATCAGGCCACCGACGCGAGCCCCATGGAGCGCGTCCACGCGCTCGGCCGCTGGGCTTGGGACTCGGCAGCGCCGGCGCTCGTGCTCCGCGGTCCAGGACCGGAGCGGCGATTCAGCTATAGAGAACCGCTGCTCACGATGCACACGCTCGGAGAGCGGCCCGTGCTCGAGCGCGACGACGCGGCAGGCCCCTTTACGGATCGCCTGCCGTTGCAAGGTGAATACGTTTCGGGTGGGAACGCCGGCATGTTCGCCGAGTGTATCAGCGGCTTGCGATTGCCCGTCCAGGAGGATTCGCGCGGACGCGATCTCAAGCGGCGGCATCGAGCCGTGAGCCCTGCCGACCGGCCGGCGCTCGTGTCGATCGAGGCACACGTCGCCGATTCCGGGTCCGCTGCGGCGCAAGAGATTTTGATCGTGGATCGCTTTCTCGCGCTCCGGCCGAGCAGCGATTGCGGGAACTGAGCCGTCAGGGATTCCCCTAATCCGCCCGCCGCTTCGATTATTCGTGAGATCGAACACGTATTTGTGTAGAAATTGCACATATGTTTAGATGTGAATGTCGTTCGATACTCGAAGTAAACTGGAGACGTAGATGGTCGCGGATACCGTTGTTCTCAACGGTCAGGTCATCCAAAACGGCGAACGCTTCTTGTGGTGGGTCGTTTCCGGCGCCCCTTCGCGCGTCACCGTGAGTCACCCCGCCCGCGGCACCATAACCCGCATCTTCGAAGGAGATCCCAAGCAATCGGCGCGCACGCTCGCGAAAGAGATGTTGAGCCGCCCCTTGCCCACCAAGAACGCGGCGAGCTGAGCGCGCCGCACCGAAGTCAATCGAGATCGGCCGGCGAATCGACGTAGACGAGCCCGGCTTTCGCGAGGGCCTCGCGCATCTTGTACAAATCCAAGCCGAGCTCGCCGGCGGCCAAGCGTTTGCGTTTACCGTCTTCGTTGGCGATTCTCGTGCGTCCGGCCTCGAGCACCCGTGCAGCATCCCTGCGCGGAACGGCGACGACGCCGTCGTCATCGGCGACGATGACGTCGCCGGGGCTGACCAGCGTACCGGCCACGACGACGGGCACGTTGACCGAGCCGAGCGTCGCTTTGACGGTCCCCTTGGCGCAGATTGCGCGGCTCCATACGGGGAAGCGCATTTCCGTCAAGTCTCGGACGTCGCGGACTCCCGCATCGATGACGAGCCCGCGGGCGCCGCGCGCCTTGAACGAGGTCGCGAGAAGATCGCCGAACATGCCGTCGCTGTTTGGCGAGCTCAAGCCCACGACAACGATGTCGCCGTCCTGAATCATCTCCCCCACGACGTGCAACATCCAGTTGTCGCCGGGATGAACCAACGCCGTGACCGCGCTGCCGCCGACGCGCGCCCCCGCGTAAATCGGCCGCATGTAAGAGTGCAGCAATCCCGTCCGCCCCTGCGCCTCATGCACCGTGGCGACACCGAGCTCGCCGAGCGCGGCGACGATGTCCGGTGGCGCGCGTTCGATGTTCTTGACGACCACGTTCTTCACTCGAGATCTCCACAGGGTGTGATTGGACAAGGGCTTATACTAACGCGGAATCGCAATCGCAAGACCGGATCGACGTTGCAGAACGAATCGCCATTGAGCTCGATAAGGGTCATCGACATGACCGAGGCATTGGCGGGACCGTTCTGCGGGATGCTCCTCGGCGATCTCGGTGCGGACGTCATCAAAGTGGAGCGGCGCGGTGTCGGGGACCAATCACGAACCTGGGGTCCGCCGTTCGTCGACGGCGAAAGCGCCTACTTTCTCTCCGTGAACCGCAACAAGCGCAGTATCGAGCTCGATATCAAGGATCCTACGGACCTCGACGTGTTGCAGGCGCTCGCGCGGCGCGCGGACGTGTTCCTTACGAACAATCCACGGTTGAGCTCGCTCGAGAGAGCTCGCATCGACCCGCAATCCCTGCAAGCGCTGAATCCCCGCCTCGTCTATGCGGCGATCAGCGGCTACGGGCATACCGGCCCGAAGGCGAATCGCAGCGGCTATGACATCATCGCGCAGGGCGAGGCCGGTCTCATGGCATTGACCGGCGAGCCGCAAGGCGGGCCCTATCGCTTTCCTTCGCCGATGGCGGATGTCTCGGGCGGCATCTACGCGGCGATCGGCGTGCTGAGCGCGCTGTACGCGCGCGACGCGGGGCGAGCAGGCGGCCGCGGGCAGTTCATCGACGTCTCCTTGGTCGATGCGCAGACGAGTTGGCTCGCTAACCTCGGCGGCTCTTACTTTGCGACGGGCCGGCGCCCCGAGCGCCTCGGCAACGCCCACCCGACCGTGACGCCGTATCAGCCCGTGCGCGCCAAGGACAAGATGATGATCATTGCCGTTGGTAACGAGCGGCTCTGGCAGCGATTTTGCGACGTTCTCGGGGCAACGAGCACACTCATGACCGACGAGCGGTTCGCGACCAACGCACGCCGCAACGAGAACCGCGCGGCGCTGATCTCGCTGCTCGAAGAAATCCTCATGACGCGCACGGCCGCCGAGTGGATCGATGACCTCGTAGCGCAAGGGATTCCGGCCGGCCCCATCAATTTTCCCGACGA
>DATCIQ010000189.1:0-3127 GCA_036507635.1 Gammaproteobacteria bacterium
TCGCTCCTACCCAAGAAAAGAGCACCCCTCGACGTTCTTAGAACGACCGCGGCATGCCGAGCTCGTGCGTGCCGATGTACGACAGAATGAGGTTCGTCGAGACCGGCGCGACTTGATAGAGGCGCGTCTCGCGAAATTTCCGCTCGACGTCGTACTCCTCGGCGAACGCGTAGCCGCCGAACGTCTGCACACACGCCTCGGCCGCGGCCCACGAGGCCTCCGAGGCCAAGAGCTTCGCCATGTTGGCCTCGGCCCCGCACTTCTCTGCGGCATCGAATAGCGCCGCCGCCTTGTCGACCATGAGCCGCGCGGCCTGCGTCTGCACGTGCGCGCGGGCGATTGGAAACTGCACGCCTTGGTTTTGGCCGATGGGCCGGCCGAACACCTCACGCTCGCACGCGTAGCGCGACGCCTTCGCGACGAACCAGCGCGCGTCGCCGATACACTCGGCGCCGATCAAGATGCGCTCGGCGTTCATGCTGTCGAGTATGTAGCGGAACCCGCGCCCCTCCTCGCCGATCAAGTTCGCCGCGGGAACTTCGAGATTCTCGAAGAACAATTCCGTGCTCGCGTGATTCATCATCGTGGCGAGCGGCCGGATCGTCAGCCCGTTTCCCACCGCAGCCCGCAAGTCCACGAGCAAAACGGACAACCCGTCGGTACGTTGGGGAACCTCGTCGCGCGGCGCCGTGCGCACGAGCAGCAGCATGAGATCCGAATGCTCGGCCCGCGAGATGAAGACTTTCTGGCCGTTGACCACGTAGCGGTCGCCGTGCCGGACGGCCGTGGTGCGAATGCGCGTTGTGTCCGTTCCGCTCGCGGGCTCAGTGACGCCGAACGCCTGCAAACGCCACTCAGCGCTCGCGATCCTCGGCAAGTACTCCTTCTTCTGCGCGTCGCTGCCGTGCCGAAGTAGCGTTCCCATCGTATACATCTGTGCATGACAGGCGGCGCCGTTGCAGCCGCTCAAGTGAATCTCCTCGAGGACCGCGCACGCGGCGGCGACACCGAGCCCGCTGCCGCCGAATTCCTCGGGAATCAAAATCGAGAGAAATCCGGCGTCGCCGAGCGCGGCAACGAAGTCGCCGGGATAGGCGCGATTGCGATCGAGCGTGCGCCAATACTCGCCCGGAAACCTCCCACACAAGCGCGCGACGGCTTCGCGAATCTCGGCGTATTCCGTTTTCATCGTGGCTCCTTCGACCATCCGGGCTCCGTTCGCCTTGCGAACGGCATCGTGTACCATACCGCCCCGCTATGCCGTTGGTCACGGAACCCCCGCCGTCGCATCTCGCCATCATCCGCCTTTCCGCCATCGGCGATACCTGTCATACGGTGCCCGTGGTCCGTGCAATCCAAGCGGCCTGGCCCGAAACGAGCATCACGTGGATCATCGGTCGCGTCGAGCACGGCCTCATGCAAGGTCTCGAGCGCGTCGAGTTCGCCGTCCTCGACAAAGCGCTCGGGCTCAAGGGCTATTGGCGGCTTCGTAACCAGCTCGCGCAACGCCGCTTCCCGGTGCTTTTACACATGCATGCCTCGGCGCGCGCGAATGTCGCGAGCTTGACGGTGTCGGCGCCCGTGCGCTTGGGCTTCGATCGCGCACGGGCACGCGATTTTCAGTATTACTTCTGCACTCACCATCTCGCCCCGCGCCCACGGCGACACGTCATGGACGGCCTCTTCGAATTCGCCGCGGAGCTCGGCATCGAGACGGGCGAGCCGCGTTGGGACCTCCCGATCGGCGCCGACGATCGCGAGCTCGCCGCACGAGTTCTCGGCGACGCAAGCCCGAGCCTCATCATCAGCCCATGCACTGGACAGAGGTTCCGCAATTATCGAAACTGGCGCGCAGAGCGCTACGCGGAAATCGCCGACTACGCGCATGCACGCCACGGTGCCAAGGTTGTGTTGACCGGAGGGGCGACGGCCATCGAGACCCAATACGGCGAGACGATCACGACGCTCGCCAAGCACAAACCCGAGAACCTCATCGGGAGAACGAGCTTGAAGCAGCTCCTGGCCTTGCTCGAGCGCGCGAGCGTCGTCCTGTGCCCGGACTCGGGCCCGGCACACATGGCGACGGCCGTTCGCACGCCGGTCGTCGGCCTGTATGCGACTTCCAACCGCTTCCGTACCGGTCCGTATTTCAGCCAGCATCTGGTCGTCGACAAGTACCCGGAGGCCGTGCGCCGCGAGCTCGACACGACCGTCGAGAACTTGCGCTTCGGGCAGCGCGTGCGCGACCCGAACGCGATGGATCTCATCGAGGTCGGCGACGTCGTCGCAAAGCTCGACTTGGCCTTCGCGGAAAGCGGGAGGCGACGATGACCGCTCGATACGAGCTCCGCGATTTCTCGAACGCGACGCCTGCGCAAATAGAGGACGCAATGGAGCGCTCCGAAGTGGTCTACTTCGAGCGCTGCCCCACCGAGCTCCCGCCCCCCGAAGACCTCGAATTTCTGCGCGGCGACATGCCGGGCCAACTGAAAACCAAGAACATCAGCTATCACCCCGAATCAGATTCGATTCCGCGCTTTGAAGCGCCGCCCGAGATCAAAGCGCGCGTCGAGAGAATTCTGCGGGCGCACGGCCGGCGCGTCGAAGAATTCCTGGGCCGGGTTGTGCCGGATTTCGTGCCCGGCTGGTCGCTCGGGACGACGAGCTTTCGCCCCATCGAAGAGCAAGGACGGGATCTCAAGCCGCGCTCGAGCAACGAGCTCGTGCACATCGATGCGGGCGCATACGGCGCGACCGACGGCGCGCGCATCTTGCGCTTTTTCGTCAACGCCCACCCGAAGCGCGCGCGTGTCTGGGGCACGAAAGGAAGCTTCAACGAGCTCATGCGCAAGCACGACGGGCTCTGGCAAGCCGCACGCGACGGCAAGCAACGCGTACCCGTGCACAAGACGCCGCTTGACAGCTTGTACAGCGGCGCGGTCCGCTCCTTGAGCAAGCTCTATCCAATGGCGCGCGTCATCGATTCGAGCCCATACGATCGCTCGATGCGCCGCATCCACAATTACATGAAAGAGAACGAGGCGTTCCGAAGCGACGTTGCGGATTATCGAGAGATTCACTTTCCGCCGCTATCGGCGTGGATGGTCTTCACCGACGGCATCAGCCA
>DATCIQ010000190.1:0-8600 GCA_036507635.1 Gammaproteobacteria bacterium
CCGCCGCCAGGCGATCTCGGAAAGACCGATCTCGCCGTCCTTGACGAGATCGCCCGCGACGACATTGAGCGTCGCGACGATCGCGGCGCTCGACGTCGCGACACGGACACGCGATTGCGACGCGAAACCTTCGGAACGGCACACCGCGCAGTCGGAACGCATATAAACGACGGGCTCCTGGTACGTGTCGATGCCGAGGCGGCGAATGCGCAGCACATGCGGCGCACCGCCAAGCGCCGATGAGGAGGCGTCGACCGCGGAGCTCATCGCGCTTGTCCCTGGTCGAGAACGACGGTCTCGCCATCGTGCGGGATCTCGCTCATCCAGCCGAGCGCCTCGCGGAAGTGCCCCTGCAAAGCAGCCGAGGCCGTCTGTTCGCCGTGCGTAATGAAGATGCGCGACGGCGCTCGATGCAAAGGCGCGAGCCATTCGATGAGCTCCCGATAGTCCGCGTGCGCCGAGAGCCCCGAGAGTTGCTCGATTTGTGCGCGGATGAGGACGTCCTCGCCGTGAATCTTGATGCGCCCGGCGCCTTGCAGCAGCGCCTCGCCGCGCGTGCCGGCCGCTTGATAACCGGCGAAGAGAACCGTATTGCGCGGGTCTCCGCCGAAGGCTTTGAGGTGATGCAGAATGCGGCCGCCCGTCGCCATGCCGCTCGCCGAGATAATGATCATCGGGCCATGCCGATGATTCAAAGCCTTCGAGTCCTCGGCGCTGTTGACGTAAGTCGCGACATCGCACATCGACCGACACTGCTCCGGGGTCAGCCGGTGCTCGTCCTGATGGGCGCAAAAGATTTTCGTGGCATCGATTGCCATCGGGCTATTGAGATATACAGGCAAGTCGCGTGGGATTCGCCCGGCGGCGCGCAGTTGCCCCAATAAGTGCAGGAGCGTCTGCGCGCGCCCCACCGCAAAGGACGGAATCAAGATGACGCCGCTCCGACCGACCGTGGCCTCAATGAGCTCGACGAGGCGATCCGTAGGAAGGGTCTCCGGGTGCAGGCGGTCGCCGTAAGTCGACTCGACGATCAGATAGTCGGCCCGCTCGAGCGGACGCGGCGCTCGCATCACGGGATCGGCCTGCCGGCCGACGTCGCCGCTGAAGACGATGTGCACGCCGCCGACGCGGACCTCGACGCTGGACGCACCGAGAATGTGGCCCACCGGCCGAAAGCGAACGCTCATTCCGGCGTCTACGGGCACGGGTTGGTCGAAGCCGACGGGCTTCAAGGCGTCCAGGCTTCGCTCAGCGTCGGCGCGCGTATAAAGCGGCAGCGCAGGATGATGCTTCGAGAACCCCTTGCGATTCGCGAACTCCGCGTCCTCTTCCTGTAGATGGCCCGAATCGGGCAGGAGAATTCCGCACAGCGCACGAGTGCCCTGTGTGCAGTAGACGGATCCCGTGAACCCGCGTTTGACGAGCAGCGGAAGATAGCCGCTGTGGTCCAAGTGAGCGTGCGTCAGCACGACGGCTGCGAGCCTCGAGACATCGACCGGCAGCGTTCGCCAGTTGCGCTCGCGTAGCCCCTTCAGCCCTTGAAATAGGCCACAATCGACGAGTATTTGCGTGCCATCCGCCTCCACCAGGTACTTCGACCCCGTGACCGTTCCTGCGGCACCGAGAAACGTAACTCGGACCCCACCTCTCATGATCCGCTAAGGCGAGCTCAGTGATGCTCTTCGTGGCTTTCACCCTCGGCCCCCGCATCCGGCGCCTCGGGCGCTTCGGGCGTCCCGAGCACTCGCCCTTGCATCATCTGCTCCATCATCTGTTCCATCATTTGCTGCATCATGCCCATGCGCTGGCCCATCATTTGCTGCTGCATTTGCATCTGGCTCATGCGGCACTCCGTGTCGTCCTGCTGACACTGACCCGTTTGCCCCTGCGCCATGGGACCTCGCATCATCTCGCCCATCGTCATCATGCCCTCATGCATGCTCTGCATGTGCTCCTGCATCAAGCGCTGCCGCTCCTCGGGATCTTGAGTGGCATGAATGCGCTCCATCTGCTCGTGCATTGCCTGCATTCGCGACTGCATTTGCTGCATCTGCGGCATCGTCGCGGTGTCGGTCTCGCTCTGCTCATCGGGCGCTTGCGCCGCCAACACGAGCGGCAACGACGACAACACGACGAACAGACAACCTTTGTTCATGCCCTTAGCTCCTCTGATAGTCATTGCAGACTCTCCTCGGTTTGGTTCACTGGATGACATTGCACAACAGTTGCCTGCGCCTCGGTCGCCGCGGGACGCTGCCACGTCAGATGCTCGTAGACTCCCGCCCAGTACGCGCCGAAGGCGAAGGCAAATAGATATTCCTCGATCGGGACTCGCAGAAACATGACGCCGCTCAGGCGTTCGATGTTCCACACCTCGCCTATGTAGGCCGGCATCCACAGCTCGAGACCGCCGATGAATACCGAGTACACGCCGAGAAACAAGAGACCTCCGATCCAGGTCTTTCGTTTCAACTCCGGCCGGCAAAGGATATTGGCGATGGCTCCAGCGGCCATCGCCGCTATCGCGGGATAGATCGGATTCCACGGCAATAGCCACAGTATCGGAAAGACTAAGAAAGGCGCTGCAATGGCGAGCTTGTGGTGCCGATGCCCCGGCAGGCGGCGATACTCGACGGTGACGCGCGCGAGGCCTTTCCCCGTCAATGCGTTGTACGACACGACGCCGATTCCGCCGATCGCAAAACAGAAAATCAGGCTCTCGACGTCGAATCCGGTCCTGCGCGCCAGATCGAACAGGCTCGGCGGCGACCAGTATTCCGGCACGAACAACGGCTCCGTCAGCCCGAACGGCATCGTCGCGAGGCTCGCGATCAACTGCACGCGGCGTTGCGCCGGGAACCGCCAGTACAACGCAAGCCACGGCAGCAAGAATGCGCTCGACCACACAAACCAAACGTATTCGTGATTCATGCCTGGCTCGGCTGCGGCCTCGCGAGCTTCATGCCCTTGAGCAGCGCGGAGTTGGCAATCACCGACAGCGAGGACAGCGCCATTGCCGCCGCGGCGATGATCGGGTTCAAGAAACCGAGCGCCGCGATCGGCACGCCGATACTGTTGTAAATGAACGCCCAGAACAGGTTCTGCTTGATCTTGCGCATCGTGGCGCGCGACAGGCGAATGGCGGAGACCACGTCGCGCACATCGTTGCGCACGAGGACGATGCCGCCGGTTTCCTTCGCAACGTCGGAGCCCGAGCCGATCGCGATGCCGACGACCGCCGTGGCGAGCGCGGGCGCGTCGTTCACGCCGTCGCCGACCATCGCGACGGCCTTCCCGTCCTTCTGCAGGTCCGCGATGATTTGCGCCTTGTCGGAGGGCAGCACTTCGGCGATGACGCGCGTAATGCCGAGCTCGCCGGCAATGGCTTCCGCCGTGCGGCGATTGTCGCCCGTCAGCATGATGACCTCGATGCCCTCGGACTTGAGCTCGGCGATCGCGTCCTTCGCTTCGGGCTTGAGCGTATCGGCGACTGCGATCACACCGGCGACGGCGCCGCCCCTCGCGATAAGCATCGCCGTCTTGCCTTCCGATTCCAGACGCACCATCGTGTCCTCGAGGGCGGCCGGATCGATTCCCTCGCGGATCATCAGGCGGCGGTTGCCGAGCAGCACCGGCTTGCCGGCGAGCGTGCCTTTGATGCCATGGCCTGCCACGGCCTCGAACGACTCGACTTTCCCGAGCGCGAGGTTTCGGTGCGCGGCGCCCCGGACGATCGCCTCGCCGAGCGGGTGCTCCGAGCCCGCCTCGACGCTCGCCGCAATGCGCAGAACTTGGGCCTCATCGTACCCGGCAACGGGAATCACGTCGGTCACGTTCGGCTCGCCACGCGTGAGCGTGCCCGTCTTGTCGAACACGACCGTGGTCAGCCCCCTCACCCGCTCCAGCACCTCGGCGCCGCGTATGAGGATGCCGGCGTCGGCGCCTTTGCCCACGCCGACCATGAGCGCAGCCGGTGTCGCCACGCCGAGCGCACATGGGCACGAGATGATGAGCACCGCGATGAACGCGAGCAGTCCCTGCGGGAAGTCACCCGCGATCCACCAGCCAAAGAACGCGAGAAACGCGATCCCAACGATCGCGGGAACGAAATAGCCCGTGACTCGATCGGCGATGCGTTGGATTTGCGCCGTCGACGCTTGCGCTTCTTCAACGAGCCGAATGATCTGCGCGAGCGCCGTATCGGCACCGACACGCGTCGCGCAGATGTGCAGCATGCCGCTGCGATTCATGGTTCCGCCGATCACCGGTGCGCCCGGAGCCTTCTCGACGGGCATCGACTCCCCGGTCAGCATGGACTCGTCGACGGACGAAGTTCCTTCGACCACCTCGCCGTCCGTGGGCACGCGCTGACCCGGCCGGATCACGCATGTTTCGCCGCTCATGACGCTCTCGACGGGCACTTCCATCTCGACGCCTTCGCGCACCACGGTCGCCGTCGCGGGCTTCAAGTCGAGAAGCTTGCGCACGGCCGCCGACGAGCGTTTCTTGATGATCTCCTCCATGTATTTACCGAGCAGCACGAAGGCGATGATCACCGCCGACACCTCGAAGTAGACGTCGCGCTCCTCGACCCTGACCGGCAACACTTCGGGGAAAAAAAGCACCGCCACGCTGTAGAAGTAGGCAACCGAGGTGCCGAGCGCGATCAGCGTATCCATGTTGATCGAGCGCGTGCGGATCGCGTTCCACGTGCCTACATAAAAGCTCCAGCCGCCGATGAACTGCACGGGCGTCACGAGCAGGAACAGCCACATGCCCCACGTGAACCACGGCAGCGCCGGAATCGGCGCCCACGTGACGATGGTCGCGCCGGCTGCGAGCGCGAGAAACGCGCCGGCGCGCAGAATCGCGAGCACGAGCACACCGGTCAGCGCGATCATCACGCGCGTTCTCATCGTCTTGAGCTCCTGCTCAGGCGACTCGAACGTGCGCTGGCAGCCGGCGCTGCAGAAGTAATAGGTACGCCCGCCGCGCTCGGAACGCAGCGCCGTAGCCTTACTCACCATCATGCCGCAGATGGGATCCTTGGCGAGCTCCGTCTGTCCCGCGGCGGGCGTCGACGGTCCTCGCACGACATGCGCGCGATCCGTACGCGAAGTCGCGCGTCCTGTGGTTTTCCCGGAGAAGCTAGCCGGGTTCGCTCGGAATTTGCTCAGACACTCAGCCGAGCAAAAGTGGTAAGTGCGGTTCTCGTGCACAACACTGCCCGCGGACTGCCGTTCGCCCACCTGCATGCCGCATACCGGATCAACCGACATAGCACCTATGGCTTGCATGGTTGGTCACGTCATTTCGGGAGGCGGTGAATGTGGCATAGGCCGACTTTAGCGGGCCGATGCTCTTGCCGTCATACGAACTTGTACCTAGCTTACGACCTATATGTGACATACAGGTCACGCATGTACGGTCTTGGCTGCGACAGAGCGAGCTTGCCGCGTGGTCTCGAGTGCGTTGAGCAACGCGTCGTAGGGTTGAACGAACTTGTCTAGGCCTTCGTCGAGCAGTCGAGCCGTTACCATGTCGAGGTCGATTTCGAAGTCGGCAAGAGCCCGCAGCACGCGCTCGGCTCGTTGGCGACCCTCCGCCAGTCGCGTCCTCGGCTGCCCGTGCTTGTGGTAAGCCTCGAGCGTTGCGAGCGGCATGGTATTGATTGTGTGCGGCCCGATCAGAGGTTCGACGTACTTGATATCGCTATAGGTCGGATCCTTGGTCCCCGTGCTCGCCCAAAGGAGCCGTTGCGCACGCGCGCCATGCGCGTGCAGGCGCAAGAACCGTTCGGATACGAGGCTCTCTTCGAAAACGCCGTAAGCAACTCGGGCGCTCGCGATGGCGGCTTCCCCGCGCAGACTTGCCGCCCGTCGGCCGCGTGCATCATCGCTGGCCGCGAGACGATCGAGCTCGCGATCGATCAACGTGTCGATGCGGCTCAGGAAAAAGCTCGCCACCGACGCGATGCGCTCGACGGCACGCCCTGCCGCCAACGCGGCTTCGATACCTTCGAAGTAGGTCTCGAGAACCTCTCGATAGCGATCGATCGAGAAAAGCAGCGTCACGTTGACGTTGATGCCGTCGGCAAGCAACGACCGGATCGCCGTCAAGCCCTCGCGAGTGCCCGGCACCTTGATCATGACGTTCGGCCGGTCGAGCGCCGTCCAGAGCCGCTTGGCCTCGGAGATCGTGCGCTCCGGATCTCGGGCGAGGTGCGGTGACACCTCGAGGCTCACGAAGCCGTCGGCGCCGTCGGTCTCCCGGTAGACAGGCAACAGAAGCTCGGCTGCTCCACGAACATCTTCCACGGCCAACGCCTCGTAGATCTCCGCCGCGCTCTTCGCGGCCTCGGCGAGGCGCGTGATCTCGCTATCGTAGTCGTGCGTGTGAGCGATCGCTTTGTCGAAGATGACCGGGTTCGAGGTGACTCCGCGCACTCCCCACTCATCGATCATGCGCTCGAGCTCACCGCTCTTCAGCAAGCGTCGTTGGATGAAATCGAGCCACGGGCTCTGCCCAAACCCCAATAGCTTCCTGACCGGGCTGATCATCACCGATTTGGCTCCGGCCGCGGTTGCCATGTCCAGTCACGAACCTCCGGTAGATCCTCGCCGTGCTCGTGTATGTATTGCTCGTGCTCGATCAGCTTGTCCCTGATCCGTTGCTTGGCATAGGCCGCGACCGGGCCGAGCTTCGGCACGCGGTCGATGACGTCAGCGACCAAATGGAACCGATCGATGTCGTTGAGCACCGCCATGTCGAATGGTGTCGTCGTCGTACCTTCTTCCTTGTAACCGCGAACGTGAAGGTTCTTGTGGTTGGTACGACGGTACGTGAGCCGATGAATGAGCCACGGATAGCCATGGTACGCGAAGATGATGGGCTTATCGCGCGTGAAGATCGTATCGAAGTCGCGATCGGACAGACCGTGCGGATGCTCGGACGCAGGCTGCAACGTCATGAGATCGACGACGTTGACGACGCGGACCTTCAAATCGGGAAATTGATCCCGCAACATCGAGACGGCCGCCAGCGTCTCGAGCGTCGGCACGTCGCCTGCGCAACCCATCACGACGTCCGGCTCGTCGCCGCGATCGTTGCTCGCCCAACCCCAGATTCCGATCCCTGCCTCGCAGTGCTTAATGGCCGCGTCCATGTCGAGGTATTGCGGCTGATGCTGCTTGCCCGCGATGATCACGTTGACGAAATTGCGCGACCGCAAGCACTTGTCGGCCACGCAGAGAAGCGTATTCGCATCCGGCGGTAGATAGACGCGGATGACATCGGCTTTCTTGTTCACGACGTGATCGATGAAGCCCGGGTCCTGATGGCTGAAGCCGTTGTGGTCCTGGCGCCATACGTGCGACGTCAGCAAGTAATTGAGCGAGGCGATCGGACGCCGCCAGGGGATCTCCTTGCTGACCTTGAGCCACTTCGCGTGCTGATTGAACATCGAATCGATGATATGGATGAACGCCTCATAGCAGGAGAAGAGCCCGTGGCGCCCCGTTAGGAGATACCCCTCGAGCCAGCCTTGGCACAGGTGCTCGGACAGCACCTCCATGACGCGGCCGTTCGGCGCGAGATGCTCATCGAGCGCCAGAAAGGGCCCGGTCGAACGCTTGGCCGTCGTCTCGTAGAGGGCCGCCAGCCGGTTTGACGCGGTCTCGTCGGGGCCGAACACCCGAAAGTTCGCGGCGCCGAGATTCTTCTGCATGACATCACGCAAGAACGCGCCGAGCACGCGCGTCGACTCCGCGGAGCCTGCGCCGGGCTGCGGCACGTCGATGGCATACCGACGGAAGTCCGGCAGGCGCAATTCCTCGAGCAGCAACCCGCCGTTGGCATGCGGGTTCGCGCCCATGCGGCGGTTCCCGCGGGGTGCGAGCTCGAGCAACTGGGGCAGCGGGCACCCTTGCGCATCGAAAAGCTCCTCGGGCCGGTAGCTTCGAAGCCAGACCTCGAGTTGACTCAAGTGCTCGGGCTTGTCGCGCAAGCCCGCGAGGGGCACCTGGTGGGCACGCCACGTGCCTTCGACAGGCAAGCCGTCGACGGAAGCCGGTCCCGTCCACCCCTTGGGCGTGCGCAAGATGAGCATCGGCCAAGCAGGCCGCGCCTTGAATCCGTTCTTCCGCGCTTCGACCTGAATCGTCTTGATCTCATCGAGTATCCCGTCGAGCGTCTGCGCCAATTCTCCATGCAACACTTTGGGGTCGTCGCCTTCGACGAATCGCGGCGCGTAACCGTAGCCGCGAAAGAGCTGCTCGAGCTCCGCGCCCGGCATGCGTGCGAGCACGGTCGGGTTCGCGATCTTCCAGCCATTCAAGTGCAGAATCGGCAAGACCGCTCCATCCTCGACGGGGTTCAAGAACTTGTTCGAGTGCCAACTCGCGGCGAGCGGCCCCGTTTCGGCTTCGCCGTCCCCGACGACACACGCAACAATGAGATCGGGATTGTCGAAGGCCGCACCATAGGCATGGGCCAGTGCATAGCCGAGCTCGCCGCCTTCGTGGATAGAACCGGGCGTTTCGGGCGCACAGTGGCTCGGAATGCCGCCCGGAAACGAAAACTGCTTGAAAAGCCGGCACATG
>DATCIQ010000191.1:0-7864 GCA_036507635.1 Gammaproteobacteria bacterium
GCCGTGATCACGCCCGATCAATACCCGCTGTCGTTGAACGCGCTCATGAACGCCTGCAACCAAACATCCAGTCGAGACCCCGTCATGGAGCTCGACCGGGGCACAGTGCAGCGCACGGTCAACGACCTCGTCGCGAAACGCGTGATCATGGTGCAGAACTTCGGCAGCCGCGTTGACAAGTACCAGCAACGGTTCTGCAACACACAATTCGCCGACATCAAGGTCTCGCCCCAGGAATACGCGATCCTTTGCTTGCTGCTGCTGCGCGGGCCGCAGACTCCGGGCGAGCTCAAGGCGCGCAGCGGCAGGCTGCACGAGTTTGCGGACGTCGAGGCGGTCGACGCCGCGCTCGAGTCGCTGCTGCAACGGCCGGATGGGCCGTTCGTCGCGCGCCTGCCGCGGGAGCCGCGGCGCAAAGATCACTGCTACGCGCATCTCTTCAGCGGTGCCATCGAATCGGCGCCGAAATCTCAAGATCCGCCTCAGCGCGATGCGGCACGACCGCGGCCGGACGAGGCGATCATGAGTCTCGACGCGCGCATCGCGAACCTCGAGCGTGAGCTCGACAAGATAAAGCGATCGCTTGGAATCGAGTGAGTGCGGCTACCGCCTCGGAATAACCGACATGAAAGGTGGGATCCCCGCACCGTCAGACGAATCGCCGCCGCGTTCTGTCGTAAGCGGTAAGGACGCGAGCGGGTCATTCTCGGAGGTATCATCTGTTTTTCGGGGCGGGACGCCGCCGAAGGTCAAACGTGCAGGGCTGTCGAGCCGCAATACTCGTCCTACTCCTCGTCGCGAGCTCGCCGTGCCTCGCGCATCACGGGCGCGCACCGCACTACGACGAGACGAAAGCCGTGCACCTCGAAGGCGTCGTCGCGAAATTCGACTTCATCAATCCGCACGCGTTTCTCTACATCGACGTCGTTGACGCGGAGGGCAACAAAGAGGCCTGGAGCTGCGAGATGGCCTCGCGCACGGTGCTCGCGCGCAACGGCGTGACGGCCGAGTCGTTCACTCCGGGCGCGAAGATCACGATCGACGGCGTCGCGGCCCGGAACAAAGCGACCGGTTGCGCGTTTCGCACCGCGTATTTCGCAGACGGCAGCACGCTCGAGGACTCGTTGCTCTTCGCGCCGACGCGAGCCTCCGAGGCCGAGATTCCCGCCGACAGGCAATCGATCGTAGGCGTCTGGACGATCAAGCAATTCCTCGCGTCGCGGTACTACGGCGTGTTGACCGAAGCGGGCGAGCAAGCGAGCGCCGCGTTCGATCCGATCAAGGACGATCCCGCAATACATTGCGATCCCGGGAGCCCGGTGCGGTTCTGGATCAACGTCAATGAGCCGTTCGAGATCAAGCGCGAACCCGATCGCGTCGTTATCAACCATCGCTTCATGGACAGCCAACGCATCGTGCACTTGGACGCCGTGCCGCCCGCGGATGCGCCGCGCGGGACCATGGGTTATTCGACGGGACGTTTCGAAGGCGACGCGCTCGTCGTCACGACCGATCATTTCGTCGCGGGGGCGATCGAGCCGCGCCGCGGCATCATGCACACGGAGAACTTGAAGCTGACCGAGCGGCTCGAGGTGAATGCGGAAGGCGAGCTCGAGATCACGTTGACCATCGACGATCCGGCGTTCTTTGCGGAGCCCTATACGATGAGGGAGCTGTTCGTCCGGAGCCGCTGGGATCCCGAGCCTTTCGACTGCAAACCGGGGTACCAGCAATAGCGTCGCCGAGGGAGAAATCGAATGGCAGATGAGCTCACACTCGAGGTAAATGCCAGCACGTGGACCGTCACGGCATCGCCGGAGACGCCGCTCTTGTACGTACTGATGAACGACCTCGGTCTGCTCGGGCCGCGGTTCGGATGCGGTCTCGGCCAGTGCGGCGTGTGCTCCGTGCTCATCGATGGCGTGGAGATGAGATCGTGCATCACTCCGACCTCCGCCGTGGTCGGGAAATCGGTGACGACGCTCGAAGGGCTGCCGGCGTATTACGCGGCGCGCATGAACGTGACTCCGGCGCCGAAGCTCCATCCGCTGCAAGAAGCGATGATCGCCGAGCAGGCCCCGCAGTGCGGCTATTGCTATAACGGACAGATCATCAAAGGCGCAGAGCTTTTGTTTCAGACGCCAGAGCCGTCCGAAGCAGAGATCCGGTCGGCAATGAACGGCCACCTCTGCCGGTGTGGGATGTATCCGCGAATCATGTCGGCGATTCAGCGTGCGGCGCAGGCGATCGCGGCGAACGGGATTGCGTCCTCCAAGGAGACGGCGGAGATAGCCAATGTTTGAACGAGACGATGCGCCACGTATGCTCCGCCGCCGCGACTTTCTCAAGACGACCGGAGTCGTCGTCGCGAGCTTCAGTATTGCCGGGAAGCTCCGCGCGCAGACGCAGCCCGGTGGAGCGCTTGTCGCGCAGCGCGGGTTGGTTTCGGGTCCGCCCGATCCGAACGAAGTCGATTCCTACATTGCGATCAACGCCGACAATACGGCAACGATCTACTCGGGCTACGTCGAGCTCGGCCAAGGGGGACCCACCGCGCTCCTGCAAATCGCGGCTGAGGAATTGGACCTCGACTTCGAACAGGTCAAGACCGTCACGGTGGACACGTTCGTGTCGACCAACGGCTTAACGCTAGCAAGCCGCACAGCCGCAATCGGCGGGACCGAAACGCGGGCAGCGGCCGCCGAGGCGCGACGCCTCTTGCTCGAGCTCGCGTCGGAGCGGCTCGACGCTCCCGTCGATGACCTGACGGTTGCGAGAGGCGTCGTGTCGGCCGGTGGCGACCCTCGGCGCTCCGTCACCTATGCCGAGCTCGTCGGAGACCGATCGTTCGATCGGAAGTTCGAGCAGTTCTCCTACAACGGCGGCATCGAGCTGCCGCGGAAGAACGCTGACCACGCGATCCCGAAGCGGCGGGACGCCTACCGCATCGTCGGCACTCGCGTGCCGCGGCCGGATATCGCCGAAAAAGTCAAAGGCACGTATCAATTCGTTCAGCATGTGCGTCTACCGCGGATGCTCCACGGCCGTGTCGTGTGGCCGCGCGGACAGGGAGCTCACGGCATCAGCAACCCGACGGTCGTCGGCATCGATGGGTCGTCGATCAAGGACATCCCCGGCGTGCAGATCGTTCGGCGCAGGAATCTCGTCGGCGTCGTGGCGGAGCGCGAGTGGGACGCGGTGCGCGCGGCGAGGCAACTGAAGGTCACGTGGGCACCGTTCGCGGCCGTGCTTCCCGGCCACGAGGGGTTGTTCGAGAGCTTCAGAACGGCCGAGACGAACGACTTGATCGACACTGATACCGGCGACGTGGATGACGCACTCTCGCGCGGTGCCCATGTGGTCTCGTCCACCTATCGCGGGCCGTACCAGTCGCACGGGACGATGGCGCCGAACTGCGCGGTCGCGGACGTTACGACCGACGCTGCTCTCATCATGTGTTCAAGCCAGGCGCTCTATCAGATGCGCTTCGGGCTGGCGCAATTGCTCAGCCTTCCGGTCGAGAAGATCCGCCTGCAGTACTACGCCGGCTCCAACACCTACGGCAACAGCTGTTACGGCGAGGTCGCGAACGCGGCCGCTGTCATGTCGCAGGAAGTCGGCAGACCCGTCCGGCTGCAGCTCAGCCGTGAGGATGAGCTCGGTTGGGACAACTACGGCCCGGCGCTGCTTTCCGATCTGCGCGCGGCGGTCGATGCAAGCGGCAAGCTCGTCGCGCTCGACTATCAGGCATGGGTTCACGCTACGGCCTGGTTCGAGACCGTGTCGCAGCTCGCGCTCGGCTCGCCGCCGCCGACCGGTGGCTTCGGCGTCGAAGCTCCCGGGCCGGGCGGCGCCGGGCTCTTTTCGGTCCATTTGTCGCAGACCGACATGTACGAGGTCCCGAATCGCCGGATCGTCAACCACCGCGTCGCCGGTGCCGGATACCTCCGAACCGGTGCGTTGCGCGCGCCCATGGATCCCTCGACGTTCTTCGCCCTGGAAGGAACGATGGACGAGCTTGCGTACGCGGCCAAGCTCGATCCGTACGAGTTCCGCAAGCGCAACATTTCGCACCCGCGCTGGCTTGGCGCTCTCAAAGCTGCGACCGATGCCGCGAAGTGGACGCCGCGCGTTGCGGCGTCGGAGCTTTCGAACGCGAGGATCGTCGCCGGTCGCGGCATTGCCGTCGGCACGCACCACCTGCCGCAGAATCAAGGCGATCGCGTCACCTATGCGGCGGCCGTGGTGGATATCGAGGTGAACAAGGAGACGGGCGTCGTCGTTGCGAAGCACGTCTACGGCGCGATGGACTGCGGCCTCGCCATCAATCCGGGGATCGTCGAGAGCCAAATCGTCGGCATGTCCGTGCACGGCACGAGCCTCGCGCTCTGCGAGGAAGTGCAGTTCAACGAGACTAACGTGACGAGTCTCGACTGGGGCACGTACCAGACGCTGCGCTTCGGCGACCACCCGACCGTTACGCCGATCGTGGTCCAACAGCTTCACGAGCAGAGCAGCGGGGCGGGCGAGGAAGTCCTGCCGGCCGTGGTTGCCGCGATCGGCAACGCGTTCTTCGATGCGACGGGCGTGAGACTTCGGCAGTATCCGTTGACGCCGAGCCGCGTCCTCGCCGCGCTCGGCTCTCATTGAAAGGAAGCCTTGGATCAGCGGGAAGCGTTTAGAAACTGCGCTTGACGGTCACCGCCCACTCACGCGGACGTGAAGGTTGACCATGAATGTAGCCCGCGGCGTTCGACGACAGATCGAACAGGGTCACGTAATAGTATTCGTCCGTAAGGTTGGTTCCCTCTAACGCGAGTTGCCACTGAGCGTTTACCGACTGCCATGTCACGCGTGCGTTGACGAGCGTGTAGTCCTCTATGAGGTTTGTCGGCGCGTTGACGGCATTCGCATAGACCTCGTCCTGGAAGCTGGCGTCGATACGCGGCGTCAGAGTTCCCCCGTTGCCGAGCGTGAATGCATATTGCAGACCGAGGCTCCACTTGGTCTCAGGCGTGTACGGCGTGATCATGCCGAGCGTGACCGCCGTGGCGCCCGGAACGATCGTCTGATATTCGAAGTCGAGAGTGCTGAAAGAGGCATCCATCTCGAACGCGTCCGTGGGATGCCACTCGGCTTCGAGCTCGACACCCCAGACCTCCGCATCGCCGACGTTGTTCTGGCTCGCGCACGGAACCTGTTGACCGGGATTCGCCCAGATGCAAGCCGTCGTCGGCAGCTGGATGTCCACATAGTCGTTCCAGAAAACCGCCGCGTTCAGGCGGAGCTGACCGCCGAAAGTGCTCTTCACGCCGAACTCGTAGCTATCGAGCGTCTCCGGTTTGAATGCATTGAGCTGGCTTGGGAAGAACGGGCGCGCATTGTTGCCGCCGGCCTTGTAGCCAGTGCTAACCTGCCCGTAGACCATGGTGGCATCCCCGACGTCATAAGAGAGCGCGGCACGGTAATCCGTGTTATCGCTCGAATAGGCGACGGATATGAGATCCAACCCAAACACACCGCAGTTGGCCGGGTTAGGCGCCTCCCAGAACCAGAAGGTCGTGCAGGCGGCCACGGGCGTGAGGTCAGGGTTCCGCCGACGGAACGTGTAGCTCTTTTCGTCTTCCGAGTAGCGCACGCCGAGCGAGAGGTCCATGCGGTCGGTTAGATGCAACGCCACGTGACCGTAGATAGCCTGGTTGGTCGCAGGCACCAAGTCGGGGCCGTGGATGAAGTCGAATCCGACATAGGGCAGATCGACGCGCGCGTCTTCGGCGGTGTCTTGGTCAAGATAGAACAAGCCGAACGTGAGATCGGCAAACCCGTCGCCAAGCGTTGCATTGAGCCGCAGCTCCTGGCTCCACTGCTCGTGATCCAACACTTGGAGCAATTGCTGGGCCGCGAGCGGCGTGCCGTCGGTATCTTCCGCAAACGAGTTCTTGTACGTGCGGTAGGACGAAACCGAGAGCAATGAGACATTGTCCGAAATCTGCCAATCGACATTGATCGACGTGTCCCACGATTCGAGCGTATTGACCGGCTCTACGACGTAAGGTTTGTATACGTCTGTGTTCGCGCCGGGCGTGCCGCCTTGGAACAGCGGACTCGGCGTGCTCGAGCCGTCGTTGATATAGGTCGCGTAATTGATATAGCTGCCGCCGGTGACGAAGCGGCTATCGAACGGAACATCGACTCCCGCCTCGAACGTGCCGTTGCCGTTGTTGTCGTGATAGATGGGCACCTGGGTGCTAGACGTCGGACTAAACGTCGGATTGTTGAGGGCGCAGCCGGCCCATGGTTCGATTCCAAGGCAGGTAAAGGGGTCGGCCGGGTTGAATGACGGTCCGTTCGGCGAGAGCCACGGCCAGTTCGACCCCGAGTGATCTGCCGCAGCCACGAGAACTCCGGGCTGCGACTCCGAATCATCGTTCACGATACTGGCCGTGAGGTTGACCTCGAGGTTGTCGGAAGGCTCCCAGCGCAGGCCCAGGCGGCCGGACGCGTAAGATTGGCCGCCTTCTTCGCCAAGCACGCACCCGAAGCTCGGCGCATAGGTCGGCAGGCCGCCCGGAGTCCCCGGCGGCGGCAGGCCGTTTACACACGCGTAGTCGAGGCGGGTCACATAGCCATCGATCGTCCGCGCCACGCCTGCAATGCGTGCGTAGAGCTTGTCAGGAACGAGGGTAAGGCCCGCCGCGCCCTTGATTTCCGTGCGGTTAAACGTGCCTTTCGTCACCCCGATCTCAGCGTCGTCGCTGCCGTCCGGCTTGCGCGTGAAGAGCTTGATGGCTCCGCCGATGGCGTTGCGTCCGGCCAGCGTTCCCTGCGGGCCGCGTAGAACCTCGACGCGGTCAAGGTCCAAGAGATCGAGCACATTACCGGTGATCGTCGAATAATAGACATCGTCGACGTAGATGCCGACACCCGGCTCCACTGACGGGTTGAAGTCCGTCTGGCCGATGCCGCGAATGAAAGCGACGAGGGCGTTGCCGAACGCAGAGCCCGCAGGCCTCAGTGAAACGTTTGGCGTCTGAGCCGTAATCTGCGCGAGATTGGTCTGGCTCCTCCCTTCGAGCATGTCGGCGTTGACCGCGGTGATCGCGATCGGCGTGTCCTGCACGTTCGCTTCGCGGAACTCGGCCGTGACGATGATCTCTTCCAAGCCTTGGCTCGCGCCCCGCTCGTCCTGCGCCCACGCTACGTGCGACGCGCCCAACCCATAACCTGCAAGAGCCGCGATGATCGCGGCACGCAATGCTGTGCCCTTCATGTTGCCCCCTAAGCCCCACCCAGGTTGCGGAATTGCGACGGCGTAGTGATCCACCGGCGCACGGGATTCTGGTCCATTACTGACCGGTGAAACAGTAATCGCCGGCGCTAGCGGTAGGGATACCTTTCTTGTGGTGCCCGGCAAGCGATGGGATTTTCGCGATCGCGGAACGGACCAGAAGCGCGTGGTGGGCCCGGTAGGACTCGAACCTACGACCAAGGGATTCACTGTATCCCGCCGTTTCCGGGGGAGTGGACTATCTCTTCACCCGCAAGTCGCCTTGGTAGGGTGCGGGACGCTCGCGCCTGTCATTAAGAGCACTCGAGCTCTCAGGTAGTCTCTGCACCGTCCGCCGGTGTACCGGCGGCTTGGCTCAGGGTTGCCGGCCTGCCGCGGCGGCCGAATCGTCGCGCGATCGCGCCGCTGCCGGGTGCGGGTTCCCTGAATTCATCCCGTCCACTCCGCGGCTTTCGCCGCGAAGGCACCTTTTCTCAGATGAGTCCCCTGCTCTAACCAACTGAGCTACAGGCCCACGGACACTATCGTACCACCGGCGTGCCGCGGATCGTTGGCACCGCTGAGCGAGCTCGCGAA
>DATCIQ010000192.1:0-4052 GCA_036507635.1 Gammaproteobacteria bacterium
TGCGTGGAAGTCTGCCCGGTCGATTGCTTCCATGAAGGGCCGAACATGCTGGTCATCGACCCCGAGGAATGCATCGATTGCACGCTTTGCGAGCCTGAATGCCCCGTAGAGGCCATCGTCGCAGAGGAAGACGTCCCTGAAGGCCAGAAGCAACTCCTCGAGCTCAACGCCGAGCTCTCCAAATCCTGGCCGGTCATCACGGAGGCGAAAGCCGCCCCGGAGGACGCGGACGACTGGAAAGACGTCAAAGGAAAGCTTCAGCACTTGGAGCGTTGACGCTCGGAGCCCGCGCCCAGAATCTCAGCAGGTCTTCTCCGGATTCTGGAACAGACCCGACTGGTCTTCGTCTTCCCGCGGCGTTAGGCACTTGAAGTCCTTCTCGACGAGAACCTTCAACTGACCGCCGTCGGGCAAGCGCACTTCGCCGCGCAACGAAACTGCGGCGTCGTCATTCGCCCACGCGGAAATCTCCGACGCCGGAAGCTTCACGACCAAGCGATCGCGCGCATACGAGGCGCTCATCTCCGAGCCTTTCTTGAGGGCCTGCAACGCAAACGTGAACGTGGAACCGTCGGGGAAGCGTGTCCGGCTCTCGACGATGCCTTGCTCGTCGGCAGCGACGACTTCGCTCTGCGACAACCGCAATCTGATGGAATCGTCGAGCAAACGGAGCTTCATTCAGGATCTCCAAGGCCGGCCCGAATTATATAAGGAAGCGTGCCGGGCAGTCCGCCTACCGAACCACCATCGTCACGAGCCAGGGCTGCCAGCTCAGGAGCACGAGCACGGCGATCGTGACGACGAGAAACGGCCAGAGCGCGACGAATATCCTGCCGGGCTTCACTTTCGCGAGCGTCGCCGATATGAAGAGCCCCGCGCCGACCGGCGGCGTGAGGATCCCGAGGACGAGGTTGATGCAGACGACCACGCCGAAGTGGAAGGGATCGATGCCGTAAGAGCCCTGGGCGATCGGCAGGAGCAGCGGAACGACGATGATGAGCGCCGCGATCGAATCGATGAACGCTCCTATCACCAATAAAGCGGCATTGACGAGCAGCATGAAGACGAACGGGTCGCTCGAGAGCTCCGTCAACCAGAGGGTCAGTCTCTGCGGCACCTCCGCGAATATGATCGCCCAACCGAAGACGTTGGCCGTTGCGATCAGGAACAGCACCAGCGTCGAATTGAGAGCGGTGCTGAGCAGCATGTCCGGAAACTCTCTGAGGTCGAGCTCCTTGTGAACGAATCGGCCGATGAGGAACGCAGCTAAAGCGGCGGCGGCGGCGGATTCAGTGGGCGAGAAAATCCCTAAGAGAATCCCGCCGACGATGACGATGGGCACGGCGGTCGAGGGCAGCCCTCTCACAGCGGCGCGCAACATCTCTCGTCTCGTGAGCCACTGACCTTGTGGAAAATCGTGCACGATACCGAGCACGGCGACGACGACGATGAAGCCCGACGTCAGCAAGAGCCCCGGAACGATGCCGGCGATGAAAAGGTCGCCGATCGCGATCTGGCCGAGCACGCCGTATATCACGAACAGCATCGAGGGTGGAATGATCGGCGCCAAGAGTCCGCCCGCCGCCGTGGTGGCCGCTGCAAAGTCGCGCCGGTAGCCCGCGCGTTCCATCTCGGGCACCATCGCCTGCGTCATGATCGCGATCTGCGCGGTCGCCGATCCCATGATCGACGCCATCATCATGTTCGCGAGCAGGTTGATGTAGGCGAGGCCGCCGCGAAGCCCGGCGACGAAGATGCTCGCGAGACCGATGAGCCTTCGCATCAGCCCGCCGCGATTCATGATCTCCCCGGCGAGCATGAAAAGCGGAATGGCCATGAGCCCGTATTGCTCGATGCCGCTGAAGAGTTGCTGGGCAACCGACGCAAAGAGCACGTCATTGCCGGAGATCTCGATATAGGCGAGAGCCGTGCCGAGCAGCACGAAGGCGATGGGCACACCGAGGATCAAGAGCAAGACGAAAACCGCGATGGTCATTCCGTTACAGGACCTTCGAGCAGGTTGGCAACGGCATGGATCGTCATGCCGACTGCCATGACCGGCACGGCGAGCCAAATCCAGAACTTGCGGATGCCGACCGTATTGGTCGGCTCGGTATAGATGAACTTGAACGTATTCTCGGCAAATACGTTGAGATCGAACCCCGACTGAATCAGTGCCACCGGGTCGTACCACTGCCAGCAGAGAACGAGCAGCGTGATCGCAAACCCCAGCAGAATCGCATCGACGAGCCTCACGGCGGCGCGCCGGATACCCTGCGGAAGAAAATCCGTGACGAGCGTGACGGCAATGGTGGTACGCATTCTGAGCATCACGGAAGCCCCGATCATCGCCATCCAAATCATCGTGTAGATCGCGAGCTCGTCGACCCAGAAGATAGCCGCTCCGGCGGCCCGAGTCACGATGTTGAGCAGAATGAGCAGCACGAGCGCGGCTGCAAGCAGGGTGATGCCCCGCTTCTCTACGCCCAAGACCGCATTCGAGACTCGGGAAACGAAGCGCATTAGGCGATCAAGAAGCCGGCGACTACTGAACGGCCTCGACAGAACCTGCCGCGGCGGTAGCCGCAAGACGGCGCAGGCTCACGAGCACAGGCGCTTTTTCCCGCCAGGTCTCTTCCCACTCGTCGAGCGCCGCACCGAAGAACTCCGGTCCGACGTCACGGACCTCGACGCCGGCATCGCGGAGCTCCGCCGCGTATTGGATCTCCGCTTCGATATAGCTCGCGGCAATGCTCTCGAAATGTTGTGTCATGAGCTCGGTGACGATCGTGCGGAGCTCCGGATCGAGTGTCCTCCACCTGACGCCTGAAACGAGGCCGACCATCGGAAACATCATGTGATTCGAGAGAATGACGGTTTCGCTCAGATCGTAGTATTTCTGCTTCCACGTGTTCTCGAGATCCATGTCGATGGCATCGATCTGGCCGTTGGCGAGCGCGTCGTAGACGGACCCGATCGGTAACGGGATCGGCGCGGCGCCGAGAAGGGCGTAGAAGTCCCTGATCGGATCGAGAGGCGTGATACGGAGCTTCCGCCCGCGCAAATCGTCGATCGATTGCACGGCGTCGCGGGAAACGATCTGACGCATGCCGGCAATCGAGTAACCGATACCGACGACGCCGAGTCTTGCCGGTAATTGATCGAGCAAGGCGCGGGCTTCGTCGCTCGCGAGCAACTCGGCCGCGGCAGTGACGTCTTTCGCAAGGTAGGGGGCGTAGAGGGCGCCGAATTCGGGTATGCGGTTCGTGATCTCGGCGATCGGCATGAACGCCATGTCGAGCGCGCCCGTCTGCAATTGCTGCAGCATCTGCGCATCGTTGCCGAGCTGGCCCGCGGGGAACACGGCGATGCTGTGCATGCCCTCCGTGCGCTCCGCGAAGTTCGCTGCGTAGGCATTGGCCTCGATCGTCCAGATATGGCTCGGCGGTGTCGGCACCCCCATGCGGAACCGGTCCGCGAACGCGGCGCCCGGCGACAAGGCAACCCAACACGCAAAAACGCCCAAGTAACCGCGGTAACTCGCGCGATTCGCGATCATCAAGCCCCTAGATCGATTCTGCCGAGGTAGACGCTCTTTCCGAGCTCGACGTCGAGCCGCTTGCTCACGCGGCCGTCGACCTCGATGACGACGCCGTAGCGCCCGCTGTCGGGCGGAAGGCCGTCGATCTTGAATTCACCGTATGCATCGGTGACGGCTTCGCCGACGACGGATCCCGAGCTTTCGAGCTTGATCCTCGCATTGGCGACACAGTCGGTCACGCCGGCAACGGTCTTGATGACGGTGCCGCCGACGAACTCGTGCGTGTAGCGATAGAGATTCTTGTAATGAACCCGCGGCTTGGTCGCCAATTCCGGCTGTAGCTCGTTGAGCCCCTCCCGGGATTTGATCGCGGCCATCTCCTCATCGGTCACCTTGACGGCCTTGAGCGCCCCGGTTGCACACACGGTAACGCAGCGGGGTTCCCGCCAGCCGCGGTCGATCAAGTGGGCGTCGAAGAACCAATGTTGCGGAAGCTCGAGCTCCTCGTTCC
>DATCIQ010000193.1:0-4561 GCA_036507635.1 Gammaproteobacteria bacterium
GGGCAAGAGCTTGGCCGCAATCACGCCGGCCGGGCGCGACGTGATCGCGCGGGCGCGCAAGATTCTGCGTGAGGTCGAGAACATCACGAGCCTCGCGAGCGACTTGACGGCGGAGCAGGAAGGCACGCTCTCGATCGCGACGACGCACACGCAGGCGCGCTACGTGCTGCCGGAAGTCATTCGCGAATTCCGTCAGCGCTATCCGAAGGTCGATCTCGAGCTGCACCAGGGGACGTCGGAGCAGATCGCCGAGCTCGTGAGCACCAACAAGGTCGATTTTGCGATCGCCACGGGCTCACGCCACCTGTTTTCGCACCTGACGCTGTTCCCGGTGTATCGCTGGCATCGCATCGCGCTCGTGCCGAAGCAGCATCCGTTGGCGCGCCAGAAGGCGCCGCTCGACTTGAAGACGCTCGCGGGCTATCCGCTCGTCACTTACGTGTTCAGCTTGACGGGGGAATCGTCGTTCAAGCGCGCGTTTCACGATCAGGGCTTGGAGCCCCGCGTCGTGTTCACGGCGCGCGACGCCGACATCATCAAAACCTACGTCCGCATGGGCATGGGCGTCGGCGTGATCGCGTCGATGGCGTTCGAATGCCAAGACCGCGACGACCTCGTGGCGATCGATGCCAAGGGCTTGTTCCCCGAAGTCACGACATGGATCGGCTTCCCGCGCGACATGGTGCTCAGGAGCTACATGGTGGATTTCGTCCATTTGCTCGCGCCGCATTACTCGCCGCGCACGATTCGCGAGGCCGCGGAGCTCTCCGCGCAGGATCAGGTGGACGAGTTCCTCAAGGAAATCGTGCTACCTGTGCGCGGCGGCTGCGAGCAGGACGCCGCCGCCGCGGCGTAGGGGTTTCTTTTGCTCTTGTAGGAGCGAGCTTCGCTCGCGATCCTCGAAGAATGAAGAATCGCGAGCGAAGCTCGCTCCTACAAGATTAGAAGAGAAGGTCGTCCCAAAAGGGAAGGCTACAAATCCGCGAGATTGATCTCGTGAATTCCGCACTCGCGGCTCAAGCCTGCAAAGCGGGTTTGCTCGGGCGTGCTGACTTCGTGTATCGGCAGCGTGCTGTGGTGATCGCCGATCGATAGATAGCCTTTCTCCCACAGCGGGTGATAGGGGAGACCGTGCTTCTTCAAGTACATATGGACGTCGCGGTCGTTCCAGTCGGCGATCGGATGCACCTTCCAACGGCCGCCGGCCCACTCCAAGTATTGAATTCGCGCCCGCGACTCGCTTTGCCTACGGCGCAAACCGGCAAACCAGGTGTTGGCCTTGAGATCGCGCAGCGCGCGGCGCATGGGCTCGACTTTGTTTTCTTCGTTGTAGGCTCGCAAGCCTTCGACGCCCTGTTTCCAGCGTTGCCCATGGCGGGCTTCTTGCCAGGCGGGAGACTCGGCGGCGCGATAGACCTTGAGGTTGAGACGCAAACGTGCCGCGAGCTCGTCGACGAAGCGATAAGTCTCCGGGAACAAGTAGCCCGTATCGACCAGAATCACGGGGAGGTCCGCGCTCACGCGAGTAATGAGATGCAGCGATACGACGGCCTGGGCGCCGAAGCTCGAAGTCATCACGTGATTGCCGGGCAGGTTCTCGAACGCCCATTCCACGCGCTTCTCGGGGTTCAGCGATTCGAAGGTGCGGTTGCAGTGCTCGAGCGCGTGCGCGCGCGTCGCGTCCTCGTCGTAGGCGGCGATCGAGTTGATCAGGTTGTCCGCGGTAACCCGCGGCTCCATTAAATTGACAACTGCGCTCATACGCTGACGCTTCCCGCCCAGGCCGACGGTCCTCTTCGGCGCGGTACCTTGATGGGCTCTGGGGACGCTCAATTTAAGCGCCGGGGCGGGCCGCGTGAACGGTTAAGTTCTTATTCCGGTATAGCCAAACCGCATAAGAACGATGTCAGATATGCGCGAGAACCTCTCGAGCCGCGCGCTCCGCCGTTTCCATGGCGGCTTCCATGCCGCGGCTCGCGCTCGCAAGGTGCTCCCCGCAGAAATGCACGCGCCCGTGCGGGGCTGGCATGGCGGCCGCAAAGCGGCGGATCTGGCCCGGACGAAAATAAGCCCAGGCCCCCGCGGCACACGCGTCGGCGCCCCACGAGTGCAGTCCCATGAGCTCGAGCTGTCCGCGCGCCGCGGGGCGAAGCTCCTCGATGGCCGTGATGACACGCCGGCCGGCCTCGGACGCGTCGAGCGCATCGAGCGCACGCGCATGCTTGCCCATGACCCACGCCGTCAGATGCGTGATCGTGCCGGGATCGGCGCCGCTACGGACGGCGGCGACCATCCCGGGCAACGCGTCGGTAAAGACACTCGGCGCGTAACCGTCGTCCTCCCAGAAGGGGCGGCGCGGCGCCAAATACACTTGCGTGATCGGCTGAGCAGGAAGGTGCGCGACGGCCTCGCTCTGCGAGCCCACGAGCGGCGGATCGAGCACGATGTGCCGCAATACACCGTATGGCACGGCGCACACGACGCGCTTCGCGCTCACGCTCCCGCCGTCCGCGCACGCAACGCGCACCGAATCTCGGGCTTGTGTAATGGCGACGACGCGACGGTCGAGCATGACTTCCGTTCTGAGCGCGGCCGCCATCGCCGTGGGAATTCGATCGACGCCGTGCTCGGCCGTGAAGCCGAGACTGTCGGCGGCCGCGTGCCCGCGTTGCGCTTTCGAGAACGCGGCGCGAAACAACAGGAGCAGCGCCGAGACGTCGTGCGCATCCGCGCCGAAGCTCGGGTTCAGCTCGTAGCCGATTCTGACGACCGAGTCGCTCAGTCCTTGCGCGCGCATCCACGCGTGCATCGAGACATCGAACCCGGCGTGCTTCGCGTCGAGCCAATCGGCGGGCGAGGCCAGCGGGTTCTCGCGCATCGTGAGGACGCGGTGGTAGTTCCACGGCATCAAGTGGCGGTCGTCCGCGGGAAACGGGTTGGCCGGATGCGCGGGCCATTCGGCTTGCCTAATGATCTCTCCGTCGAGCACGAGATCCTGCTCGCGAAAGAACTCGAGCAGCGGCGTCACGTCGATGAGCCGAATCCCGAATCTCTGCGCCGTACGCATGATGCGCTCGTAGCCTGCGCCGATGTATGTGCCGCCGGCCTCCGTGTTGCTGCCGAGGTGGCGCATCGAATGGATGCGGCCGCCGACGCGCTGCTGCGCCTCGAGCACGAGCACGTTGAGCCCTTGCTCCTCGAGCAGCAGCGCGGCGTTGAGACCCGCAAGTCCCGCGCCGATGACGACGACGTCGTGTCTGCCGCGACTCGTCACGCGGCTACTCCGGCGGTTTGCTGTCGGCGCCGCCGAGCGTCCGTTTTGCCGCGCCCGGGCGCCCGGAGAGACAGCAATCGGCGGGGCAGATGTCGTGGCTCGCGCCGAGCGAGCCCAGAGCACGGCGTGGAGCCCCTTCCGTCATGCGCTCACAGATGAGCTCGCGCAGCATACCGACATACGCCGGATGCGCGCCGACCGTGGCGGCGCGAATCATGTTGATGCCGATCTTGCGGGCGTGCTCCGCCGCCTCGACGTCGAGATCGAGCACGACTTCCATGTGATCGCAGACGAAACCGATCGGCGCCACCACGACGTCTTCTGCACCATCGGCCTGCGCATGCGCGATGGCGTCGCGAATGTCGGGTCCGAGCCAGGTTTCTTTGCCATAGCTTGCATTGTTGCTTTGATAGACGAGCCGCCAACGCTGATGCTCGAGCGCGTCGCCGATGAGCTGGCAGGATTCGGCGAGCTGCGACTCGTAGGCACAGTGCCGCGCCATCGATTGCGGCAGGCTGTGCGCCGAGAAAAGCAGCTGCGCGTTGGACCGCCGCTCGGCGGGAACCTGATCGAGCGCGGCCTGGACGCGATCGCACGCGGCCGCGATGAATCCGGGATGATTGAAACCTACGCGCAGCCGATCGATGACCGGCGCGGGGGGTTCCGCCGCGGCCGCCTCGTAGAGATCCTCGCGATACTTGCGGCAGCCGTTGTACGAGCTGAACGTGCTCGTCACGTAAGCGATGGCTCGCCGCACGCCGTCTTTCGTCATTTGCGCGAACGTATCGCGGAGCAATGGGTGCCAATTGCGGTTGCCCCAATAGATCGGCAAGGCGGGACCGTGCTTGTCGAGCTCCTGCTGTAAGGCCGCGATGAGCGCGCGCGTATGCTCGTTGATGGGGCTGACACCGCCGAAAGCCGCATAGCGCGCCGCGACGCGGCGCTTGGTTTCTTCGCTTACGCGCAAGCCCCGAAACACGTTGTCGAGAAACGGCATGACGTCGTCGGGTCCCTCGGGTCCGCCGAACGAGACCACGAGCAGCGCGTCGTAGTCGTGCGGCGTCTCATCGCGCACCGTCGCGGCGCTTGGAGATCGCGCCGCACTTGTCAGGCCGCGCTTCGCCATAGCACGTTGCCGACGAAGAAAGGCCCTAGGCTGTCGAGGTACTGAGACGTTTGCTCGGTCTTGCGCATCTCCTGGACGATCGCCGAGAGCGGATGCAGCTTCCGGCCGAGCAAGCCGATGATGAAATCGTTGTCGTTCTTGTCGAGCCCGTGACACGCGAG
>DATCIQ010000194.1:0-11156 GCA_036507635.1 Gammaproteobacteria bacterium
CGGAACCGCGGCGGCGTCTCTATCCCGTTCGATGCGCAGCGGGGGCGCGCCGCGGTGCGGTAATTCGGCGAGCGCATGAACGCCGGCCCACAGGAACGGCATTGCAGCGCCGCGCAAGGCAATGCCTGCAACCTTGCGGACACGACGCAGCCACGGCAGCGCGCGGAGGCGGCCCGCGCGGACGTCCGCGAGCGCGCGGTGCAAGCCCCGATCCCAGTGCAGCGTTCGATGCAGCCAGCGGTAGAAGGGCGTCGCGTAGGGGCCTTTGAAGAGCATCGCGAGGTCATCCGAATCCCGCCAGTGTTGCTTTGCCCCGAGTTGCTCGCGGACACGCTCGTAAAAAGGCGTGCCCGGCAAGGGATAGGCCACGGAAATACCGAGCTCGTCTGGCAGATTGCGGCGCAACAATCGGACCGTCGCGCGAATATCGGCGAATGTCTCGCCGGGATATCCGAGCTGAATGAAGTACCCGACCCTCACTCCGTGTTCTCGGAGGCGTCGCGTCGTTTCTTCGATCTGCTCGATGCGCGTGCCTTTTTCCATGGCATCGAGAATCTTCTGACTCCCCGACTCGGCGCCGATCCATACGGTATGGCAGCCCGCGCGCGCGAGCGCCTCGATCTCACTGGCCCGCAGCAACAGATCGGGCCGCGACAGGCACTTGAACGGCAACTTGAGCCCGCGCTCTTCCAAAAGGTTGGCGAAGCGCGAGACCCAGCCCGGTTTCAGCCCGAAGATGTCGTCCATGAACCAGACGTGATCGGGCTGCGCCAGGGCCTTGAGGTACGCCATCTCCTCAACGACGTGCTCTGGGCTCCGAGCGTTGTAGCGCTGTCCCCAGATCGGCTTCGCACACCAGTTGCAGTGATAGGGGCACCCGCGCGTCGTTGCGACATTGAGCGACCAATAGCCGTGATTGGCTTCCCAGACGGTTCTATACCGGTGGAAATCGATGAGATCCCAAGCGGGCAGCGGTAAATCGTCCAACTTGCGCAGCACGAGTCTCGGCGAGGTCCTGACGACCCTGCCTCGTTCGCTGTAGGCGACACCTGCGATTCCGTGGGGCGATTCATGAGAATCGTTTCGTAAGTGCTCGAGCAGCTCGACGAGCGTCGCCTCGCCTTCGCCGATCAGCACGTAGTGCGCGCCTGCATCGAGATAGATTCCGGGATGATCGGACGCGTCGGAGCTACAGACGAGCACGGTCGCGCCGGTCTTTCTCGCCATGCGCACCATTGTGAGCGCTGCGTCGCGCATGTTGCCGAGACACATCTTTGTGAGGTAATTGAAATTATCCTCGAACAAGACGACGACATCGGGGGCGAAACGATCGAGCGCCGCCGACCAGTCCTCGTCCGTCGTCGAGAGCATCGAGTCAAAGATATCGACTTCGTACCCCGCACGCCTTGCCACCGCAGCCGCGATGAGACTGCCGAGTGGCGGGTACGGTTGGCGCGCGTTCCATAGTTTCTTGTCGAGGTGCAGGTGGTAGGCCTGTCCGAAAAGCACGCGCAACGTTCCGGCTACAAAGCTTCGCAAACGAGAATCGTGCAGCGCCAACGCTCGATCGCGAACAGCGATCTGGTGCCCCGTCGATTCATGCGTGAACCTCGTGTAGCGCCCCCGCAGAAAATTGGTCTTCTGATACTTGTAGAGCTTGCGCTCCGATTCCCAGTTTTCGAGGCGCTGACTCAGCGCGGAGCGCATGATCGGCCGGCCGACGGCCCGAAGGAAAGCGATTGGCCGCGTCGAGTGCCCGGTTTCCGGAGCCCCCGCAGCGTTTGGCAGATAGGCGTCGGCCCATGCGTTCGCCGCGCGAAGACGTGCATAGATATCGAGGCCATAAATCGGCGTCATCTGCGCAAGCTCTTGGGCGACGTAAAGGTTTTTGTCCTCGAGCTCGAGCGCGCGCTCCGACACGAAGTAGTTGACGCAGAGCCGATGCGAAATGTATCCGTCGATCAAGGCGGCGACAGCGAGAAGCGCCCGTGTCCGCCACAAAGTGCCGCGCTCCGTGACGACCATGAAATCGATATCGCAACCAGCCACGGTGTTGCGACAGGTCAATGACCCCGTCACACCGATCATGGTCACGGTCGGGACAGTCGCGATCAGGCGGCCGTAGGCGAGCGCCATCGGCCACAGCTTCGCCGCAATGGCATCGCGCTCACGGCGTTGGTCAAACAGGTGGTCGCGGCCCGGGAGAGCCACGTGGCGCCCGTCACCGATCAGCCGACCCGCCGACAGCATCGCATCGAGCGACTCTGAGACCTCCTCGTACTCACAACGAATCCCGTGCAGATACCGGTGGACCTCACGCGGTGTGACGGGGAATCCGAACACGTCGCGATACGCCACCGTGCTGATGACGGCAGCGTGGAGGTAATGATCCCCCTGCTCAGCTTCTACGCGCCGATTCGTCTGCATAAAACACCGGCGACCGGGTGCTTTGCGCAAGTTCGATGATCAGCGTTTCCATCGGCCGGGCAACGTTACCCCAGTTGAACCGGTCCGTGATGAATTGCCTGCCCGCAACCGCCATCGCGCGCAGGCGCTCGTCGTCTTCGACAAGCTCGGCGATTTGCTGTGCTATGCCGTCGACGTCGAGCGGGTCGACGAACAAACCGGCCGGCGTGCCGTCGACGGATCGGCGCCAATTGACGAAATCCGACGCGACGAAAGGCGTTTCGAGAGCCATGTATTCGTAGAGCTTATTCGGGCTCGTGTACCGATAGTCGGCAATGTCGTCGAGCAACACCAGGCCGAGCGTGCCCGAGCGAATGTGTGCGAGCGACAACGCATGCGGCACGCGTCCGATGTAATCGACGTATGGCCACGCGGGGTGACGCCTGACTAACGTCTCGAGATCCGCGGGATGGAACCACCCCACGAGCTTTAGCCGCCAATCGCGCGAATGCCGGAGCTCGAGCAGCAGATCGAGCATCCGGAGGAGCCCGCGATCGAGCGTGAGCCCGCCCGAATAGGCGAGCAGCGGATGGTGCTTCGCCGTCAGCTCGGCGTAATACTCGCGTGCCTGCTCGACGACGGGGCCGCGCGTCAAGGGCGCGTTTTCGACGAGAATCGCTTTGCGCCCGTATTTCTCGACGAGACCGATTTGGGTGACGACCGTGCCGTCACATAGGTGCGCGAGCGTGAGCTCGAGCATGCGAACTGTGCGGCTTGCGAATCCGCGCAACCAGCGAGGAATCTCATCACGGAGCTCCATCTTCGCCGCGAAATCTTCGTGTGTGCTGTATACGACGCGCTTGCGCAACGCCACGAGCACGAAGCCGAGAAATAGCGTATCCGGGTTTTCGAGAACGTAGATGTCGGCGTCAAGCTTGAGTGCCTGTGCAACGAGGCGAGGCAAATTAGCGATTGACCGGAAAATCGCATTCTGTGCGACCGCCCGCGCCGCAATGACGTGCATTCCGAGATAAGAGGTCACGGGAGCGGCCTGGCACACCAACGTCACGTCGAAACCGAGCTGGGCCAGGCCCCACGCTTCCTTATGGCTCACGCGGACGTCGTCGTGCCTGAACCGCGGCATGATGAATACCACGCGGTTGCGCGGGAACCTGGATTCGGCCATGACTTTCTTCCACCCTGCGGTCAAGGTATGTGCCCGAGCGAGACCGGAATGTTCAAAACCAGGGCAGCCTGCGGTGGCGCGGCTGGGTGCCTGCCGATCGCTCGCACCGGCCGAGCGCCGTCTGCGCGTAGAATGGATCAGGCTCGCGAAAAACCTAACGAAATGCGGGTGCCCCCTTGAGTGCCCCGGGCTCGGGGCGGGCGGTTATACTTCGGCGAAGTTTCAGCGGGAGAACTCAGATGACTGACGACACGAACAACCTCGACCGCCGCTCCTTCATGGGCGGGGCGCTCGGTGCGGCGGCCGGCGTGGGGATTGCGGCGGCCTTGATGCAAGAGGGCGCGCAAGCGCAGCCGCCGGCCGGGTTGCCGGGCATCACGAACGCGGAGCTGCGTCCGTCGATGCAGAGGCCGACCTCGTTGTATCGCCTCGAGGCGGATGTCCGCGATTGCGAAGTCGAAGGCACGATCCCCGCGGATCTGAACGGCGCCTTTTACCGCGTCGGCCCGGACGCCCAGTATCCGCTGGCTCCCGGCAATATTCCGTTCGACGGCGAAGGCCACGTCAGCATGTTTCGGATCAAGAACGGGCGCGCCGATTACCGGAGCCGATACGTGCGCAACGAGCGGTACCTCGCTCAAGACAAGGCCCGGCGGATTCTCTTTCCGATGTATCGCAACCCTTCGGCGGACGATCCGAGCGTCCGAGGCTTGACCCGCAGCACGGCGAACACGCACATCATCAATCACAAGAACCTGCTGCTCGCACTCAAGGAGGACAGCCCGCCCGCGGCGCTCGATCTGCTGACGCTCGAGACCATCGTGCCGAACTACACGTTCGACGATCAGTTGCCGAGCCGCACGTTCACGGCGCACCCGAAGCTCGATTCGGAAACCGGCAACATGGTCGCTTTCGGTTACGAGGCCGAAGGCCACGGCAGCGACGTCGTCTCGATATTCGAGATCACGCCGCAAGGAAAAATCGTCTGGAACGCGAAGATACAAGTGCCTTATGTCGGCATGCTGCACGACTTCGCCGTGACGCAGAATCACATCGTGTTCTACGTGATTCCGCTCGCGTTCGATGAGCAGCAGATGCGTAACGGCGGCATCCACTGGTCATGGGACGGCTCGAAGCCGACGTTCTTCGGCGTCGTGCGCCGCGGCGGCGACGGCAAGGATTTGCAGTGGTTCGAAGGCCCGACGCGCAGCGCCACACACGTCATGGGCGCCTTCGACGACGGCAATCGCGTTTACGTCGACGTCGAGATGTCGATGTCGAACCCGTTCCCGTTCATGCCCATGCGCGACGGGTCGCGTTGGGATCCGATCGCGGGATCGAGCCATATCACGCGGTTGTCGGTCGACATGTCGCGACGCCGAGCCTCGGGTTACGAGATGGAGCAAATGTACCCGCACGTGGGGGCCTTGCCGCGCCAGGACGACCGCTACAATACGATGCCGTACCGTTACGGGTTCCTGCCCTGCCCGGATCCGGCCGCGAGCGACCCGCGCCAGGCCGGGGCCTGCTACGCGCGCTTCGATCACCAAACGCGTCAGGCGACCTTGTTCAATGCCGGCACGACGACATCGCTTGCGGAGTGCTGCTTCGCCCCGAAGAACGCCGGCGCCGGCGAGGCGGTCGGCTATCTCATGGGCGTCGCGACACGCAACGACCAGAACGGCCGTGCGGATCTCGTGATTCTCGACGCCGAGCATCTCGCCGACGGCCCCGTCGCGACGGTCAAGCTCCCGATGCGGGCCGTCGGCCAGATTCACGGCTGGTGGGTGCCCGAAGCGCAGCTCCCCGCGTCATCGGTGTGACCGGATTGTAGGAGCGAGCTTCGCTCGCGATCTTAAGACGAATCGCGAGCGAAGCTCGCTCCTACAACGCGTAGACCCAGCGAGTCACCGCTTCCTCGAGCTCTTGCCCGAGCCCGCGGTGCGCGTTCTCGAAGTTACCGAAAACGACGACTGCGTACGTCTTGCCATTGTGCGCATGCACATAGCCTGCGAGCGCGGACACGTGATCGAGGCGCCCGGTCTTCACGTGCATGCGGCCGTTGCCGTCGCCATTGAAACGCCCTCGCGTCGTGCCGTCGAGGCCTCCGAGCGACAGCGACGACACGTACTCGGCGGCATACGGGCTGCGTTCGGCCTCCCGCAGCACGCCGGCGAGCAGCCGTGCCGAGACACGCTCGTCGCGCGCCAAGCCGGCGCCGTTTATGAGCTTGAGCGGCGCAGGGTCGAGCCCGCGCTTCTCCAGGAACTCGCGAATGACCTCGACTCCCGCGACGCGCGTCGCGGGCGTCCCCGCCAATTCCGCGGCGATGGTGTAGACGAGCTGACGCGTCATGACGTTGTTGCTGTTCTTGTTGATGCTGCGGATCACGTCGGCGAGCGGCGGCGAGCGCCATGTCAGCACGAGAGCTTGGTCGTCGCCGATCACGCCTTTGCGCAAATTGCCGCGCAGCGTCCCGCCGAGCTCGCCCCAAAGCGCATCGAATAGCCCGAATACATAGGTGTCGTGCTCGAGCACAGTGCGGCTCATCGTGTATCCGTTGCAATGCCGCGAGTAATCCCCTTCGAAGACGACTTCGGCGAGCGTCTCCGGATCCGCAATGTTGAAGCTGATGCCTGCCTGAAAGCCGCGGCAGGGCCCTTCGACGAGGTTGATGCGGTTCTTGATGTCGAGATTGCTGAGCAGCGGGTCGGTCGCGATGTTGACGCGCCCGTTGACCGGATCGGCGAAAAACTGGAACCGGACGGCCTTGAAGTTCGCCATGAGCGCGCTCGGCACGACGTTGTAAGTGCGATACGGCTCGCCGTCGAAGCTGCCGGGCGCATCCTCGACGACGCTGAAATGACTGTCGTCGAGCAGCAAGTCCCCCTCGATATCCTGAAGTCCGAGCCCGCGCAAGACCCGCAACATCTTCCAGAATTCCTCGACGACGAGGAAGGGGTCGCCGTAACCCTTGATCCCGAGGTCGCCGTGCAGCACGCGACCGTCGAATTCCCCGCCGAAATACACTTCGGTGGGCCACTCGTAGGCCGGGCCGAGCACCTCGAGCGCCACCCAGGTCGTTACGAGCTTCATGACCGACGCCGGATTGCGCGGCACATCGGCCAAGTGACTCAGGATGGGCTCCTCGGCATCGCCCTCCTGGACGAGGATGCTCACGTCGTCGGGTGAGATGCCGTGCCCGGTCAGCACGAGCGCGACGCCTGGCGGTAGCTCGTCGGCCCGGCCGCTGGCAAGCACGGCGCAAAGAAGTATGCTTAACCACCATCGCATGGGCCGGCATTGTGCCCAATTTTCCGACAAGAACAAATGAGGAGCCGATCGTGATTACCCCCGAGTCGAAAAGAGCCGTGTGCGTCGGGTTGTTGCTGTCGATCGCGGTGGCGGGAGCCGCGTCGGCCGAGCCGAGCCTCACGGATCGGCAAGCCATCGAAGACGTGCTGAAGCGCGCAAACGTCGGTTTCGAGCAGAGCGACGCCGATCTCTTCGCGAGCGCGTTCGCCGATGATGCCGTTTACGAGTTGACGGGCGAAGGCCCCGTCTTCGGCTATCAAAAGATGCGTTACGCCGGGCGCGCCGACATTCGCACGATCATCAGCGATCGCCTCGAACGCTCGCGCAACACGGATCCCGCGACGCTGAGCTACGACCCCGCGAGCTTGCGTCGCTACAACCGCAATACGGACTCGTTCATCGAAATCATCGACGAAGACTCGGCGCGTCACGTTTCCACGTGGATGGTCGTCATGAAGACGAACGTCGACATTCATATCTCGGCGATCGGGCGGTACGAGGACGAGCTCGAAAAGCGCGACGGCGACTGGCTGATCGTCAAGCGCGTGCGCTCCGAATAGGCGGCCCATTGTGGGAGCGAGCTTCGCTCGCGATTCTTGAGCCCTAGCGCACCGTCGCAAACTCCCGCGCGTCGACCGACCAGGCGGGCGCAGCCTCGAGCACCGCAGGCACCTCTTCGGGGGTCGCGACGACCTGCCACATGAGCCGGTGGCGCTCGTCCATGAATCGCTCCGTAATCGCATGCTCCAACAGATCGATCAGCGGTGCGAAATAGTCGCGCGTATTCACGAGCACGATCGGGTGCGTATAGAGACCGAGGCGTTTCAGTGTGATTGCCTCGAACAGCTCCTCGAGCGTTCCCGACCCCCCGGGCAAGGTCACGAGGCCGTGGCTGTCGGATAGCATCATGTGCTTGCGGCTGCGTAGATCTTCGACGACGCGCAACTCCGTGAGCTTCTGATGTCCCCACTCGAGATCCATCATGAACTTCGGCAGAACGCCGACGACTTTCCCGCCGCACGCCACGGCGCCGTCTGCGAGGGCGCCCATCGAGCCGATCGCGCCGCCGCCGTAAATGATCGAGTAGCCGTGCTCGGCGAGTATCCGGCCGAGCCGCCGGGCGACGTCGTGATAGACGGGATCACACCGTCGGCTCGAGGCGCAATAGACGCAAATGCTCTTGTGCGACACGTTCGCATGCCCCCACAACACGAATCTCTATCTTAACCCCCACGTGTGACCATCGCGGCTTCGTCGCGGCGATATAATCGCCGCCTCCCTGCAAGTCACGGAACATCATGAGCTCCACGAAGATCATCTATACGCTGACGGATGAGGCGCCGGCTTTGGCCACGTATTCGCTGTTGCCGATCGTCGAGGCGTTCACGAAGGCTGCCGCGGTTACGGTCGAAACGCGGGACATCTCGCTGGCCGGCCGCATCATTGCGAGCTTCCCCGACTATCTTACGGCCGAGCAACGGCATGCCGATGACTTGAGCGAGCTCGGGGAGCTCGCCCAGACGCCCGAAGCGAACATCATCAAGCTGCCGAATATCAGCGCTTCAATTCCGCAGCTTACTGCGGCGATCGAGGAGCTCGAGTCTCAGGGCTACAAGCTGCCGCGTTACCCCGAGGAGCCGCTTCGATATGCCAAGGTCCTCGGCAGCGCCGTGAATCCCGTGTTGAGAGAAGGCAACTCGGATCGCCGCGTCGCGGCTGCCGTCAAGCAGTATGCGAGGAACCATCCGCATTCGATGGGGGCGTGGAGCGCGAAATCAAAATCGCACGTTGCGCACATGGATGACGGCGATTTCTACTCGAGCGAGCGAGCGGCGGTCATCGAGCGGGCGGACACATTGCGAATCGAGCTCGAGCATGGCGGCGGCAAGAAGACCGTCCTCAAAGAGTCGACCCAAGTCCTCGAAGGCGAAGTCATTGCTGCATCCGTGATGCGCTGCCGTGCGTTGCGCGAGTATTACGAGCGCGAGACTGCCGACGCGAAGGCGCGCGGGGTCCTGCTGTCGCTGCACCTCAAAGCGACGATGATGAAGGTGTCCGACCCGATCATGTTCGGACATGCGGTGACGGTCTATTACCAGGATCTGTTCGCCAAGCATGCCGACCTGTTCAGGCGGCTCGCCGTCGAGCCCAACAACGGCATCGGCGACGTCTACGCAAAGATCGAGAACCTGCCGGCGGCGCAGCGAGCCCAAATCGAAGCGGACATTCAGGCGGTCTACGCCTCGCAGCCGGCGCTCGCGATGGTCGATTCCGACAAAGGCATCACGAACCTGCACGTACCGAGCAACGTGATCATCGACGCCTCCATGCCCGCGGCCGTGCGTGCGTCGGGGCAAATGTGGGGCCCCGACGGCAGGCTGCACGACATGAAGGCGATGATTCCGGATCGCTGCTATGCCGGCATCTATGCGGAAGTCATCGACGACTGCAAGCGCAACGGCGCCTTCGACGTCAAGACCATGGGCAGCGTCTGCAACATCGGGCTCATGGCGCAACAAGCCGAGGAATACGGCTCGCACGACAAGACGTTCGAGATCGGGGCCCGGGGAATCGTGCGTGTTCTCGATTCACGCGGCGGCACACTGCTCGAGCATGACGTCGACGAAGGCGACATCTGGCGCATGTGTCAGACCAAGGACCTCCCGATCCGCGACTGGGTCAAGCTCGCCGTGAATCGCGCCCGCGCCACCGGATCCGCCACGATCTTCTGGCTCGACGACAACCGTGCGTACGACCGCAACCTCATCGACAAGACGAAGCGTTACCTCCGCGATCACGATACCTCCGGCCTCGACATGCGGATCATGTCGCCGATCGAGGCGATGCGCGCGACGCTAAAGCGGGTCCGCGACGGGCTCGACACAGTTTCGGTGACTGGTAACGTGCTGCGCGACTACCTCACGGATCTGTTTCCGATACTCGAGCTCGGGACCAGCGCGAAGATGCTGTCGATTGTGCCGTTGCTTGCGGGCGGCGGTCTCTACGAGACCGGCGCCGGCGGCTCGGCGCCCAAGCACGTGCAGCAGTTTCTCGAGGAGAACTACCTGCGCTGGGACTCGCTCGGAGAGTTTTTGGCGCTCGCCGTGTCGATCGAGGATCTCGGCGAGCGGACCGGCAACGCGAAAGCGCTTGCGGTGGCACGCGCGCTCGATCGAGCCACGGGCAAGGTTCTCGAGAACAACAAGTCCCCCGCACGCAAAGTGGGCGAGCTCGACAACCGCGGCAGCCATTTTTATCTCGCGCTCTACTGGGCGCAGGCGCTTGGCAGCCAAACCGAGGACCAGGATCTGCGGACCCGGTTCAGCGGCGTGGCGCGAGAGCTCGAGATGAACGAGACCAAGATCGTTGCGGAGCTCAAGCGTGTTCAAGGCAATCCCGTCGATATCGGCGGCTATTACCATCCAACGCGTGAGCTGGTGGCGCAAGCAATGCGGCCGAGCGCGACGCTCAACGCGATCGTCAGCAGGATTTAGTGGCTCGTGACAGCCGCGCGCGGCTCGGGCTCGAGCGAGGATTGCCCCGTTTGGACTGCCCATAAGGCCGCATAGAGGCCGCGGGTTCTTATGAGCTCCGCATGCGTGCCCTGCTCCACTATTCGCCCTCCATCGACGACGTAGATGCGGTCCGCGTTCACGATCGTCGACAGCCGATGCGCGATGACGAGTGTCGTGCGCGAGTGCGAGATACGCTGCAACGAACGCTGTATCGCGGCCTCCGTCTCGTTATCGACCGCCGACGTCGCTTCATCGAGAATCAGCACCGGAGGGTCCTTGAGCAGAGCGCGCGCGATCGACAAGCGCTGTCGTTGCCCGCCGGAGAGCTTCTGGCCCCGCTCACCGACGATGGCATCGAAGCCTTCGGGCAGGCGGTCGATGAACTCCGTGGCTTCGGCGGCGTCCGCCGCGGCGCGGATTTGTTCGAGCGTGGCGTGCTCGCTGCCATAGGCAATGTTCTCGCAAATCGAGCCCTGGAATAGAAACACGTCTTGGCTCACGAAACCGATGCGCCGCCGCAGGCTTTCGAGACTCAGCGTTTCGATCGGCTGCCCGTCGAGCAAGATTTCGCCGGCGTCCGGCACGTAGAAGCGCAGCAGCAGCTTCACGATGGTGCTCTTCCCCGAGCCTGTTGCCCCGACGAACGCGATCGTTTCCCCGGCCCTGACCTCGAGCTCGATGCCTTTGAGAACCGGCGCGCCGGCCGAATAGGCAAAGCTCACATTGCGAAACTC
>DATCIQ010000195.1:0-8906 GCA_036507635.1 Gammaproteobacteria bacterium
GGCCGAGGAACAACCGATGAAACTTGTTAGCAACCTCGAAAGACTCTCCGAAGAGCTCCGCGAGATGCCGAGACATCTTTGGGATGAACACTTATGGGAATTCTGTGAGCGGCTGTTGATGCAGCGCTCGGGATTGCAGCCTGCGAAGATTCCCATGAAGGTGGAAAGCGACACAGCGGAGCTTGCCAACCGGGCACGGCAACGACGCTAAAAGCGAGTTAAGGATGGAGCGATAGCCAACGCCTCAGATTCGGTCGACGGCCTGGCGGACACCCTCGGTATGCGCGCAATGAGCACCGCAATAGATCTTGCCGCTGGCCTCCACTCCGTGCCCGATGACACGGCTACCGCAACGCTTGCAGGTAGGCGCCAGGCGATTGATCGCACACTCGAACGAATCGAACGTATGCGCCTCTCCATTCATGGTGACGATAAAGGCCTTATCGTAATCGTTGCCGCAGGATTCACATTTTGCCATCTTGCATCTCCCGCATCAGGTTTGACTTTCTCGAAGGTAGCCCATAGAGCTGCTATGAACGATACGAACTAATACGTAGGCAAGACTAGAGCCTCTACGTGTATGGTGGCGCCTGGAGGCAAGCGAAAGTCAAAGAACGCGGTTCGAGATGAACAAGACCATCCAGCAGAAGATGCACGGTCACCACCGCCGCTGGCAGGGCGAATTGGCCATCTGGCGGTTCGACAACGATGAATGGCGAAAGGAGATGCGGACGGCATCGGCGGCGCTCGATGACATGAGAGACATGCTGCGGGACGCGCTCGACGCGCTGGACGCGCATGCTGGGGTCGTGTGGGAGGAAGAGCAGCGGATTCATGCCCACGAACTGTCCCTGTGTCAAGAATCCAGGGAAGGACAGCGGAAAAAAACAGACAAGCGGTGGGCCGCCGTCCACCGTCGACTGACGGTGCAACACGAACGCCTGGCCGTCGCGCACGCGCGAATCAAGCAACATCACCATCGGGTGATCGCCGAAGTCGGCCGCTTGCTTGAACGGGTGCGCGCGGCGATGTAGGTCGAGCTAATCCTCCGACACTTTTCTCTGCCGCTCCCGCAGCTTCTTCATAGCCTCGCGCAGAAATGCCGGCAGATCGCTCGGCTGGCGCGACGTGACGAGGTTGTCATCGACGACTACCTCGGCATCACGGTACTGTACGCCGGCCTGCTCGAGCTCCTCGGCAACCGTCTTGTAGCACGTAGCCGAACGGCCGCGGAGGACGCCGGCGCTGATCAGGATCTGCGGCCCGTGACAGATGGCGAACACCGGCTTGCCGCTCGAGAAGAAGTCCCGCACGATCTCGAGCACGCGTGCGGATTCGCGGAGCGCTTCGGGCGACTGACCACCTGGGAGCAGCAGAGCGTCGTAGTCGTCGGTCTGTACCTCGCCGACCGCGAGATTGGCCCACGCCTCGTAACCGTGCTTGCCCCTGATCGGCCCGCGCCGAAACGACGCGACGTCTACGGTCATTCCCTCCTCCTGAAATCGGTAGAAAGGAACGAGCAGCTCCGTGTCTTCGAATCGATCCGCGCTGATGATCACGATCTTCATGCGGACGCCAATCGGGACAGTGAACGGCAGTGCTCACCGTGCGGCCGGCAGCGAGGAAACAGATCGGTTATCGTTGCTTGCTCGCTGCGGCAACGGCCTCGTCTACCCGCGCCTTCGCGCCGGCAACCGCCTCACTGACGCAGTCCGGCGTATTCGGGTCAGAAAGTGGAAACATCTCTGCAAGTTGGTCGCAAGCCAATTTCGCGGTCGCGTCAATGCGCTCCTCGAGCTCCATGACGTCCGCGTGCGTCGCAAGGTTGAGGTCGGCGTAACTTACACGGCGCGTAAGCGAAATTAGCTCCACCTTGCTGCCACTGGCCGTTCGGCCGACCTCTTCGCGAGTCACCAGGCGCGGCGCAACGACAATGATCTCCTCCAGAATATCGCTGGTCTGCTGGGCCATCACGGACCCTTCTCCCATCAAGGATCCGGTCGCCAGCACTAAACACGTCGCGGGAAACGAGCAACTGTTCTTGGCCATGACAGATCTCCTAGCGTTCGTGATTAAGTGTGCACGTATCCAGGCCATCAGCGCGTTACGGCGCAAAACCGAAACGTCCGCTGGCCAGAGCAAGGCGCGGCAGCAACACGCGTTCGACGATGTCGCTCCACGAGAAGCGGCGCGCCGTCAAGCGGCCTGCATGCCGCATGGCTCGCGCCTGCTCCGGGGCGGCGCGCAGACGTGCGAACATGCCAAGAAATTCGTCGGGCTCGCCGGTCTCGAGAACCAGCGCGTTCTGGCCGGGCACTGCATAATCCTCTCCCGTGCATCCGGTGCATGCGAGTCCGCCGGCCGCCATGGCTTCGAGCCCGACGAGCCCGAACGGCTCATGACTGCTGTTGGCAAGCACGGCATCGGATCCGCGGAACAGCAGCCGGCGCGCATGTGGATCGACGTGCGAACGCAGATTGACAACGTCGACCTCCGTCTCGATACCCCGCAACGCCTCGAGAATGCCGGCGACCCCAGGACTTTCCCACCGGCGGTCCGCGCGATTGAGACCGTGGGCCGAGATGGCCGCGAGCACTTCGACGCCGTGGGGTTCCGCGCCGCCACGAGCAATCAGTAAAGGTCGCCACCCCGCGCGCTTCATCGCGGCCACGATCTCGACGGCGGAAAGCCAGCGTTTGTCCGGATCCCAGCGCGCCATCTTTACGATCATGGTCCGGTCGCGGAACTGCCGGCGCAACGCGGCGCACGCAACGGCCGGTGTCGGGTCGAACGCCTCGCCCGACAGCCCGTTCGGCACGACGAGCGCCTCGACGCCGAGCAGTGCCATCTGATGTTTCATGTAACGGCTCACCGTCGTGATGACGGCCGCACCCTTGAGACCTCGCCAGCCAATCCGGTCGAACCCGAATGTGTTGTTCGCGTTCCAGAGAATCGTAACCCGGTCTCGAATGCCCGCGCGTTCCAGCAGCCAATTCAAGTGCATGACGGTGTGCACGGTATGCCATTCCTCGGCCATCACGACGGCATGCTCCCCCTGCTTCACGGCCGGCAGCAGTACCTCGTTGACGAGAAACGGCGGCAGGGTGCGCGCGTATTCCTCGCGCTTGCCCCATTCACCGTCGTAGACGCCGCCAGGATGATGGCGGCTTACCCATTGTGCCCAGCGATGCAGGCGGAGCTGTCCGCGGATTTCGTGACCCGGAAGCGCGGGATCGCCGATGAACCATAGATGTGTCTCGAAGCCGAGGCCGGCGAGCGTTCCGACCAACCCCTCCGCTCGCGTCGCGAGTCCGCCGGCCCGCGAGTATGGATCGGGTCCTTCGAACGAGAGCATGTGAAACTGCATCGCGTTTACCCGGCCGTGTTTGCCAGCAGAAATGCCCCACAATAGGCTGATGCCGGACGCTGGGTCCATGACGGAAGATACGTAGGTTCTGGCGATCCTCGGCCCGATAATCGAGTCTAGTCGAGTCTAAGCAATTCATACGTTTGACTGAATGTGAAACCGTGCGTAATGGGGACAATGCGCGACACGGCGTTCGCGAGCGAAGCGTCTTTCTCGAGAGCGCTCTGTAAGGCCTCGAGGAACGCCACGACATCGTCGACCTTCATGACCAGGACGTTTCGATACGTGCTACCGGTGCAGACACGGCAGTTCAACCGCGCTTCAGGAGCTTCGTGAGCTCTGGCAAGGCCCGCGCGTTGAGCACGTCCGCGGCTTCGAGCCAGCCGCGGCGGGCCTGAGCCACGCCGAGTCGCATGTTGGCGAGCTGCGCCTTCGAATGGGAGTCCGTCGAAATCGCAACCTTGAGGCCCATGTTCTTGGCCATGCGGCAGTCCGAGTCGGTCAAATCCAGGCGTTGCGGCTGCGCGTTGACTTCGAGGAAGCAGCCGCGGGCCAACGCTGCCGCCATCAGACGCTCGATATCGACGGCATAGGCCTCGCGCTCGCCGAGCAGCCGCCCAGAGGGATGGGCCAGGATGTTGAAGTGCCGGTTGTCCATCGCGCGGATGATCCGCTCCGTTTGCCGTTCCCGCGACAACTCGAGCTTGTAGTGTACGGCGCACACGACGACATCCAAATCGCGCAGAATGTCATCGGGCAGATCGAGCGACCCGTCCTCGAGGATATCCACCTCCGCCGACTTGAGCACCCGGAGCTCGCCGAGCTTCTCGTTCAGCCGATCGATCCTCGCGAGCTGGCGTGCCAATCGCTTGGGATCGAGACCGTTGGCGATCCGCAAGCGCCGCGTATGATCGCTGATCGCGAGATACTCGTAACCGAGCTCCTCCGCACCGCGAGCCATTGTCTCGATCGTATCTCGACCGTCCGTGGCGTTCGTGTGGCAATGAAGATCGCCATGCAGATCGCCAAGCGTGACGAGTTTCGGCAGCTCACGCTTCTCGGCCGCCGTGATCTCCCCGTGGTCTTCGCGCAGTTCGGGCTCGATGTAGGGCAGCTTCAGCCGCTGGTAGATTTCCTGCTCCGTGCGGCCCGCGACACGTGCTTGCCCCTTGAATAACCCGTACTCGCTGAGCTTGAGGCCTTGCTTCGCAGCCCGCGCGCGCAGCGCGATGTTATGCGCCTTCGAGCCCGTGAAGTACTGTAGCGCCGCCCCGGAGCTCGCCTCGGGCACGACGCGCAAATCGACCTGCAAGCCGTCACGCAAGCGTATCGTCGCGCGCGTGGTGCCGCTCGCGATGACGTCTGCGACGCCCTCGTAATCGACGAAACGCTGCATCGCGCGCGCGGAGTCGGCACAGGTCGCAAGGATGTCGAGATCGCCCACGGTTTCCTGGCAGCGCCTGAAGCTTCCGGCGACGACGACTGCCTTCACGCCGGGCACGGCCCGCAGTGCGCGCACCAGCGGCTCCGCGACTTGTTCGGCTTCGACCCACCCGAGTCGGGGTTCGCGCCCTCGCCGCCGCGCGATCGCATGCAAGACCTTCTCTTCGGTCTTGGGGCCGAAGCCGTGGATCTCGCGGATCCGCCCCGCGCGCGCCGCTCGCTCGAGATCTTCGAGCGTGCGGATCTTCAGCTTGTCGTACAGAATCTTGACGCGCTTCGGACCGAGTCCCGGCAGCGTCGTGAGCTCGACGAGCGCGGCTGGCATCCGTTTCTCGATCTCATCAAGCTTGCCGAGGCGGCCCGTATGCACGATCTCCCGGATCTTGTCCGCCAGGTCCTCGCATATGCCCTCGAGCTGCGTCAGGTCCTCGCCATCTCCGAGCATATCCGCGACGCTTCTCGGCAGGCCTTGAATGACCCGGGCGGCGTTGCGGTATGCGCGCACGCGGAAGGGATTCGCGCCTTCGATCTCGAGCAGCGTCGCGTAGCGCGCGAAGAGGCGAGCGACGTCGCTGTTAGTTACGGGCATGGCCGTGCGTGTCCGAGGGATTCGATGGCGCGAGCCAGTCTAGCGGCCCCACGGGCAGCGCGTAAGTAGAACTACCAGGAGCCGGCGCAACGCGGAGTGCTTAGACTCCGAACCGATGACCCTCGAGATCAGCTCCGCCGCATTCCGCAACAACGGAGAGATTCCTGCCGTTCATACGTGCGAGGGTGAGGACGTCTCGCCCGCCTTGAGCTTCGCGGGCGTGCCCCAGCACGCCGTGACGCTCGCGCTCATCGTCGACGATCCGGACGCGCCGGACCCGCGGGCGCCGAAGACCACGTGGGTGCATTGGGTCCTCTACGACATGCCGCAGAGCTGCATGGGCCTCCCGCAAGCAGTCGCCGCGAGCGCGCTGCCGCCGGGGACGAAGCAAGGCAGAAACGACTGGGGCCGCACCGGTTACGGCGGGCCGTGTCCGCCGATCGGGCGGCATCGATATTTTCACAAGCTCTACGCGCTCGATGCGCGATTGGGGGACCTCAAACGGCCCACCAAGCCCGAGCTCGAGCGTGCGATGCAAGGCCACGTGCTCGCGACGGCCGTGCTGATCGGGACGTACGAGAAGCGCGGCTAGCGCGGCGTCGCGAACGCTTGCCCGCAATGCACGAAGATCGCGTCCTTGCTGCGCTCGAAGGCCGCAGCCGGATCCTGCTGACCGGTGCGACCGGCGTCGGCAAGTCGACGTTGGCCTCCGGGATCGCCGCCGCGCTCGCGCGCGCGGGACGCGCATGCGCTTGCCTCGGCTGCGATCCGGGCACACCGGCCTTCGGCATCCCGGGCGCCGTGTGCCTCGGCGTGTGGCGGGACGAGGCATGGACGCTCGTCGATTTCGAGCCCATTTGCAGCCTCGATGCGGGGCGCTTTCGTTTGCCGTTGATCCAGTCGGTCGGCCGACTGCTCGCGCGGGCGTCGCATGAGCGCGTGCTCATCGACGCGCCCGGCGTCGTTCGCGGCACCGCGGGAGCGGAGCTCCTCGCCGGAGTCGTCGACGCAGCTCGCGTGGATGTCGTAATCGTCATCGAGCGTGACACGCGCGCGGGCGGGCTCGATGCCGGGCTCGCCGCTCTCGCCGCGCCGGTGCTTCGCATCCCGGCCCACGACGGCGCCCACGCGCCGAGCAAACGCGCGCGCGCACGCCGGCGCACGGCGCTCTGGGACGAGCATCTGCGCGGCGCCCTGGAATACCGCATTGATCTCAGAACGCTGCCTTGCGTCGGCACGCCTCCACCCCGCGACGCACCGGAGGCGTGGGCCGGGCGGCAAGTGGCGCTGTTGCGCGATCAGGCGTGCGTGGCGTTCGGCGAAATCGCAAAACTCGAGGGGACCGCGCTGCGAGCGCGGCTGCTCGGCGCTCCGACGGCCGCAAGCGCGCTGCTCGTGCGCGATGCGCAACGGGGCGCGCATGGCCTGCTCAACACGGCGCCGCCGTTTGCCGCCGATGTCGCGGACGTCTCCGCCGCGCGAATCACGCGCCCCCCGCCGACCTCCGGCCCCCGGCCCGTGGCGAAAGTGGGACCGTTCGTCGCTGCGCTCGTCAACGGCGTCTTCGGCGACCCACTGTTGCTCGTGCGACTGCGTCACGGCCGGCGGTGTCTACTCTTCGATCTCGGCGAGGCCGGCGGGCTGCGTGCGCGGACCGCGCATGAGGTCACCGACGTGTTCATCAGTCACGCGCACATCGATCACATTGCGGGATTCATGTGGTTGCTTCGCTCACGCATCGGTGAGTTTCCGCCGTGCCGCCTCTACGGACCTGCGGGTTTGGCACAAAACGTGGCCGGCATGGTCGCCGGCGTCCACTGGGACCGCGTGGGCGAGCGTGCCCCGCGTTTCGAGGTCGCGGAGCTCGACGGCGACCGCATTGCGCGCTTCGCCGTCTCGGCCGGCGAGAGCGCGCCGCGAAGCCTCGGCGAGCAGATGGCGAACGAAGGAATCTTGCTCGAAGATTCGATACTACGTGTCCGGGCGGCCGTGCTCGATCACCGCACGCCCGTGTTGGCTTACGCGCTAGAGCCGAATGCCGAGATCAAGGTGCGCAAGGAGCGTCTCACGGCCTTGAGCTTGCGACCCGGCCCTTGGCTCACCGAGCTCAAGCGCGCCATTTTGGAGCGTGACGACGCTGCGACGATCGAGTTGCCCGACGGCAGCAAGCAAGGCGCGCGCGCTCTTGCCGAGGAGCTCGTGATGATTCGCGCCGGCGAAAAGCTCGCCTACGCGACCGACCTTGCCGACACCGTCGCGAACCGTGAGCGGCTGGCTTGGCTCGCCCGAGACGCGCATACGTTCTTCTGCGAGGCGGCGTTTTGCGAAGCGGACGTCGAGCGCGCCGTGCTCACGGGACATCTCACGGCGCGGGCCTGCGGCGAGATCGCGACCGCCGCTTCAGTCGAGCGGCTCGTCCCATTTCATTTCTCGCGACGCTACGAATCCGATGCCATGACCGTCTACCGCGAAGTGCGCGCAGCCTGCTCACGAACGGTCGTGCCTCGGTGACACGATGAAAGACGACGAATGTGTCGAGCTGCTCAAGTGGATGTTGCCGATGCTCGAGCTTCGGTGGGCAGGCTTCCGGCGCCCGCACAAGCAGGTGTGTAAGAGGCTCGGGCGCAGGCTGGCGGAGCTCGGTTTCGAGCATGCAGAGGATTATCGGCAATACCTGACCGTCCACCCCGAAGAATGGAACGCGGCGGACTCGCTGTGCACCGTCACGATTAGCCGCTTTTATCGAGACAGGGGGGTCTTCGAGTATCTCGGCAGTACCGTTCTGCCACAGTTGGGGGCTCGCGCGCTCGAGGCCGGCAGGCCAAGGCTACTCGCCTGGAGCGCGGGTTGCAGCTCGGGCGAAGAGCCTTACACATTGGCCCTCGTATGGGAGTTTCAGGTGCGCGATCGACTGCGCGGTATCGAACTCAAGATTCTCGGCACAGACGTGGACGACGACCTGCTGAGGCGTGCGCACGAGGCGTGCTACCCGCCTGGTTGTCTCAAGGACCTTCCCGAAGACTGGCGGACAGCCGCATTCGAGAAAACGGCAACCGGCTATCGACTCAAGGGAAATTACAGGGCGCGTGTCGAATTCCGCAAGCACGATATTCGCGACGAGCCGCCGACCGGCCCGTTCGACATCGTGCTCTGCCGCAACCTCGCTTTTACCTACTTCGATCACGGTCTGCAACTCGCAACGGCGCAACGGTTACGCGACGCCCTGATCGAGGGAGGCGCGTTGGTATTGGGCCGCCACGAGGTGCTACCGCCCGAGGTGACTGAATTCTCCGCGTGGTCAACCGGTCACAAGGTGTATGCGTCGAGTCTGACAATCCGGGCTGCATGAAAGGAGCTGTTCACATCGGCACCTCCGGCTGGTCCTACGAACATTGGAAGGGGCGCTTCTATTCGCGTCGGCTGCGCAGCCGCGACATGTTGGGCCACTACGTCAAGTCGTTCAGGACGGCGGAGATCAACAGCTCATTCTACCGGCTGCCGGCAGTG
>DATCIQ010000196.1:0-3757 GCA_036507635.1 Gammaproteobacteria bacterium
CGGCGGCGTCAAGCGAAGCCCGGAGGGCTCCACGCTTCCATCATTTTCTGACGTGCAAAGTTCAAGCGTTCGGACATGAGGGCCGAAAAGCGCTTGAGGAGCTCATAGCCGAATCGCGGATTCTCCTCGCAGTACGCGAGAACCGCCTTACCGTCGAACTCGAGAACCTCGACGGGCGTTTTCGCGCGCGCCTGAAAGCTCCATGCGTGCGGAGAGATGAGCCACGACCAACCGAGGATCGCACCCGGTCCTAAGTCTTGCAGCTCGAGCATCGGTCCGGCGATCGCAGCGACTTCGACGGATACGTGACCGCTCGTTATCAGATAGAAGCGATTCGCGAGCTCGCCGTACTGGAACAAGACCGCGTTCTCCTGCACGCGTCGAGTTTTAGCATGCTCGGCCAGGAACTCCGTGAATTCGGAAGGAAGCTTCGCGAAAAACTTGCTCGCGGCGATGGACTTCTCGACTGATTCCGTCATGCAACGTGGCCTTTCGAATGGGTCCCGAAACGCCTTGCCGATCATACCGCCGTCGGCCGAGCCGTGCATGCGTCCGCTTGCGTTATGCGGGTCGCGGACTACACTGACGCGTCATGCGAGGTTCCGCGAGCTCGATACGCCGTTGCGTCTGGGTCGCTATGGGCTCGATCGTCGGCGGTGCCGCAGACGCGCAGCCCGTGAGCGCCCGAGCCGCCGAAGCCGAGTGGGACTACGCAATCGCGTTTGCGAGCTTCGCGCCGCTCAACGCCGATATTTTCGTCGCCGACGCCGACGGCAGCAATGCACGGCCGCTCGTTGCCGACCGTGAGCTCGATTACAACGCCTCTTTCACGCCGGACGGGCAGAGCATCGTCTTCACGTCGACGCGCAGCGGCTCGGCCGATATCTATCGCATGCGCCTCGACGGCTCCAATCTCGAGCAGCTCACGGACGATCCCGCGTTCGACGATCAAGGCGTGTTGTCACCTAACGGCGAATCGCTCGCGTTCGTCTCGAGCCGCAGCGGCCAAGCGGATATCTGGGTGCTCGACCTCGAAACGGGCGCGCTGCGCAACCTCACGAGCCATCCGGGCGGCGACTTCCGTCCGGCATGGTCGCCCGAGGGCGAGTGGATTGCGTTCTCGAGCGACCGCGATTCCACGGGACCCAAGTTCTCGTTCGCGACACTGCACTCGACCGAGCTCTATGTGGTGCGCGCGGACGGCTCGGGCTTGCAGCGAGTCACCGACCGCAACGCCTTTGCCGGGAGTCCCTTCTGGTCGCCCGATGGGAAGCAGCTCATCTATTACGAGGCGGACATCGCGGAGGTCGAGAAGATAAGAAGCCCGCTGCGCTTGCGCGGCACGACGCAGATCGCGGGTATCGATCTCGCGACGCGTGAGCGGCAAGTGCTCACGACCGGAGCCGGGGAGAAGTGGTCGCCTCGCCGGCTGCCCGATGGGCGCGTCGGCTTCGCGAGCGGGGGCCCCGAAGGTGGAGTCGAATTCACGACGGGCGCCGCCGGCGCGCGCGGCGAAATCCGCAACCCGAGTTGGTCGCCGGACGGCCGGCGCATGCTATTTCATCGCGACGCGGGCGGGCAGTGGCCGCCGATGCGCGCCTGGCCGAGCCGCGATCCGAAGTTCCGGCTCGTGCGCACGGGCGTTTTTCCCTCGAGCTCGCCGAATGGCGATCGCATTGTCGTCAACGACGAGAAAGCCGCGAGCCTGCACAATAACATCGTCATCATGAGCCTGGACGGGACGGAGCGTACGGTCGTGTTCGGCGATCCCGTGCGCAATGCACTGGCGCCCGTATGGTCGCCGACAGGCGATTGGATCGCGTTCGGTGTCGGGCGCTTCTTTCAACGCAGTCAGGGCGCCGGGACGGCCGACATTGCCGTCATGCGCGTCGACGGAACGGAGCTTCGCATTTTGACGGACGGCACGGGCAACTACGGGCTGCCGGCGTGGTCACCCGATGGCCGCGAGCTCGCGTACCGCGCGTCCGGCGCGGAACGCAATGCCCTTTCGATCATCGATGTCGCGAGCGGCGCCGTGACGGCCTTGACCGCAGGCTCGAGCCACGACAACTTCGCGTCCTGGTCGCCCGACGGCGAGCGCATCGCTTTCACGAGCGACCGGGACGGCGACTACGAGATATACACGATCCGCCGCGACGGCACGGATTTGCGGCGCTTGACACACACGCCCGGCAACGACGCACACAACGCCTGGTCGCCGGATGGAGAGTGGATCGTGTTCGCGAGCGAGCGGCGCGGATTCAAGGACGAATCGCCCCTTCATCCGCACAATCCGCAAGCGTACGGCGATCTCTACGTCGTGCGCGCGGACGGATCCGAGGTGCGCATGTTGACCGACGATCAGTTCGAGGACGGCACGCCGAGCTTTATTCCGAACGCGCGTTAGAAGCTACGACGAGGTCCCCCACACCTCGCGAGCCGTTTCGACGACGAGCTCGAGCTTGCGCCATTGGTCGTCCTCAGAGAGAACGTTGCCGTGGTGCGTGCTCGAGAAACCGCATTGCGGCGACAGGCAGAGGTTCTCGAGCGGCACGTAGCGGGTCGCCTCTTCGATACGGCGCTTGAGCGTGGCCTTGTCCTCGATCTCGCCGACTTTCGTGGTCACGAGCCCGAGCACGACCTTCTTGGTCTTAGGCAAGGCCCGCAGCGGCTCGAAGCTGCCCGATCGCGCAGAATCGAATTCCATGAAGAATCCGTCGACGTCGGTCGAGAACATGGCTTCGGCAACCTCGTCATAGCCGCCCTCAGCGACCCACGCGCTTTTGAAGTTACCGCGACACGTATGCATCGTGACGGTCATGCCGGCAGGCTTCCCTTTGAGCGCCCCGTTGATCGTATCCGCATATCGGCGCGGCAGCGTTGCGGGATCGTCGCCGTTCAAGCGGCAGTTCTCACGGATTCTGGGATCGCAGAGATACGCGAATGCGACATCGTCGAGCTGCGCGTACGTGCAACCCGCGCGCGCGAGGTACTCGAGCTCGCGCCGGTAAGCTCCGCGGGGCGAAGCAGGCTGCCGACGTGGTCGGCGCGAAACGGGGGGCGCATGGGTGTGTGCAATCCTCGTTGCTAGAATAGCCCGGATCGGAAGCAAACGAATAGCCGCGCGCTCTATGAACGTAACAACGATCGACTCGGTTACTTACGGCGTTGCCGGCTTGGAGACGGCCAAGAAGTTCTGGACGGACTTTGGCCTCACGCTCGTCGAGGAGGAGAAGCGGCGGTTGCTGTTCCGCTCGATGGATTTGTCGACCGTCGAAGTGAAGCTCGCGGACGACGCTTCCTTGCCGCCGCCGATCGAGACGGGTCCCGGCGTGCGTGAAGCCACGTTCGGCGTGCGCACGCAGGACGATTTGACTGCGATCGCAGCCGAGCTTTCCAGGGATCGCGACGTGCGCGAGGACTCCGACGGCACGATCCATGCGCGCGACCCGCTCGGAATCGGCATCGCGTTCCGCGTGTCGCGGTGTAAGAAGGTGACGGCGCCGGAGCCGCAATTCAACATGCCGGGACGCGTCGGCCGCTTGAATGCGCGCGCCAAGTTCTACAAGTTGGCAAGGCCCATGGAAATGACCCACGTCGTTTACATGGTGCCGAGCACCCAGGCCGAAGTTGAGTTCTACGTAGGCCGACTCGGGTTTCGCATCAGCGACAGCTATCCGGGGCGCGGGTACTTTCTGCGCGGCGGCGCTTCCAACAACCACCATAATCTGTTTCTGCTGAATCCCCCCGGCAAGGG
>DATCIQ010000197.1:0-12041 GCA_036507635.1 Gammaproteobacteria bacterium
TAGAGCCGGCCCGTTTCGTTTTCGATTACTCCGTCTCGCGACTACATCATGTCGTCCATGTCCGGCATGCCGCCGCCACCGCCGGCTGAAGCCTTGCTCTCCTTTTCCGGCTTGTCGGTGATCGCGGCCTCGGTCGTCAGCAGCAGCCCGGCCACGGAAACGGCGTTCTGCAATGCGAGCCGCGTAACCTTGGTCGGGTCGATGATGCCCATTTGCACCATGTCGCCGTACTCGTCCGTCGCCACGTTGTAGCCGAACGGCCCCTTGCCTTCCTTGACCTTGTTGAGCACGACGGCCGCGTCGGCACCGCCGTTCGCGACGATCTGACGCAGCGGCTCCTCCATGGCGCGCAACAGAATCCGCACGCCGGCCTGCTGGTCCGCATTGTCGAGCTTGAGTGCCTCGATGGCCTTGCGGGCGCGGATCAGCGCGACGCCGCCGCCCGGCACGATGCCTTCCTGCACGGCTGCGCGCGTTGCGTGCAGCGCGTCTTCGACGCGCGCCTTCTTCTCCTTCATTTCGATCTCGGTCGCCGCGCCGACTTTGATCAGCGCCACGCCGCCGGCAAGCTTCGCGACTCGTTCCTCGAGCTTCTCGCGATCGTAGTCCGACGTCGTTTCCTCGATCTGCTTCTGCAGCTCCTTGACGCGGCCTTGGATAGCGACTTTCTTGCCGCCGCCGTCGACGATCGTCGTCTCTTCCTTGGAGACTCGGATCTTCTTGGCTGTGCCGAGATCGGCGAGCTGCGCCTTCTCGAGGCTCAAGCCCACTTCCTCGGAGATCACCTTGCCGCCCGTCAGAATCGCGATGTCTTGGAGCATGGCTTTGCGACGGTCGCCGAACCCGGGTGCCTTGACCGCCACGGCCTTCAACACGCCGCGCAGATTGTTGACGACGAGCGTCGCAAGCGCCTCGCCCTCGACGTCCTCGGCAATGACGAGCAGGGGCCGGCCGGCCTTGGCGACTTGCTCGAGCACGGGCAAGAGCTCGCGGATGTTCGAGATCTTCTTGTCATGGATCAGGACGAACGGATTCTCGACTTGGGCCGACATCGTCGCTTGGTCATTGATGAAGTACGGCGACAGATAGCCGCGGTCGAATTGCATGCCCTCGACGAGCTCGAGCTCGTTCTCGATCGACGAGCCTTCCTCGATCGTGATCACGCCTTCCTTGCCGACTTTCTCCATCGCTTCCGCGATGATCTGGCCGACGGACTCGTCCGCGTTCGCCGAGATGGTGCCGACTTGCCCGATCGCAGTTGCGTCCTTACAGGGCTTGGAGACCTTTTTGAGCTCTTCGATCGCGGCCGCGGTGCCTTTCTCGATACCGCGTTTCAAGTCCATGGGATCGAGCCCCGACTCGACGGCCTTGAGACCTTCACGAAAGAGCGCTTGGGCCAAAACCGTCGCCGTCGTCGTTCCGTCACCGGCCGTATCCGAGGTCTTCGACGCGACTTCCTTGACCATTTGTGCCCCGATGTTCTGGAACTTGTTCTCCAGAGTGATTTCTTTGGCGACCGTCACGCCGTCCTTAGTGACGACCGGTGCACCGAAGCTCTTCTCGATCAAAACGTTACGGCCCTTCGGCCCTAGCGTCTCCTTGACGGCGTTTGCGAGTATGTTCACGCCCTTCAGCATCTCTGCGCGAACTTGCTGGGAAAACATCAATTGTTTGGCAGCCATTGCGTTGTCGCTCCTATTTCTCAAATACGCCCATGATGTCGTCTTCGCGCATCACGAGCAGATCTTCGCCGTCCACCTTGATTTCCGTGCCCCCGTACTTACCGAACAGCACTTGATCGCCGACTTTGAGGTCGACGGGGCGGACCTCCCCATTGTCGAGTACTTTGCCCTTGCCGACGGCGATGACCTTGCCGCGAATCGGCTTCTCGGCGGCCGTGTCGGGGATGACGATACCCCCGGGCGACTTGCGTTCGTCTTCGAGGCGCTTGACCACGATGCGATCATGGAGAGGTCGAATCTTCATGGGTGTTTTCCTCCGTAACACTCAAAAATCAATTAGTTATCGAGATTAGTTGCGGTTGCGGCTCAAGATGACGATCGGATCGCCCCTCACGCCCACCGGCGTGCCCGAGTGTTGGGGGCGGTTGCCGCGGATTTCAATAGCCCGGTTTGATAGAGTCCCGGGATCATGAGGCTACGTTCGCTCGAAAGCCTTGCGATGCTCGTGTGCGGGATGCTCTCGAACGAGATCGCCGGAGCGGAGGCGCTCTTCACCGTGCCGCTCGCGCCGGACGGCGTCGGCGTCGAGCGCGGGCTCGCGCAGCTCGTCTGTGCGGACGCCGACGGCGCGCATTACAGCCGCGGAGCCATCCTCGAGGTCGGAACTGCCGCGGCGGGCGAGGTCATTCTCGTTGCCGCTCACGGGCTACCTGCAAATGCCGGGCAAGTGCGGCGCGATTGCCGGATCACGGGCCCTGAGGACCGCGCCTACGACATCAAAGCTGTCTGGTGGTCCGCAGGCCGCAGCGACGACAAGGAGCATGATTGGGCGGTGCTTTTGACCGCACGCCGCATCAACGGCACCGTACGGCGCTTGCGGGCCGAAGAGCTCCCGCCCATGCTGCTCGCCGAGGAAGCGCCACTCAGACTTCTCCTTTATCGTCGAGAAGCCGAGGAGCACGACTGTCATTTCCAAGCGGCGTCGGCGGGCGTCGATACAGTCGACGAAGGCGCCATCTTTGCGCATTCGTGTCGAAGCTGGCCGGGCTTGTCGGGCTCGCCGATCCTCGTCGCCGCCGACGGCGAACCTATCGTGATCGGTCTCCACGTCGGGTGGCGGTTCACGCTGGCTCCCCAAGGCCTCGTCATCTCGGGCGTCGGTCGCGCCATCGACGAGGAAATTGCCGGTGCCATCGCGGCGGCTGCTGCGCGAGCGAGCGATTAGCCTCCGCATCGAGCACCCACAGGTTTCTTAAGCTCCGGAATTTCCGTTTCGTTTATGATTGCGCGCTCCGGACGGTTCCGTCCGGTCGGGAGCTACGTCTTGAATGCGGCAAACGGCGGCGCGGCGGTGCGTTTAAGCGGCGTCACGAAAACCTTCGGTGACACGACCGCCGTTGAAGCGCTTGATCTCACGATTCCCCGCGGCGGGCTCTATGGCTTCATCGGCCCGAATGGCGCGGGCAAGACCACCTCCATTCGCTTGATCATGTCGATACTCTTTGCCGATTCCGGCGAGCTCAGCGTGCTCGGCCACAAGTCGGCGCTCGAGGCGAAGGACCGTATCGGCTATCTGCCCGAAGAGCGGGGCGTTTACCGCAAGATGAAGATCGGCGCGTATTTGAGCTACATCGCTCGCCTCAAGGGCGTCGAAGATCGAGACCTCGCGGGGCGAATTCGCAAGCTCATTGAGCGCGTCGGTTTGTTCGGCGTCGAGAACAAGAGGTGCGAGGACCTCTCGAAGGGCATGCTGCAAAAAATCCAATTCGTGGCGGCGATCATCCACGAGCCGGATCTGCTCATTCTCGACGAGCCGTTCAGCGGCCTCGACCCGGTCAGCATGCGGCAGTTGCGCGATCTCGTCGTGGCCGAGCATCGACGCGGCGCGACGATCTTGTTCTCGACGCACGTCATGCCGCAGGCCGAGGAGATTTGCGATCACGTCGTCATGATCCATCGCGGGCGCAAGATGCTCGACGATCCCGTGAGCGCCATCCGGAGGCGTTACGATCCGCGTGCGATCGTCTTCGAGCCGCTGCAAACGGGCGCCGACGTCGGACGCGTGCGCGCGCTGCCCGAGGTCGAGTCCTTGACCCAAGTCGACGGCGGCTACGAGGTGCTGTTGCGTCCCGGCAGCGATCCGGCCGGCGCCATTGAGCGGCTCACGGCTGCCGTGCCCGTCGCGCGTGTCGAGCTCAAGAGGCCGCGCCTCGAGGACATCTTCGTGCAGATCGTCAACGAGGGCCGAGGCACTACCCAAGCCGACGAGAGCCTGCGCGCCGAGCTTCAGGGCGTGACGGCTGCGGGACCGTCATGAGCAAGATTTGGCGAATCGCCGTGCGCGAGTTCGTCGCCACGGTTTTCACGAAGGCGTTCATCATCGGGCTCATGGTGTTGCCCGTGATGCTCGCCCTCGGCTTCTTGGTCGGTCCGCGGCTGTTCGGCGATCGCCCCTTCGCGGTCGAAGGGCAGGTGGCCATCGTCGATCCGACGGGGGAGGTCACGGGGGAGCTCCGCGACGCGTTGACCGACGGCACGCCCGCGGCCGGGCTCGCGGACGCGATCCGGCGAGGGCGAGCCGACGTGGCCGGCGGCAGCGCGATCGTCGAGGCGCTTGCCGCGCGGCCCAAGCTCACGCTCATCGAGCGCTCCGTCGGCGCCGACATCGAGCGCGAGAAAGCGTGGCTCGGGATCGAAGACCCCGATTCACCGCACCTTGCGCTCGCCGTGATTCATGCCAATGCCGTGGAGCCGCGGCCCGGTGAAACGACCTTCGGCAGCTACGATCTGTACGTGCCTCCCAATCAGGACACGCGCGCCGAGATTGCCGTGCACCAGAGCTTGCGCGAGGCGATCGTGAGCGCGCGTGCTCGCACGCAAGGCTTCGATCGGGCGCGGCTCAACGATCTCATGACCGTGCCTCGTGTTCAATCCGTAACGGTATCCGGCGACGGCGAGCGCAACACCGTCGGCGGGTTCAACTTCATTCTGCCGTTCGCATTCATGCTGTTGCTGTTCATGAGCGTCATGGGCAGCGGGCAGGGGCTCTTGACGTCGACGATCGAAGAGAAAGCGAGCCGCGTCGCCGAAGTGCTGTTGTCCGCCGTCTCGCCGCTGCAGCTCATGGCCGGCAAGCTGCTCGGTCACATGGGCATCAGCTTGCTGGCGATGAGTCTCTATATCGGGCTCGGCCTGCTCGCGTTGACCTCGTTCTCGCTGTTCGGGCTGCTCGAGCCCATGCTGATTTTCTATTTGTTCGTATTTTTCCTGCTCGCGTTCTTCACGATCGGCACGCTCATGATGGCGATCGGCGCCGCCGTCAACGAGATGCGCGAGGCGCAGGCTTTCATGACGCCGATGATGTTGATCATCATGAGCCCGTGGATCTTCTGGACGCCGATCTCGCGCGACCCGAATTCGACGCTTGCCCTCGTCGTGAGCTTTCTGCCGCCTTTGAGCTCGTTCGGAATGATGTTGCGCCTCGCCTCGAGCGACCCGCCGCCGCCCTGGCAGATTGCCTTGTCGATCGCCATCGGCATCGCTGCCGTCGTCGGCGCCCTCTGGGTGGCGGCCAAGGTGTTCCGCATCGGGCTCCTGATGTTCGGCAAGCCGCCCAATTTCGCGACCCTGCTGCGCTGGATACGCGCGGCCTAACCGTGGGAGCGGCCTCCGGCCGCGATCTTCGGAATCGCGGCGAGACGCCGCTCCTACGAGAGGCGTCCAATCAAGGTAGGAGCGAGCTTCGCTCGCGATCTTCGGAATCGCGGCGAGACGCCGCTACGCGCAAGCGCCACACCGAGCAAGCCCAGGAGCGTCCACAGTGAGATGGATCCGCCGCCGCCCTCCTCATGGACAACGACGACGCCGTCGGGCTCGTCGAAACGCGCGTCCTCGAGCGGCAAGAGCTCGAGCGCTTCCGATTGCGCGGGCCCGAATTCGTCCATATAGAGGCCGAGGTCCGCGTCGTAGAGCTCGATGATGACGTCATAGTAACCCGGTGGGTATCCGGAGACGAGCTCGGTTTCCACGAAGAACTCGTCATCCGCGGTCGCGCTGTTGATCTCGAAATCGCTGGTCGTGTAGAAGTGCTCGAAATTCTCGCCGTCGTCGCTCAGGTAGATCACGGCGTAGACGAACGACTGATCGAACACCGTATCGGCATCGATGCGGATGCTCAAGAACCGGAAGAAGCCGTCGTTATCGAAATCGTCGTAAAGAACGGCGTCGGCATCGTAAATCCAGTGGTCCCCGAGGGACAGCGCTTGCGCGACCGACGGGCCGCGACCCTTCGAGAGCGCGGCGACGGCTTCGGCCGTCGTTCTCACCTCGGTGAATGCGCCGGCATCGAACCGGCCGTCGGCGCCGCGCTCTTCGTCTACTCCCTCGGCCGCGCGGAGCACGCGGTCTCCGGTATCCGGGGCGGCCCGGGCCTCATTCGTAGCGGTCAGGGCTGCGCCGAGCACCAATGCGGCGCCGAGCATCGAAGCGACTGGGGTCCTGGCCATCTCGAATCTCCTTGACGGTGACCGATGGCGCATTTAAGCGCGGCGAAGCTGAACGGAAGCTGAGCCGGATTATGGTGTGTGGTCCGCGGTCAGGCCTTGCGGCGGCGCAAGCGCCGGACATCGTCGCCGATCGCGAACAGGCACGGAATCAGAAACAATACATAGATCGTCGAGCTCACCATGCCACCGACGCTCGGTGCTGCGATCGGTTGCGTGATGTCGAAGCCCGCGCCGCTCGCGAGCATGATCGGAATGAGCCCGAGCACGGTGGTGGCCACGGTCATGAGCTTCGGCCTCAAGCGTGCGACGGATCCCTCGATCACGGCCTCGACATAGGTCTGCCCGCTGCCCCGGCGCGCGAGAGCGTCGCGAATGAACTCGACCATGAGGATGCCCGTCTGGACGGCGATCGCGAGCACCGCGATGTAGCCGATGATGACGGCCGTCGTGAGCGCATAGCCTTGGAGCCACTGGAGCAACACGCCGCCGACGAGCGCAAAAGGCGCCGCGAGCACGATGAGCGCGCTCTGCGCGACCGACTTGAACGCGAGCATGAGCAGCGTGAACGTGATCACCACCGTGAGCGGAACGACGAGGACGAGCCGCGCTCTTGCTTCCTCCGCGTAGCGATGCGTCCCCGTCCATTCGAGCGAGTAGCCGTCGGGCAGCTCGAGGTTTCGTGCTAGGTGCTCCCTGGCGGCCGCCACGTAGTCGGTGCCCGTGATCCCGTCGAGATCGATGTAAACGTAACCCGCGGGCTCGCCGTCATCGGTGCGGATCATCTCGGGCATCTTGCGCACGGCGACTTCTGCGATCGAGCCGAGCGCAACGGTGCGGCCGTCCGTCGTCACGACGGGCACGTTCCTGACTTTCTCGAGCGTGTCGATGTACTCGGGTGCGTACTGGATGCCGAGCGGCACGGTGGTGCCGTCGGCCTGCTTGAGGCCGGCGACGTTCTCGCCGCCGATTGCATAGCGCACCGTCAACATGGCCTCGTCGACCATGACGCCTTGCTCCGCAAGCCGCGCGAGATCGTTCTCAACGTCGATGTAGTAGCCCTGCGATATGCGCTCGGCGATGACCGACGCCGTGCCCGGGAAAGTCCGGAGCAATCCTTCGATCTCGCCGGCGATGGTCTCGATGACGGGGATCTCGGGACCTTTGATCTTGATGCCGACGGGCGTTTGGATGCCCGTGTCCTGCATGACGACGCGCGCGGCGATCGGTTGCGTCCAGGCATTGACGTAGCCGACGATTTGCAGCGCCGCGTCCATCTCGGCGACGAGCGCGGCCTTGGTCAAGCTTTCGCGCCATTCGGCTTCGGGCCTCAAAAGTATCGTGGTTTCGATCATCGTCATCGGCGCGGGATCCGTGGGTGTGTCCGCCCTGCCGAGCTTGCCGAACACGCGCTCGACCTCGGGGAATTCCTTGAGCTTGCGGTCCATCTGTTGGAGTATCCAGCCCGCTTCCCGCCCCGGCAGGCCGGGTAACGTGGTCGGCATGAAAAGTATCGACCCTTCCTCCATTTCCGGCATGTAGTCCTTGCGGAACCCGCCGGCGACGACGGCGGCGAAGATGAGCAGGGCAACGCTCGCGCCGACGAGCGCGTAGCGCAGCCGAATCGCAACGCCCAGGGCGGCTTGATACCTGCGCACGAGCCCGCTTTCTCGCGCTTTCCGGGGCCGCGGGGCCTCTTTTCTGAAAATCCAAACGACGATGACCGGGAGCAGGAACAACGTCAGCAAAGTCGAGAAGGCCATCGCAAACGTCTTGCTGTACGCGAGCGGATCGAACAGCCGGCCTTCACGCTCGCCGAGAAAAAAGATCGGCAGAAACGAAGCGAGGATGATCAGCAACGAGAAGAGCAGCGGCCGAGTCATCTTGGCCGTGGCATTGACGATGGTCTCGATTCGCTCGGCATACGTCGTGGTGGCGCGTTTCGCAAGCTCAGCCGTGCAGTTTTCGACGATGACGATCGTCGCGTCGGCCATTTCGCCGATCGCGATGGCCAGACCCGCGAGCGACAAGAGATTGATGGTTTGACCGAAGGCCGCGAGCGGCAGCACCGTGAACAGACAGCCGAGCAACAGCACGGCGAGCGGCGCGACCGCAGCCCGGCCCGTGCGCAATGCCCAAACGATCACGAGCATCACGATCGCGAGCTCGTAGACGAGCGCCGTAAGGAAGTTCTCGAGCGTCGCCCGGATCAGCGTCGAGCGATCGTACGTCGTGACGATTTCGACGCCTTCGGGCAGCGCAGCTCGAATCTCGTCGAGCTTGGCGTTGAGCGCCGCGGCGACGGCGACGACATTGCGCTCTTGCTCCATGACTACGATGCCGCCGACGACCTCGCCTTGGCCGTCGAGATCCGCGATCCCGCGGCGGAGGTCGTAGCCGACCTGCAGATAGCCGATGTCCTTGAGGCGCACGGGCCGGCCGTCTTGCCCGCGCCCGATGACGATGAGCTCGAGCTCGTCGAGGCTGCCGGTGTCTAGCACCGCGCGCAGCTGGTAATCGCGGCCCGTGAGCTCGATCGTGCGCCCGCCGACTTGCTCGAATACGCCCTCGAGCACCGTGACGACTTCGCGCAGCGATAAGCCCGCCGCGGCAAGCAGCGGCGGGAAGATCTTGAGCTCGACTTGGCGCTCGAGCCCTCCGATCGAGGCCATTTCCGCGATGCCCGGTACGGTCTCGAGCGCGGGCCCGATCCGGCTCTCGTTCAAGGTTCTGAGCTCGCGCAAATCGTGTGTTCCAGCGCGGTCCACGAGCGCGTATTCGTAGATCCATCCCATGCTGCCCGCGTTTCGGCCGAGGGTTACGACGGCATCGGTCGGCAGCGAGGGGCGCACTTCGTCGAGGCGGTCGAGCGCGAGCTGCCTCACGGCTTCGCGCCGGCCCGCGTCGCTCAAGATCACGTAGATGAACGAGTACCCGAGGTGGGAAGTCGCACGGACCGCTTCCACGCCCGGTGCGCCGATCAGAGCGCGGATCAACGGATCCGTGAGCTCCGTTGCCAAGAGCTCGGGGCTCCGCGGCCACTTCGCGTAGATCACGATCTGCGGGTCGGCAATGTCCGGAATCGCGTCGAGCGGTGCCGTACGCGCCACGTACAGGCTGAGCGCCACCAGCACCGCTGCCGACACGAGCACGACGGCTCGCAACCGGATGACGGCCCTAATGATGCTGGTGAGCATTGCTCGTCGCGCCTTGGTCAGGCGCTTTGAGCTTGTAATCGGCGTCGATGAAGAAACTGCCGAGCGTGACGACTTGGTCGCCCTCGCTCAAGCCCTGTAGAACCTCGGTGTAAAGCTCGCCCTTCAAGCCCGTGCCGAGCTCCTGCGGCACGTAATGCCCCGAATGCTGCTCGACGTAGACGATCTGCCGGTCGCCTTCTTCGATGATCGCTTCGTTCGGGACCGCAAGAAACTGGCCGCGATCGACGATGATTTCCATGACGTAACGGGCGGCGTCCCAGTTAGATGTGCCCGACAATGTGGCTTCGACGAGCACGCAATCGGTTTGCGCCGCGACGCGGTCGACGCGGGCTTGGAAGATCGATGCCTTCGAATCGGGTGGGAAGGCGCGCACGCGTTGCCCCGCGCGTATCAATGCGGCATCCGGTCCGCCGATGCAGGTCGTGAGTGTTTTGCCGGCGGCGTCGAGCGTGGCCGCCGTCCGCACCCAAGTCTGGAGCGTTCGCCGCGCGACGGGCGCGAGAGTCAGCGTGAGCTCGGCGGCCTGCGATTCGCTGACCGTTGAGTCGCGCGTATAGCTCGGCCGAGTCCGGTCGCGGACGCCCTGCGCCCCGGCGTCATCGATCGAATGACCGGAGCCCACCGCCAGAGCGGCGAGCAACACGCACGGCGGGAGGCCGAGCCTGCGATTCACGTGCGACATGACTAATGGCAATAGTTGTCCTTGCTTTCCATGATATGCGTGCCCCATGGGTACAGTCCCACGTTCGCAATGCGTTCGACCGCTTCGGTCTCGGCGTCGATGACGTAAATGGAGTGATCCGTCGAGCTCGCAAGATACAGCGTCTGATCCGCGGTATCCGTCGTTGCGGTCTCGAGCTGCAAGTTGACGCCGATCTTGATGCGGCCCGCGGGTTTGAGGCTCGCCATGTCATACACGTAGACGAAGCCGCTCGTCGCGCTGATCACGAAGGCCTTGCCGGCGGCGAAATTGACGCCGGTCATATCGGGGCCGGCCTCGAGCGTCGCCACGACTTCGTTGTGGGCGGTATCGATGACGGAAATGGTCTCGTCGCCGTTGTTGACCGTGATCGCGTACCGGCCGTCGTGGCTTATGAAGGCACGCCAAGGGTCGGCGCCGACGCGGATCGTTTCTACGACCCTGTCGTTGCGCGTGTCGATGACGCCGACGATGCCGAGATCGCCGTCGGCCGCGTAGATGTAGCGCCCGTCGTTGCTGATGCTCGCGTTCGACACACCTTTGATCTCGCCCAAGTATCGCTCGGGGTCGAGCCTTGCCACGCCCGGAACCTCGCCGATCTGAATCTTCTTGAGCAGCTCGTGACGCGTCACATCGATGACGCCGACCCAGTGCGCGCCATAGTTGCCGATGTAAGCCTTCGTGCCGTCCGGCGTGAACGTGATGTTGAGCGGCTCGACCAGACCCGGGATGCGCTTGATCTCCGTGAGCGACACCATGTCGATGACCGAAATCGAGTCGCCGTCGGGATTGCCCTGATAGTAGTAGCGGCCGTCCGGCGAGAACGCCAAATGCTCGGGTGCGAAGTCGACCGGAATCTCCTTCACGAGCGTCATGGTCGGCACGTCGATGATATAGGCCTTGTTGGCGCGCGTGCCGCCGGTGACGACCCAGCGCCCGTCGTGCGACATCATCGCCATGTGCGGATTGACGTTGTTGCCGAGAAACACACTGCCGATGATCTTGCGCGTCGCAATGTCCATGAAGGCGATGTCGTTCGAGTCGCGGTTCACGATGAGGACGACCGACGTCGGGTCCGCGATTTTCACCTCTTGCGGGTTGCCCGGCGCCGTGTGCGCGTCATGGTCCTGCGCCGCGAGCCACGGGCTGAGCGACGCGCCACAGACGACTGTCGCCACCGTAGCAAGTTTCGAGATAGTCATTCTTCCTCCTCGCGGCTCTAGAAGCTCGCTTGCAGACGTACGCCCGGTACGAGATAGCTGACCTGCTCCGCTCCGAGCGGTTCCTCGGTCACGCGCGTCAAGTGGAACGAGAGCTCGAGTTTCTGCGTCATGCGGAGATTGTAATAGCCTTCGACGAGGCTTTCCTCGTCGCCGGCGCCGAGCTCCGTCCGAGCCAAACCCACTCCCCACGCGTCTTCGGGATTGAAAGTGACGCCGTTCGCGAACCGGAACCCGACGCTCGAGAACTTGTCGCGCGGACCGTCCGTCTGTGCGGACCCGAAGCGGCCGAACAGCGTGAGCGCCGCGGTGACTTTCTGGTCGACGCTGATACCGAAGGCCTTCTGGTTGCTGCCGCTGCTGTTGTCGGTGCGGTACCACGCCCGATAATTGCCTTCTCCCAAGTGGAACGGCGTGAACAGCTTGCCGACCTCGGCGAGATAGAACAAGGAATCCGAAAGATTCAACGCGGCGCTGCTGCTCTGCTGATAGCCGAGCTTCGCCGTGAAGCCGCTCTTCGGGTCGTATACCGCCGCCAATCCGGCGCCGTTCTCGGATAGGCCCAGCATTGGATTGTTCACGAGCGCGTCGCTCAAGAATTGCGTCGTCTCGTCGTTGGCGACGGCGTTGTGGTCGAAATAGTTCGTCAAGTCGACTCGACCCGCCGTGAGCTGAAGTCTTTGATCGAAGACCTCGGTCATGAGCCATGCTTCACGCAG
>DATCIQ010000198.1:0-4030 GCA_036507635.1 Gammaproteobacteria bacterium
TGTCCGTGAAGCTCAACGCCTATCCGGAGTGGGCAATTCCGGCCCGTGTCATTGCCATCATACCGACGGCAGATCGCGCCAAAGCGACAGTCCGTGTCCGCGTCGCCCTCGACGAAAGAGATGCGCGCATCCTCCCCGAAATGGGCGTGCGCGTGTCTTTCCTCGATGACGGTGCGCAGTCCGGTGGCGCGCTCGCGGCACAACGCGCCGTCGTCGTCCCCCAGGCCGCCGTTCAAGGCAGCGGCGATACGGGCATCGTCTACGTCATCGACGAGGATACCGTCGAACGGCGCGCGGTTCGCCTCGGAACACGCTCATCGGACGGCCAGATCGTGCTTTCGGGACTCGAGTCGGGCGCCCGCCTTGCAGTCACGGATTTTTCGCAATTGTCGGACGGCGCGCGAGTGCGCGTCAGCAATCAATAGGGTTGTCTTTGTAGGAGCGAGCTTCGCTCGCGAAGACGAAGATCGCGAGCGGAGCTCGCTCCCACAAAGATAGGGATCAGGAGCCAGTCATGTCGAACATCGTTTCCTTGAAGAATGTCGTCAAGACCTACGTCCGCGGCAAACATCGCGTCGAAGTTCTGCACGGCGTCGATCTCGAGATCGCAGCCGGCGAGTTTCTCGCGCTCATGGGACCCTCGGGCTCGGGCAAAACGACGCTCTTGAATCTCATCGGCGGCCTGGACCGCGCAGACAAAGGCGAAGTCGTCGTCGCAGGCGAGCGCCTCGACAAGCTCTCCTCGGGCAAGCTCGCCAAGTGGCGGGCCCGCAACGTCGGCTTCATCTTCCAGTTCTACAACCTTCTGCCCGTGCTCACGGCCGAGCGCAACGTCGAGGTGCCGCTGCTCTTGACGAAGCTCTCAGGCCGTGAGCGGCGGCGCAACGTGCAGGCCGCATTGGCGCTCGTGGGGTTAAGCGACCGCGCCAAGCACAAGCCCGGGGAGCTCTCGGGCGGGCAACAGCAGCGCGTCGCCATTGCGCGCGCACTCGTGTCGGACCCGAAGATTCTCGTTTGCGACGAGCCTACCGGCGATCTCGATCGCGAGACGTCGGAGTCCATTCTCGGTCTTCTGCAACTGCTCAACCGCGAGCACGGCAAAACCGTCATCATGGTCACGCATGATCCGCGCGCGGCCGACCATGCGTCGCGGCAATCGTATGTCGACAAAGGCCGGCTCAACGGCGTAATGAGGGCCGCGGCATGAAGTACTTTCCGTTGGTTTGGGCCGGGCTCTGGCGCAAACGCGTGCGCACGATTTTGACTCTATTCTCGGTTGCCGCGGCGTTTCTCTTGTTCGGGATCCTGCACGGCGTGACGGCAACGTTCGACGACATCATCGACCAAATCGGCGAAGAGCGCCTACGGACCATGAGCCGCGTCAATATCCTCGAGCCGATGCCGCTCGCCCATCTACCCCGCATCGAAAACGTCGCGGGCGTGCAAAAAGTCGCCTACTACAGCATCTTTTTCGGCTATTACCAGGAACCGGCCAACGACATCGGCATCGGCGCAATCAGCGTCGAGCGGTTCTTCGCAGCGTTTCCGGAAGTCGTGATACCCGAGGACCAACTCGCAGCGATGCTGCGCACGCGAACCGGCGCCGTCATCGGCAAGGATCTCGCGGAAGAGTACGGCTGGAAGATCGGCGACCGCGTGCCGCTGCGCTCGCAACGCGATACGCGTAAGGACGGTCTGGAGGACTGGACTTTCGAGATCGTCGGCATCTACGAGTTCGAAGACACGGCGTTCCCATCCGAAGAGTTCTGGATCAACTACGACTACTTCGACGAAGCTCGCACGTTCGGCAATGGCACGGTCAATTTCTATTTCGAGGTCATCGACGATCCGAATCGAGCCGCCGCGATCTCGGAGGAGGTCGACGCGCTGTTCGTGAATTCGCCGAATCAGACGCAAACGCAGAGCGAGAAGGAATGGGTGCGGGCGCAAATCAATCAGATCGGCGACGTCGAATTCTTCGTGAACTCGATCATTTTTGCCGTTCTGTTCACTCTCCTCTTCTTAACCGGCAACACGATGATGCAATCGATCAGGGAGCGGATTCCCGAGCTCGCGGTGCTCAAGACGTACGGTTACGGTGACGGCACCGTCATGGCGCTGGTGTGCGCCGAAGCGTTGCTGCTCTGCGTAGTCGCCGCGCTCGTCGGTCTCGCCGCAGCCGGGACGGTGCTGCCGAGCATATTCGCAAGCATGGGCGCGCCGGCGCTGCCGACGCCGCCCGCGATCATCGCGACCGGATTCGGCATCGCCGTGTTGGTGGCGTTGTTGAGCGCCGCGCCGCCCGTGTGGCGCGTGCGGCGGCTCAACGTCGTCGATGCGCTTGCGGGCCGATGAGGAACATATCAATGAGCATTCTGAGACAAATATCATCCGTGACGGCCATGAACGTGAGGAGTCTGCCGCAGCGGCTTGGAACGTCATCGGTCGTCGTCATCGGCATGGCGGGCGTCGTCGGCGTGCTCGTTTGCGTGCTTGCCGTATCGGCGGGCTTCAGAGACACGATGCTCTCCACGGGACATCCCGATCGCGCCATCGTGATGCGCAGCGGCTCGACGAACGAGACCGGCAGCTCCATCGGCATCGCCGCGGCGCAGACGATCATGGGCGCGCCGGGTGTAGCGCGAACCGCGGACGGCAAACCCGCGGCGTCGGCTGAAATGTTCTTGTCCGTAAACTTGCTGCGCAAGGAAGACGGCGCGCGTGCAGGCATCATCGTCCGCGGTGTCGGGCCCGAAGGCCTGGCGATTCGACCGGAGCTTAAGCTCACCGAAGGCCGCATGTTCCAGCCCGGATTGCGCGAGCTCATCGCCGGCCGCGCCGCCCAAATGGAGTTTCAAGGCCTCGATCTCGGCGACGAGGTCATGCTGCGCGACGGGCCCTGGACGGTCGTCGGGACGTTCGCCGCGGGCGACAACGCGAACGAATCGACGCTCATGACCGATTCGGACACGCTGTTGTCCGCGTATCAACGCACGGTTTACAACAGCGTCAGAGTCAAGCTCGCATCCCCGGAAGCCTACGGCGAGTTTCGCGACGCCTTGACGACCGATCCGACCTTGTCCGTGAACGTCATGACGGAGCCCGAGTACTACGCACAAGCGGCGCAGAACTTCGGACCGTTGTTTCTCGTCATTACCGTCGTGGTCGGCGGAATCATGGCCGTCGGCGCGCTCTTCGCCGCTCTCAATACGATGTATTCGGCGGTCAGCACGCGCGCCGTCGAGATCGCGACGCTTCGAGCGATCGGTTTCGGCGCCGGCGGCGTGGTCTCCTCCGTGCTCGCCGAGGCGCTGCTGCTTGCGTTGATCGGCGCCGTCATCGGCGCCTCCGCGGCCATGCTTTTCTTCAACGGCAACACGATCAGCCTCGGCGGCAACGTCGGATCGATCGTGGCCGAAATGCGGATCACTCCCGCTTTGATCGGCGCCGGTATCGCATGGGCGTGCGTGATCGGCCTGCTCGGCGGCCTCTTCCCCGCGATCCGCGCCGCGCGATTGCCCGTCGCGACTGCGCTCCGCGCAGTCGCGTGAAATTCCTGCCGTTGATCTTGGCGGGGCTCTGGCGCAAGCGCGTTCGCACGATTCTTACACTGCTCTCGGTGATCGTCGCGTTTCTTTTGTATGGGATTCTCGACGGAGTCACGTCCGCCTTCGACCACGCGATCGATCGGCTGACGGACGCGTCCCGGATGCGCGTGCAGAATCGCATCAATATCGTGGCGGGGCTGCCGCGCGCATACATGGAGCGAATCGAGCGCATCCCCGGCGTCATCGCCGTGCGCTCTTCTACCTTTTTCGCCGGCTACTACCGGGACCCGGCGAACTCAGTCGGCGGCGACGCGTTCGAGATCGAACGTCTCGGCGACATCAACAGCGATTTCTTGGTGCCGGCCGAGTACATCGAGGCGATGCGGCAGACGCGATCCGGCGCGATCGTCGGCCCGGAGCTGCTCGAGCGCTTTAGTTGGAGCGTCGGCGATCGAGTGACGCTCAAGTCGTCGCTTTGGAGG
>DATCIQ010000199.1:0-8608 GCA_036507635.1 Gammaproteobacteria bacterium
CTCGCTGCCGGCATCCCTGCCGGCAGACGGTCGCATTCGAACGCCTTCACGAGCGGCCCGGCGCGAGCATGGCCTTGAAGGGACAGCCGGGGGAAAGAGGAAGAATCGCGAGCGAAGCTCGCTCCCACAGGGAGAAGATCGCGAGCGAAGTTCGCTCCTACAGGGCCGGTTGCGGGGCCAGGCGGCGGCGGAATTGCGAGCGCAGCAGCAAGTAGCTGAACACGGCCTGGATCAGCACCGACAGCACCGACAGCTCCCAAACGTGAGCAAGCGTGTAGCCCGGCTCGCGCGTGAGCACGATCGCGAGCGGCACGAATATTGCGAGCCGCAGCGCCGAGCTCAATAGTGCGGGCTTAGTATTGCCGAGCCCCTGGAACATGCCGGAGCACGTGAACACGACGCCTTGTGCGATGAAGTTCCACGAGATGATCTTTAGGAACGTCGCGCCGACGTTCTGCGCGTCGGTCTCGCTCGTGAACGCGGCCACGAGCAGCTCGGGCCGCCACTGTAGAAAGATCGTTAGGAGCACCATGACGACGCTGTTGAGCAGCACGGCTTTGTGGAACGTTTCGCGCACGCGGTCCCCGCGCCCCGCGCCGTAATTCTGTCCCGCGATCGGCCCGGCCGCGAACGCAATCGCCATGCCGGGAAGGAAGATCGACTGCATGATGCGCCCGCCGATGCTGAAGCCGGCTTGCGCCGCGGCGCCAAAATCGGCGATGACCCAGTAGACAATGGCCATGTAGACGAACAACAGCGCGAACTCGCCGCCGGCCGGCAGACCGACCGCGAGCATCCGGTTCCAGCTTGCGAGTCGCGGCCGCCAAAGTGCCCGCTCGAACGTCACGTACTTCTCGAGCTTGATGAAGTAGACCGTTAACATGACGACGCCGACGGCGACGGAGATGGAGCTCGCGAGACCTGCGCCCGCGACTCCCAATGCACGCCCCGTGCCCCAGCCCGCGATCAATACCGGCGCCAACACCGTGTTGAGCACGACCGTGATCACTTGAACAAGCATCGTCGGCTTGACGATCCCGGTGCCGCGCAGCGCCGATCCCATCGTGATCAGCGCAAATTGCAGAGCCATGCCGGGCAGGAACCAATACAGGAACTCGATGCCTGCTTCTTGCGCCGCGCGATCGGCCGCGATCGCTTCGACGTAGCTCTGCGTAAGCAGATAGCCGCCGAGCAGCGTGGTCCCCGCGCATAACGCGGAGAGCGACAGCGATTGATTGAAAATGAGGTTGGCTTCGGGCTGGTCCTTGCGGCCCACCGCTTGCGATATCAACGCTACTGCGCCAACACCCAACACCTGCGTCAGCGCCATTACGACGAACATCAACGTGCCGGCCGCGCCGACGCCCGCGATCGCGGCATCGCCCAAGCTCGCGACGAAATAGAGATCGACGAGCAGATACAGTGTTTGGAAAATCATTCCCGCCGCGATCGGCGCGGCCATGGCGAGGATATTGGTCGTGATCGGCCCTTGCGTCAGATCTTTCATGCGTGAGCCTTGGCCTGTGGAGCGCCCGGCGGAGTCCGGCGTGTGGGCGGCATCATACTCGCGCCGGGCTTGATTTTGGACAGCAGTGGGCCTTGTGAGCGCCTTCGCCGCCCACCCATAATACGAAAACTCATGCTCCTCAAGGATCCGCTCGTCCACTTTCTGCTCATCGGTGCCGCGCTGTTCGCGCTGCTCCGGTGGCAGAGCGACGGCGGCCGCGAGAATCCGCAAGAGATCGTGATCACGGCCGAGCAGCTGACGCAGCTACGCCAAGCGACCGCGGTGCTGCAGGGCCGCGAGCCGACGCGTGCGGAGCTCGAGCAGCTCGTCGAGCCGGCGATTCGCGAGGAAGTCTACTATCGCGAAGCGCTCGCGCTTGGGCTCGACGTGGACGACGACGAAGTGCGCCGGCGACTCGTCGAGAAGATGCAATATTTGACGGAGGATCTGGTGGACCCGGAGCCCGCGTCCGAGGAGGAGCTGCGCGCGTTTTTCGATGCCGCTCCGGAGCGATTCCTTATCCCTGAGCTCGTGACGTTCGACCAGGTTTTTTTTAGTCCGAGCACGCGCGGCGACGCGCTCGCGGGCGACGTCGAAGAAGCGCTCGCAGCGCTCCGTGACGGCGCAGAGCCCGCCGACGTCGGCGATCGCACACCATTGCAGGAACGATTCGAGGACGCGCCGCGCGAGCGCGTCGCCGTGTTGTTCGGCGAGGGCATGACGAACGCCGTCTTCACGCTGCCGCCCGGCGACTGGTCGGGGCCGTATCAGTCGGATTTCGGCGCACATCTCGTGCGCGTGATCTCGCGGAGCGTGGCCCGCCAGCCCACGTTCGACCAGGTTCGCGAGCAGGCGAGAGAGGCATTCGCGGCGGACCGGCGACGGACGGCGAACGAACGCGCGTATGCGGAAATGCGCGCGCGCTACGACGTCGTCGTCGACTGGCCCGAGCCTCTCGCCGAAGCGAACCTGCAGTGAACGCACGGCGGTTCGGTCCACTGCTCGCGGTTTGCCTTTGCAGCGCATCGGCTCATGCGCATCGCTTGAGCCCGGCCTATTTCGGCGTGACGGAAACGGAACCGGGTCGTTTCACCGTGCAGTGGAAAGTGTCGATCTCGGGCGGGCTCGCCGACACGCTCGAGCCGCAGATCCCCGAAGGATGCGCCGTCGACGGCATGGTGCGGAGCTTTGTCATCGAGGACGCGCGCGTAATGCACGCCGATCTCAGTTGCGAGATGCTCGCGGGCCGCACGTTCACCGTCGACGGGCTCGCCGTCACGGACACCGACGTCCTGCTCAGAATCGACAATCTCGACGGCTCGTCGTTCACGCACCGACTGGTCCCCGACGCGCCGAGCGTCGTCATCCCCTTAAGCCCGGGCGCTTCCGAAGTCATCGTGACCTATCTCGTGCTCGGCATCGAGCACATTCTGCTCGGGATCGATCACCTGCTGTTCGTGCTCGCGTTGCTCATGCTCGTGCGGGGGGTCGGTCGACTCGTCGCGACGATCACGGCCTTCACGCTCGCGCACAGCGTCACGCTCGCGGCAGCCACGCTCGGATTCGTCGAGGTTCCGTCCGCGCCCGTGGAGGCGACGATTGCGCTCAGCATCTTGGTGCTTGCCACAGAGCTTGCCCGCGGGCCGGGTAGGAGCGAGCTTCGCTCGCGATCTTCGGGAAGTCGCGAGCAAAGCTCGCTCCCACATGCCAGCTCGCTCCCACATGCCAGCTCGCTCCCACATGCGAGCTCGCTCCCACATCGCCCGAGCCTTACCGTGCGCTTTCCGTGGCTCGTCGCATTCGCTTTCGGCTTGCTGCATGGCTTCGGATTCGCCGGTGCATTGAGCGAGGTCGGCTTGCCCGCACGGGCGATTCCGCTGGCGCTCTTGTTCTTCAATGTCGGCGTCGAGGTCGGTCAACTCGCTTTCATTGCCGCCGTTCTTGCCGGAGCTTGGGCGCTGCACCGCGCGGCAGTAACGCTGCCGGTTTGGCTGCCGCGCTTGACCGTCTATGTGATCGGTTCGGTGGCGGCATTCTGGGTGTTCGAACGAACGCTCACGGCCATCTGAGGGCAATATGGAAACGCTGACGGCCTACATCATGACGCTCAACGCGATCGTCTGGCATGACTATGCCTTGGTTGTCCTGCTTGGCGTCGGCGTGCTGTTCACGCTGTGGAGCGGCTTCGGGCAGTACCGCGCATTGACGCACGGCGTCGCCATCGTGCGCGGTAAGTACGACAACAAGGGCGACCCAGGTGCGATCAATCATTTCCAAGCGCTGTCTACGGCGCTCTCGGCGACGGTGGGCTTGGGCAACATCGCCGGCGTCGCAATCGCAATCTCGCTCGGCGGGCCGGGCGCCATGTTCTGGATGTGGATAGCCGGCAGCGTAGGCATGTGCCTCAAGATGACGGAAGTCACGCAGTCGATGTTGTTTCGCGACACTTCCGATCGCAACAATCCCCACGGCGGCCCGATGTGGGTGTGCAGGCGCGGCTTCGCAAGGCTCAATCCGGCGCTCGCGCCCGTCGGCACTGTGGTCGGCGTGATTTTCTGTCTCACGCTCATGGTCTCGACGGCGACGGGCGGCAACATGTTCCAGGCATGGAACGTCGCCGACATCTCGTTCACGTACTTCGGCGTGCCGCAGTGGGTCACGGGTATCGTGTTGACTGTCGGCGTCGGCGCCGTGATCGTCGGCGGCATCAAGCGCATCGGTGACGTGACGGGTTCCCTCGTGCCGTTCATGTGCTTGTTCTACCTCGTCGCCGGGCTCGTCGTGATCGCGATCCGTATCGCCGACCTTCCGGCCGCATTCGCGCTGATTTTCACGGAGGCATTCTCGCCCACCGAAGGCGCCGGCGCGTTCATCGGCGGCGCCGCCGGTTACGCCTTCCTCAAAGGCATGCAGCGCGCGTTCTTTTCGAACGAGGCCGGTCAAGGCTCGGCGCCGATTGCGCATTCGGCCGCCAAGACCGACGAGCCCGTACGCGAGGGGCTCGTCGCGGGCTTGGAGCCGTTCATCGACACCCTCGTCGTCTGCACGTTGACGGGCCTCGTGATTCTCTTGAGCGGAGCGTGGAACCGCGCACCGGCGCTTGCTTTCGAAACTGCACCCGCCGTGGCTCCGGTCGTCGCCGACGGCGGCCCGGTCATGACGGCCGCAGGCGAGCAGGCATGGCAGATATCCGCGGTGCAGGTCACAATCGCCGATGCCGTCGAGACGCGCGCGCAGATGCGCCCGGGCGCCGTTCTGTTCGTCGTCGTTGCGGCCGATATGAATCTCGAAACCGGGCTCGATCGGCACCGCGTGTTCGGCGCGCTCAGGGGCAGCGACACCGCCGGTTGGACGGCCGAGTTCGATCGCTTTGCCGCACCGATCGGGGTCACGCCGCGTATCGCCGTCGACGGCGTCTATCTCGATCTCAAGGGCGCGACGTTGACGGCGAAGGCATTCGATCGCGTCATTCCCGGGGTCGGCGCGTGGATCGTGCCGCTCGCCGTATGGCTGTTCGCTTTCTCGACGATTATCTCGTGGAGCTACTACGGCGAGCAAGGCATAATTTTCTTGATCGGCCAGCGCGCTGTCATGCCGTACCGGATCGTCTATTGCCTGTTGATCATGGTGTCCGTGCAGCTCATCCGCACACAGGAGGAGCTCGACATATTTTCGACGTTCGGAACCGGGGTGATGCTTTGGGTCAACGTCCCCATCATGCTGATTTTCGGGCGCATTGCGATGCTCGCATATCACGACTACTTTCGCCGTTTGCGCGGCGGGTACATGCCGGCGCACGCCGCCCCGCATTTTGCCGACGTCATTACCGGCAATGACGTCGAGAAATAGCAAAATGCCGCACAAGATCCAAACCGCCGTCATCGGCAGCTATCCGCAGCCCGAGTGGCTCGTGGACCGGGCGCTGCTCACGAAGCTCATGGCGCCGCGCGTGCGCGCGCGGCAAATCTGGCGTATCCCCGAAGAGCTGCTCGAGCAGGCGCAAGACGACGCCACGCTACTCGCGATCCGCGATCAGGAACGCGCAGGTCTAGACATCATCACCGACGGCGAGATCCGTCGCGAGAGCTACTCGAACAGGTTCGCGAACGCGCTGGCCGGCATCGATAGCGAGCGCCACGGTGAGGTCACGGGACGCACGGGCAACAGGATCCCCGTGCCGCTCGTTACGGGCCCGATCGCGCGGCTGAGACCGGTCGAAGTCCGCGACGTCGAGTTCTTGCGCGCCAACACGGATCGGACCATCAAGATCACGTTGCCGGGACCTTTTACGATGTCGCAGCAGGCGGCCAACGAGCACTACGCGGACGATGAGAGCCTCGCGCTCGCATACGCGGACGCCGTCAACGAAGAGGTCCGCGATCTGTTCGCGGCCGGCGCCGACGTGGTCCAGCTCGACGAGCCGTGGCTCGAGGCGCGCGCCGAGCAGGCGCGGAAGTTCGGGATCAAGGCGATCAATCGTGCGCTCGCGGGCGTCAAGGGCACGACGGCGCTGCACGTGTGCTTCGGTTACGCGGCGCTCGTCAAGGACAAGCCTGCGCGCGGCTATGCCTTTCTCGCCGAGCTCGAGGCATCGGCCGCGGCGCAGATCTCGATCGAAGCTGCACAGCCGCGTCTCGATCTCGGCGTGCTCAAAGCGTTGTCGTCGAAGACGCTCATGGTCGGTGTGCTCGATCTCGCCGATCGCGGCATCGAGACGCCTGTGCAGGTTGCCGAGCGGATTCGGCGCGCGCTCGACGTCGTGCCGCCCGGGCGACTCATCGCGACCCCGGACTGCGGCATGAAGTACCTGCCGCACGCCATCGCCTACGGTAAGCTCGTGGCGCTCGCGGCCGGCGCCGCGATCGTGAATGCGGAATTGTGATTGTAGGAGCGAGCTTTGCTCGCGAATGAAAAGATCGCGAGCGAAGCTCGCTCCTACAAAGAAGAAGCAAGAAGAAAGATAGAGGGACGGGAGATGACACGACGCAGCGCTTCATTTGCATCGGTCCTTTGTGCGGTGATTTTCGCGGTACCGGCGGCGCACGCTGCACCGAGCGTCTATCCGACGGGCACGACTATCTACGATCCCGCGAAGGCCTGGAGCGGCTACACGATATTCGTGCTCCCGGAATCCGGCGCCGTGCTCATCGACATGAACGGCAATGCAGTGCGCATGTGGGACCAGTTCTCGGGCGTCGGCGGCGGCCCCGTTCGCATGCTTCCCGGAGGCCATGTCATGGGTGCGATCGGCTCGCTGCAACCGCATCAGGAGCAGGTCGCTGTCGTCCAGTACGATTGGAATAACGACCTCGTCTGGCGATTCGATCGTGCCGAGCAGGTGAAGACTCGGGAAGGGGAGGCGATCTGGGCCGCGCGCCAGCATCACGACTGGCAGCGCCCCGACTTCCCCGCCGGCTACTATTCGCCCGAGTTCACTCCGCGCGTCGACGCGGGACGAACGTTGATTCTCGCTCACAAGAACGTCGTCAACGAAGCCGTGAGCCGCGTGGCGCTCGAAGACGACTGGCTCTACGAGGTCTCGTGGGACGGCGAGATGCTCTGGGAATGGCACGCCAACGAGCATGTCGACGAGCTCGGCTTCTCGGCAGCGGCACGCGCGACGATTCGCGAGCATGCCGCTTTCAACGAGGCTCGCGGCAGTGCCGACTGGCTGCACATCAACTCCGCGACGCTCTTGGGGCCGAACCGGTGGTACGACGCGGGCGATATACGCTTTCACCCGGACAACGTGATGATCAGCAGCCGTCAGGCGAGCTTCATCGCGATCGTCCCTCGCGACGGCGCGGTCATCTGGCGCCTCGGCCCTGACTACGGCGAGACCGAAGAGATGCGAGCCATCGGACAGATCATCGGCCAGCACCATCCGCATCTGATTCCGAAGGGCCTGCCGGGAGCGGGCAACCTGCTCGTGTTCGACAATGGCGGCATGTCGGGTTACGGTTTCACGAATCCCATGGCACCCGAGGGCCGCGACGGTGTGCGCCGGCATTTCTCGCGCGTGCTCGAGATAGATCCCGTGAAGATAGAGAAGGTGTGGGAGTATTCGATGAGCGGCCAGGAGAGCTATCGTTTCTTCAGCCACTACGTGAGCGCGGCGCAGCGGCTGCCGAACGGCAACACGCTGATCACGGAAGGCGCCGACGGCCGGCTGTTCGAGGTCACTACGGACGGCAATATCGTCTGGGAGTACGTGAGCCCCTATTTCGGAACGACCGCAACCGGAACGAACCGCGTTTATCGCGCGTATCGGCTGCCGTACGAATGGGTGCCGCAGCTTGCGAGGCCCGTGGAAAGCGCCGTCGTGCCGCCGGACGTCAGGGAATTTCGCGTGCCGCCGCGATGACGATGCGAACCGCGCGGAGATTCTTGGTTTTCTCGGCGCTGGCGGCGGCGAGCTTGCAGATCCAAGCACAAGACACGCGCCCGAACATCCTGCTCATCATCGCCGACGATTTGGGTTACGCGGATCTCGGCATCTACGGCGGCGACATCCGCACGCCGAATATCGATGCGCTGGCGCGCGAAGGGGTGCTGTTCACGCAGTTTCACGCCTCGCCCCTGTGCGCGACGACGCGCGCGATGCTCTACTCGGGCAACAACAACACGGTGGCCGGTCTCGCGCGCCAAGGCAGCTTCGGCGGCCCCGTGATTCCGGGCTTGTACGGCTACGAAAATACGCTGCCGGACCGAGTCGGCCTGTTGCCGCGAATCTTGAGCGAAGCGAGTTATGGCACTTACCTCGCGGGCAAATGGCATCTCGGCGAGTCGATCGAGCATTCGCCGTGGGCGGCCGGCTTCGAGCGTTCGTTCGCGATGAAATACGGCGCCGGCAATCACTTCGACGGCGTCGGCATCCGCGACATCGAGAAGCCCTATTTCGAGGACGATACCGAAGTCGATTGGCCCGAAGGGGAGTACACGACCGAGTTTTATACCGATAAGCTCATCGAGTATCTCGAAACCGCCAAGGACGACGACCGTCCGTTCTTCATGGTCGCCGCGTACACGTCGCCGCACTGGCCGCTGCAGGTTCCCGAAGAGGACCTGAACCTCTACGCGGGACGTTACGACATGGGTTAC
>DATCIQ010000200.1:0-2219 GCA_036507635.1 Gammaproteobacteria bacterium
CCCTGCACACGCGACGCATCCGCACTTACTCCGTCGACGGAACCTTTGCCGAGATCCCGCAGCTCGCGCGACACCTCGAGCTCGAAATCACTGCCGGTATCTGGCTCGATCCCGTGACGTCCGCAGCCGCCGCCTTGGCGAACGCGGAGCGCCTGCGTGCCCTCGTCGACCTCGTCGAGCGCAACGACAACGTCACGCGCGTGATCGTCGGCAACGAGACGCTGCTCTCGGGAGACTGGACGCTCAGAGAGCTCGGCCCCGTTCTCGACAGTCTGCGCGCCGAGCTCGACATTCCCGTCGGCTCCGCGGAGCCGTGGAACGTGTGGATGGCCAACCCCGAGCTCGCCGCGCACGTCGATTTCATCGCGGTCCATTTGCTGCCGTACTGGGAAGGCGTCCACGTCGATGCCGCCGTCGCTCACGTGGCCGCGCGCATCGCTGATTTGCAGGCGCGGTTCCCCGGCAAGCCGATCGTGGTCGCCGAGGTCGGTTGGCCGAGCTTCGGCCGCGCGCGCGGCGATGCAGCGGCTACGCTGCGCAATGCCGCTGTGTTCGCGCGCCGGTTCCTGCGGCACGCCGAGGAGCACGGCTACGACTACTTCTTTCTCGAGGCCTTCGATCAACCTTGGAAGCGCACGCGCGAGGGCGATGCCGGCGCGTACTGGGGAGTTTATGACGTCGATCGCGTCCTCAAGCTAGACCTTTGGGGAGGCATCGACTCCGTTCCGCATTGGCGATTGCTCGCGTTCATATCGATCGTGCTCGCCGTTGCCGTGCTTGCCTTGCTGCTCGCCGATAGCGAGCGTCTCCACGCCTCGGGACGCGTGTTTCTCGCGTTGATTGCAAGCTTTGTCACGCCGGCTGTCGTTTTGAGCTCGAGCTTGTACACGGGGCAGTATTGGACACCGCTCGGGCTCGTGTCGGCGGGCGTGCTCTTCGCCGGGATCCTCGGCGTGCTCGCGTTGCTGCTCGTCGAGGCACATGAGTGGGCCGAAGCGCAGTGGAATCGGCACCGATTACGCCTCAATGAGCCGACGCATGCACCGCTCCATAGCCCGCCGAAGGTCTCGATTCACGTTCCCGTTTACGCCGAGCCGCCCGAAATGGTCGTCGAAACGCTGCGCGCGCTCGCGGCGCTCGATTATCCCGACTTCGAGGTCATCGTCGTCGACAACAACACGGCCGACGAGCGGCTCTGGCGCCCCGTCGAAGCGTGTTGCGCAGGGCTCGGCGAGCGTTTCCGCTTTTTCCACGTCGCGCCGCTCGCGGGCTACAAGGCGGGCGCATTGAACTTTGCGCTGCGCCATTCGGCCGCTGATGCGCGCGTGGTTGCCGTCGTCGACAGCGATTATCGCGTCGACTCCTCGTGGCTGCGCGAGCTCGTTCCGTATTTCGCCGCGGCCCGCGTCGCGATCGTGCAGGCTCCGCAGGCTTACCGCGACGGCGGCACGAGAGCGTTCAAGACACTCTGCAACGCGGAATACCGAGGGTTCTTCGCGATCGGCATGGTCACCCGCAGCAACCGCAACGCGATCATCCAGCACGGCACGATGACAATGATCGACAAGCGCGTGCTCCACGAGGTCGGGGGCTGGAGCGAATGGACGGTGACGGAGGACGCCGAGCTCGGGTTGCGCGTCCTCGAGCACGGCTACGAGGCCGTGTACACGCCGCAATGCTACGGTCGCGGTCTCACGCCCGACAACTTCAGCGACTACAAGGCACAGCGCTCCCGCTGGGCGCTCGGCGCGTTACAGATCCTGCGGCATCACGGCCGCAAGTTGCTCGGTCTGGAACGGAGCTGCTTGACCCTAGGGCAACGCTTCCACTTCTTGACAGGATGGCTCGCGTGGCTCGGCGACGGCGTCAACCTCGTGTTCAACATCGTCGCGATCGTCTGGTCGGCAAGCATGATTGCGGCGCCGCTCGATTTCTTCGCGCCGCTCGCGATGTTCTCGGCGTTCGTGCTCGTATTGTTCGTGTTCAAGCTCGTCAAGATGATCCTGTTGTACCGCGCACGCGTCGGCACGGGGATCGTCGAGACGTTTGCGGCAGTCGTTGCGGGACTCGCGCTCGTGCATACCGTGGGGCGCGCCGTGCTCGCCGGAGCCTTCCGCAAGGAGGCGCGCTTCTGCCGCACGCCGAAGCTCGCGCGCCGTCACAGCTTGACGGGTGCGCTCGCCGCGAGCAGCGCGGAAACGGTGCTCGCGAGCGCGTTG
>DATCIQ010000201.1:0-4092 GCA_036507635.1 Gammaproteobacteria bacterium
CCCCACCAAGCAAGCCTGTAGGCTCGACCGTGCGCGACCTCATCGGGCATCTTCGGATTGCGGCGCGTCGACGTCAGCTCGGGCTCGCACGGGCCGCCGATCGCCGGTTTGGCGCAGCTCCAGCAAGCGCTGCATCGCCGCAAGCAACTGCTCATCTTCCCGCACCAACCGGCGCATTTCGGTCGCGAACATCGGCATCGCAGCTTCGTGATGTAGTCCTCGCATAGCAGCACAGCGGTCCCACACGTGTAGTCGTCGAGCTTCCAGCGAAGTTTGGGTACTTCAATGACGTCCGTTGTTCCGAGCCGGGCTGAAGACGCTTTGCTCAAGCCCTGAAACGTGCTGATTTCTTCTGAAGATGCGCGATGAGCGGTGCCGAGGAGCAGCCGATCTACACATTCGAGGGTTTCCGCCTCGACGCGCAGCATCACGTGTTATCGCGCGCAGACGGCGAGGCGATTACGAGGTCATTAGCGGTTCTTCGTCGTGGGTTCTTACTGCATCTCGGTGATGATGCCGTCGAGGCCGAAGTTCATCATGAAGCCGCTCCAGCCGAACTCCATCTCGAGCATCGCCCGGATGTCGTCGCGCGAGCGGCCCGCGCGGTTCATCTCGCGCACCATGTCCTGAAGACGGACGGTTTCTGCCAGGTAGCCTTCCATGGTCGCCCGGTCGGTCACGCCGCTGTGGCCGGGGATGACCGTGTCGAAATCGAGCTCCAAGGCCCGCTCGAGCGACCTCGACCAGTCGCGCGCGCTGCCGCCGGCCGCGTAGTGGATCAGGTGCACGTACGGCTCCCACGTCGCAAAGAGATCGCCCATGACGACGATGCGCTCCTCGGGAAGGTGGATCACGATGTCGCCGTCCGTGTGCCCGCGGCCGAAGTAGTGGAGGTCTAGGGCGAAGTCGCCGAAATAGATGCGCAGGTAGTCGTCGATCGTGATGTTCGGCAAGCCCTCGGTTTGCGTCTCGGCCATGATGCGGCGCGCGTTCTCCGAGGCGATGATGTCGGCGTCGAGCGCCTGCATCGCCGCGTTGCCGCCCGTGTGATCCTGGTGCAGGTGCGTGTTGATGACGTAACGGACGGGCTGATCCGTGATTCTCCTCAAGTGCTCCATGATGCCGTCGTGGTCCGTCGCGAACTTATCGTCGATGAGCAGCACGCCGTCGTCGGAGACGAGCACCGTCACGTTGCCTGACATGGCGTTCCTGACCATGTAGATGTTGTCTCTCACCTTGACCGTCGTGAGCTCGGGCGGCCCGAAGCCCCCTTGCGCGTATGCGGTAGCCCAAGAACCGAGCAGTGCCGCGAGCGTGCCCGCTGCGATTGTGCTTCTGATTGTCATGTTCATTCTCCGGCTTGTTTCGCTCTCTCGGCGCGCGAGGTGGTGATGTAGTCGCGGATCATCTTGTTGTCCTCGTGGCACGCGTACTCGAAGAACTCGTAGGTCTCGTCGCGGACCCAGGGTAGCTCGACCGTCCATGCTGCGGTCCAGATCACGGGGTCGTCTACGGTCGCCTGGTAGGTCAACGTGTCCGGCCCGGTGCGCGTAAAGCGCTCGGTCAGCTTGTACTCCGTGCTGATCGGTGTGTTATTGAAGGGCGGCGAGCCGATCGTGTGGATATTCGTGGAGCTGCCCTGACCGCTGAAGTTGGTGGTCTCGACGACTAGCGTGTCGCCCTCCCAATGGCCGCGCGAATAACCGAACCACGCCTTGGCGTCGGCGTCGACCGGCGGGGCGTCGATGGTGATGACTCGCGCCTCGTGGATCATCTCGAGGCGAATCACCACGTAGCCCGGCGCCTGTAGGATCTGAATGCCGTTGTTGTAATAGGCCGGCAGCATCGAGGCCGGCAGGCCGCGCGTGACGCAGCGGTCCCAGTTGTCGAAGTCGCTGACTTTGTCGAACGGGATCTCCATCCAACCGCTGCGCATGAGCGCGCGGCGGCGCTCGCCTTCCGCGGTGAGCTCCGGCAAGCGGCCGTTGGGTGGATCGATGATGAGCGAGGTCAGCCGGTTGATCTTGCCCCACTCGACCCAGTGGCCCATGCCCATTTTGTTCTGGTCGATCTCACTTTCGTAGGCGCCTTGCCTGGCGGCGTACTGTTGCTCGCGGGCGACGAGCTCCTCGTCGGTGAGCTCGCGGCGCTCGCCCATCTCCTCGGGGCGCTGCAGCGGCACGCCGGTCAAGTGACCGATCGGCCACGTGCCTCGCAGGTCCGGCTCGCCCCAGGGCGTTCCGGGGTACTGCCAAGCCGTCTCGTCTCCTTGTTGCCCGCAGCCGAAAGACGTAAGGGCGAGCACAAAAACTATCGCTGCAGCAAGAGCTTGTGCACGGTTATTCATATTTTACCTCACGAGATCGTTGACCGTAGTTGACGACATCCGGAGCGGCACCGAGACGGGTTCAGGTGCGTCACAGAGTCCAGGAGGACGCGCCCGGCGCGCCCGACGCGGCATCGGAAGACGCCGCAGCGACAACGCCCGACGCCGCTTCGGAAGCCGCTGCCGCGACGGCTCCGGACACGGCTTCGGAAGGTGCTACCGCGGCCGCTCCCGACGAGGACGTTGGCCGTTCCGAGAGACGGCGCGGTCGCGATCGTCGCCGGCAAGCCGAAGCCGCCGACGCGCCGAACCTCGAATGCCGCTCCGTGAGGCCCACGGGCAGCCGCATGCCCCAGAGAGTCTGCCAAACGCCCGAGCAGTGGGCAGTGATCGACGCCGTTAGCGAGCAGGAAGCGAAGGGGTTATTGCGCCGACGGACTGATCGGTCCGCGTCAGGTCTGTAATAGCGGACACGTCGCGCCGAAGCGGCTTGTCCATCGGTCACTCCCACAGTTTGACGCCTGATCGCTTCGCCGCTTGTCGCAGCAGTCCATCCTTGCAGCCGAACATGAGCCCTCGCCGCTGTGCGAGCTCCAAGTACGTTGCGTCATAAACGGAAAGTTGATGGAGGTCGGCTAACTTCGACAGTCCGGAGAAGGCCAATGCCGAACCTTCGTGGTCGACGCGCGTACGAAGTCCGGCCAACCATCCCAGTGCGGTCTGGCGCTCGTCCTCCGTCAGCTTTCGCCGTCGGACGAGAACCGCGAGGGCATTGGCCACTTCCAGCGGCCACAAGGCCGGCACTTCGAGCGTGGCTCCTTCGGCAATGGCCTCTAACATCGCTGCGGTCTGCGTTGTCGACTGAGCCGGATGCACCCAACCGATGGCCACTGATGCGTCGGCAACAAACGCATGCGTCACTGTCGCCCCTCGTCGATCGCGGATCGGACCTCCGCGTCGGTCAGCTTCACCCTCGATCGCCGGCGTATGCGTTGCTGCAATTCACGAAGCCCCGCCACTGCTTGGCGAACCTCATCCACTCGTTGCGCGCCTTCCGGCACCAAGCGAGCGACCGGTTTGTCGTGGCGGGTGATGATGATCTCTTCTCCTCTCGCTACGCGGTCGAGGAGCTTGCCGAAATGGGTCTTCGCTTCGAATGCACTTACCTTCGCCATAGGGTTGACCTCGGTTCCTGCCAAATTAACCAGTCGTTGACCAGTTTAGCACGGGATGAGCCCAGCCCCCTTGACTCAACGACGAGCGTGGCGCGTGTTCACGTAGCAGATGGGCGCTTGGTGGCCGCTTGCCACACACAAGCTCGCAGACCGAATGCTTGCGCGCTTGCCCGCGCTTGCCGTCTAGGGCCTCGTCAAAAGACCAGAACCTTGTCTGTTTCCGACGTCCACGCAGTCAGTTCCGCCAGCGAGCTGCGCTTCGTCCCCTCGACGAGCTCGGAATCCGCTATGCCGCGTGCGTCCATGCATGAGGCGCAGACTCCGATTTCGCCACCGTGCTTTGCGACGGTCTTCAGCATGACTTCGATGTTGTAGTGGCCCGCCGGCACTTTCTGCCCTCCGTGCGCGCACGTCGCGCCTTCGCCGATGAGGAAGACGCGCACTTGCTCACCCGATTGTTTGGACAGAGACCCGGCGAGGCGCAGTGCGTTGTAGCTTCGCTCGGTGCCATACGGCGGATCGTTGAGAATGAACAAGGTCTTCATCGCGGTGCCTCTGCCTGAAAGTACAATACGACACTATCGTAAGGAC
>DATCIQ010000202.1:0-12424 GCA_036507635.1 Gammaproteobacteria bacterium
CCGTACGCGTCGATGCGCCGGTCGCGAAAGAACGGCCAGCCGACGCGGGTGCGATCGATCTGGCCGAGATCTATTTCGGCGACGAGCACGGCCTCCTCGTCCTCCGGCGCGCGCAGCAAGATGCGGCCGTCGGGCGCCGCAACGAAACTGCGGCCCCAGAACTCGATGCCGCCGCTGCCCGCGGGATCGGGCTCGAAGCCGACGCGATTCACGGCGACGACGAAGCAGCCGTTCGCGATCGCGTGACTGCGTTGCACGGTCTCCCATGCGGATTGCTGCTCGGAGCCGTGCGACTCCTTCTCTTCGGGATGCCACCCGATCGCAGTCGGATACAGCAAGACTTCGGCACCGCGCAGCGCCGTCAAGCGCGCCGCTTCCGGGTACCATTGATCCCAGCACACGAGCACGCCGAGCTCGGCGGCGTTCGTCGCGAACGACTTGAACCCGAGATCGCCCGGAGTGAAATAGAACTTCTCGTAGTAGCGCGGATCGTCGGGTATGTGCATCTTGCGATACTTCCCGACGTAGCCGCGCGCGCCGTCGATGACGGCCGCGGTATTGTGATAGACGCCCGCGGCGCGCCGCTCGAACAAGCTCGCGACGAGCGTCACGCCGAGCTCCGCCGCCAGGCGCGCGAGACGCGCGGTCGTCGGTCCCGGAATCTCTTCGGCGAGCGCGAAATGAGCCGCGTCCTCGCTTTGGCAAAAGTAGCGCGAGCGGTAGAGCTCGGGCAGACAGATGACCGCGGCACCCTGCGCCGCGGCGTCCCGCACGCCGCGCTCGGCGCGTGCTTGATTCGCCTCCGGCGACTCGCCCATCGCCATCTGCACGAATCCGAGCTTGAGCAAGCGCGGCTCGCTCGCCGCTGTCATTGGTTCGATCCCTGCTCCACGTCGTTGGAATTGCAATACGTATTCTGCGGGAAGCAGGCCATGTATTGATCGAGAATCTGCATGCCTTGCGTCGGACGGACGACGCCTGCCTGGATCTTCGCGCGTACGATTTCGCTCATGCGGCGGTGCAGGTCGTTCGGGAAATATTGCACTTGGGCCAGCATGTCCTGAACCGCGGTCCCGGGGATGATCTTCTCGATCCAGAAGTTGTCCTGCTCCTCGCCGTCGGCATAGACGTGCGCTTCCGCGACACGCCCAAACAGATTGTGCGCGTCGCCGACGATGTCCTCGTAAGCACCCATGAGAAAGAATCCGAGGAAATACGGGCGGTTGGCGGTGAGCGCGTGGATCGGCAAGTGCCGATGATCGGATTGGCTCGACACGTAGTGGCTGACCTTGCCGTCGGAATCGCACGTCAAGTCGACGAGCAAGCCGCGGCGCGTCGGCCGCTCGTCGAGCCGGTCGATCGGCATGATCGGAAACGGTTGGCCGATGGCCCAATGGTCGAGCATCGACTGAAAAACCGAGAAATCGCACAAGTACTGGTCCGTCAGCAAGCCCTCGAGCTCGGTCATTTCCGGCAGCTCCGCATCCGAAATTCTGCGCAACGCGCTGAGCAGCTGTGAGCAGAGCCGCCAATACAGCGTTTCGCCGAGCGCGCGCTGCTCGAGATCGAGGTACCCGAGCGAGAATAGCGAACGCACGTCCTCGAGCCGCTCGTTCGCATCGTGGTAGGCCTCGAGCAACTCGCCGGTGCTGCGGATGCTCGGCAGATAATTGAGAATCCGATTCAGCGCACGCACGGGCCGCGCGGCCCCTTTCGGGACGGCGATCTTCTCGGCCGCATCGTCTTTGGAGTGCGCTCCGAGCACGGGCACGATGAGCACCGAGTGGTGCGCAGTCAGCGCGCGGCCGCTTTCGGTCACGATGATCGGCGGTGGAACCTCGTTTGCGTCGCAGACTTCCTTGACCGTGTAGATGACGGCGTTCGCGTACTCCTGGAGACTGTAGTTGATGCCGGCATCTTCTTCGACGTGGCCCTTGTCATAGTTGACGCCCAAGCCGCCGCCGAGATCCAGATACTTGAGCCCGATGCCGCGCCTGACGAGCTCCGCATAGACGCGCGTGACCTCCTTGGCCGCCTCCTTGAGCACCTGAATGTCGGCGATCTGGCTGCCGATATGGCAGTGCAACAGCACGAGCCGATCGCGCATGCCGTTTGCTTCGAGCTCGGCGAGCATGTGCACGAGCTCGTTGATGCTCAAGCCGAACTTGGAATTGACGCCCGACGATTCCGACCAGCGCCCCGAGCCGCGCGTCGCGAGGCGCACGCGCACGCCCATCTGCCCGGCCGTCCCCATCTGCAACGCGAGATTCTTGAGGTCGACGAACTCCGAGTACTTCTCGATGACCGGCACGATATTCTGGCCGAGGCGTTGCCCGGACAGCATCAGCGACAGCATGGCCCGATCCTTGACGCCATTGCAGACCAGCAGCGTATCGCCGTCGACCTGCGGCAACGCGGCGATGAGCTCGGCCTTCGAGCCGCACTCGAGTCCCATGCCGTATGGGCGGCCCGCGTCGAGCAGCTCGTCCACGACCTCGTGAAGCTGGTTCACTTTGATCGGATAGATGCCGCGGTAGACGTTCTGGTACCCGGATTCCTCGATCGCGGCGCGAAAAGCTTCGTGCAGGCGTTGCACCTGGGAACGCAGGATATCCTGGAAACGGATCAGGACCGGCAGCTGCACACCGCGCCGGCGCAGCTCCTCGACGATGAGCACGATGTCCATCGAGGTCGCCGGCTGGCTCAGCGACCGCACGGCGACGTGGCCCGCACCGTTCACGAAGAAGTACGGATCGCCCCAGCTCGCCGTCCGATAGAGCTCGGCGGCGTCCTGTGTCGTCCACGGTTCTGCAATCGGCAGCGCTTGGGGAATCGGTTGCGAGGACATCTTCAGTCTCCGAGAATGTAAGCGAAGATGAGCGGCGCGACGATAGTCGCGTCCGACTCGATGATGAACTTCGGCGTATCGATGCCGAGCTTCCCCCAAGTGATCTTCTCGTTCGGCACGGCGCCCGAGTACGAGCCGTAGCTCGTCGTCGAATCGCTGATCTGGCAGAAATACCCCCAACGGGGGACGTTGTGCAACTGCAAGTCCTGGTGGAGCATCGGCACGACGCAGATCGGGAAGTCTCCCGCGATGCCGCCGCCGATCTGGAAGAAGCCGATTGAGCTCTCAGGCGCCACTTCCTGATACCACTCCGCGAGATCCATCATGTATTCGATCCCCGAACGCACCGTATCGACGTGCTCGATATCGCCGTTGATGCAGTGAGCCGCATACATGTTGCCGAGCGTCGAATCCTCCCAGCCCGGCACGAACATCGGCAAATCCTTCTCGCTCGCCGCCACGAGCCAGCTGTCGGCAGGGTCGATCTGGTAGTACTGCTCGAGCTCCCCGGAGCGCAGCGCCTGATAGAAGAATTCGTGGGGAAAAGAACGCTCGCCGGCGCGGTCGGCTTCGGTCCAGACCTTGACCATGGCGCGCTCCATGCGCCGCATGGCTTCGTGCTCCGGGATACAGGTGTCCGTGACGCGGTTCAAGTGCTGCTCGAGCAGCCCCTGTTCGTGCTCCGGGCCCAAGTGACGATAGTGCGGGATGCGCACGTAGTGGTCGTGCGCGACGAGGTTGAAGACGTCCTCCTCGAGGTTGGCGCCCGTGCAGCTGATCGCGTGCACTTTGTCGCGCCGAATCATCTCCGCGAGCGATAGGCCGAGCTCGGCTGTGCTCATGGCGCCGGCCAGCGTGACCAGCATGGACCCGCCGCTCTCGAGATGCTCCACGTAGCCGTCCGCCGCATCGATGAGCGCCGCCGCGTTGAAGTGGCGGAAGTGGTGCTGGAGAAAATCGGAAATGGCGCCCATCTAAGTCTCCGGGAGGCAGCGAGCCAAAGGGACTAAGGTTAGGAAATCGCAACCCCCGCCACAATACTCGCAGGCGAAAATCACGGCTCAAGTGTCGGCGTGCCGAGTCTGAGGCACTTGCTGAGTCAAGCAGTGCAGAGCGCCGAGGCCCGCGACGAGCGGCCGCGCGTCGAGCGGGATCACACGGCGATTCGGGAAGCAGTCGGCGAGAATCGCGCACGCTGCGTCGTCCTGCGGACACGCGAACACCGGCGCGAGCACGACCTCGTTCGCCACGTAGAAGTTCGCGTAGCTCGCGGGCAGCCGTTCGCCGGCGTTGTAGACCGGCTCCGGCATCGGCAACTCGACGACGTTGAGACGGCTGCCGTCGACGACGACGTCGTCGAGCTGGCGACGGTTCACCGCGAGCCGTGCGTGGTTCGGATCAGCCCGGTTCGGCTCGATGACCGTGACGACGGTGTCGCGACTCGTGAACCGCGTGAGATCGTCGACGTGGCCGTCGGTATCGTCGCCGGCGATGCCTTCGCCGAGCCAGATGATTTGCTCGACGCCGAGGGCATCGCGCAAGTTGCTCTCGATATCCGCGCGCTCGAGTTGCGGATTGCGATTCGGATTCAAGAGACATTGCTCCGTCGTGAGCAATGCGCCCGCGCCGTTGACGTCGATCGATCCCCCTTCGAGGACGATACCCGGCGCGAATCTCGGCACATCGAGGATCTCCGCCATGCGGCGACCTACCTGTCGATCGAGGTCATAAGGGGGGTATTTTCCGCCCCAGGCGTTGTAATCGTAATCGACGGCGAGCAATGGCTCGTCCGCGGCCTCGGCCGTGACGAAAATCGCGCCGTGGTCGCGAATCCACGCATCGTTGGTCGGCACTCGATGCAGGCGTATCCGGCGTGCATCGGCATGGCCCGCGAGCAACCGCTCGACGTGCTGCGCGTGATCGGCGTCACGCACGTTGATGTGGACCTGCTCGGCGGCCGCCAGCGCGCGTACGACCTCGACCATGGCGGGCTCGACGAGCTCGAAACAGCCGGGCCAGGTATCGAGATTGTGCGGCCAAGACAACCATGTGGCGGCGTGCGGCGCCCACTCGGCCGGCATGCGGTAGCCCCGGCGTCCGGGCCAGGCGTATCGATCATGAGTCAAATGCTTGAATTCCGGAAAATGTGGGGCGGCCCGGGCTCGATGCGCGAATCTTACCTTGCCTCAGTTCGCTGCACAGCCGCTCGCACGGGAAATCGGTATCATGCGCTCATGCGCATGAGCCTCGTTCGCTCGATCCTCGCCGCCGCCGCCTTGATCGCGGCCACCGCGCAGGCTCAAGTCCCGGGCGCGGGCTCGTTGCTCGTCGCAACGCCCAAGCTCGCTGACCCGAACTTCGCGGAATCCGTGCTGCTCATGGTGCATCACGACGACGACGGATCGATCGGCGTCCTGGTGAATCGGCCCACGAACCTCGACCCGGCAAGCGTGTTTCCCGACGTCCCTGCGCTCGAGCGGTACCAAAGCAAGCTCTATCTCGGCGGGCCCGTCGCGCCGAGCCAAATGTTGCTGCTGCTGCGCGCGCCGGCCGCCGGCCGCGTCGAAGGTCCGCCCCTCCTCGACGACGTCTATGTGAGCGCCGATCCGAGCGTGCTCGACGAATATCCTGAAGCTAGCTTCGATGCCACGCTCGTGCGCCTGTACGCCGGACACGCGGCTTGGGGTCCGGGCCAGCTCGAGGACGAGATCGCGCGCGGCGATTGGTACATCGTGCCGGGCCGCGCCGACCTCATCTTCACACCGGAGCCGCTCGAATTGTGGCGGCAGGTCGAGCGCTCGAGCGCGGGGCTCGTCGCACGCTCGCGCGTCCCATGATCAGCCGCAGAATCTGAAGTTACGGCGCGGATCAACCCATCGCACGCGCCGGCGCACGCGGCAAGCGATCGAGGTCCGCGTTGACGTAGACTTCGACGACTTCGCCGCGCTTGGCGATCGCCACGGCTTTGTCGAGGGCCGCTTGCGGCTCGAGCTCCATGTCGGGAATGAGCTCCTTGACGACGTAACCTTGCGGGCCGGGGCGAGCCATGGACAGGCTCGCGCGCGTGCGCGCGGGTTCGCCGGGCTTGGAGATTCGCCACATGCGCAAGAAAAGCGTCGAACGCGTGAGGGGCACCGTCGGAGTCCCCTGCATGATCCGGACTCCTTCTCTGACGAGCTTCGACCCTTGCGGCATGGGATTCAAGTCCTTCGTGGGAAGTGGCCGTCCCTGGCCGAGCCCAGTGTCTCGAAACGCCGCCGCGGGTTCTGCGACGCAGCTCACGTCTGCGCATCCCGCCTCGGATCGTCAAGTCGCCGACGAGATCTTGAAATTGCCGCCTTCGCCTTCCTCGAGCTTGACGAGCCCCTCGCGCTGCGCGTCCTTGAGCAAGGCTGAGAAGTTCTGGTAACCGTAGGCGCTTTCGACGAAATCCGGATATACGCGCTTGAGCGTTTTCTTGACGAGCGAGCCCCATAGCGGATCGTACTCGGACTCCAGCGACGCCACGGTCTCCGTCAAACGCTCGAACACCTCGCGCTGCCGGCCGGAATGCTCCGTCGTGCCGCCTTTACGGGCGCGCTTCGATGCCTTGATGAGCTCGTCATAAATGATGAACTCGTCGCAGTTCTGCGCCAACAAGTCCGAGGTAGAGCTACGCACGCCGCAGCCCACTACGTGCTTATCGTTCTCCTTGAGCTTCGCGACGAGCGGCGAGAAATCGCTGTCGCCCGTCAATAGCGCGAAAGTATCGATGTGCGCTTTGGAATGACATAGGTCGAGCGCGTCCACGACCATGCGTATGTCGGCGCTGTTTTTGCCGCTCACCGACGAGTGCGGAATGTCGATGAGCTCGAAGCCGTGCAAATGGAATTCGCGCGTGAAGGTCTGAAACCGGCTCCAATCGCAATAAGCGCGCTTGAAAACGATGCGGCCCCGCTCGAGCAGGCGTTTGAGCACGAGGTCGAGCTGAAACCGAGTTCTGAGTCCCTGCTCGGCGCCGAGGGCGAGATTCTCAAAATCGACGAAGATGGCGATCGTGCGCTCGGAATGCGCCGTCGAGTCCGAAGTCATGGCTGGAAATGCGCTGCGGGAGCGCGACCTGGAGGGCGTGGCTCAATCGGCCGAATCGGCATCCTTTAGCTCGTCATCCCAGTCGGTGAGTTGTTGTTTGAGCCAGAGCTCTTCCTTACGCGAATCCAAACGCTGTCTCGCGCCGTGGCGTTGCGGCACTTTCTGCTCGCGCTTGCGGGTCTCGGGCTCTTGAGCATCGTTCGCGTCGAAATCGTCGGCGTTGAAGAGTTCGCCTTCGTCTTCGTCGTTCAAATAGGTAGTGGACTTACCCATCGCAAAGCTTCCTCACTGTCCCAGAAATGCACAAGGCTGCGCAACTATATTCCGATTCAGGCATCTGTCAATATAAATATTTCTATACTATTCAAACTGTTATGTCGTATCTGGCCTCCCAGCAGCATACTTGTTGCGGCGTTCTTCGGGTCAGCAGCGGTCGGTTTCGCGACCCTGGTGCGACGTCACCGCGCGTGCCCGGCGCCCGCGGAATTGCCCGAATTCCCACGCCTCCACGTAGAATACGGCATCGCGCGGAGGGCCTAGATGAGCGACAAAGCGACGTTGAAGTTTGCCGGCAAGACGTACGAGCTGCCGGTCGTCATCGGCACGGAACAGGAAGCGGCCGTCGACATTTCTTCCCTGCGCGCGCAGTCGGGGCTCATCACGCTCGACAGCGGCTATGCGAATACCGGCGCGTGCACGAGCGCCATCACGTTCATCGACGGCGAGAACGGGATACTGCGTTATCGCGGCTACCCCGTCGAGGAGCTCGCGGCGCGATCGACATTCGTCGAAACAGCATACCTCCTGATTTTCGGCGAGTTGCCGACGACCCAGCAGCTCAAGGATTTCCGCAGTCTGCTCGTCGAGCACGAGTTCATTCATGAGGACATGCGGCATCACTTCGACGGCTTTCCGGCGAATGCCCCGCCCATGGCGATATTGTCGGCGATGATCAATGCGGTCGGCTGTTTCCAGCCCGTGTTCATGCAACCCGAGGACAGCGAGCATTTCATGGAGCCCGCCGCACGACTCATGAGCAAAATCCGCACGATCGCGGCCGCAAGCTACCGAAAGTCGACGGGCAAGCCCATGAACTATCCGCGCTCGGATTTTCGCTACACGGCGAACTTCCTCCACATGATGTTCTCGAATCCGTACACCCAGTATGAGCCCGACGACGTCGTCGTGGATGCGCTCGACCGGCTCCTCCTTCTGCACGCCGACCATGAGCAAAACTGCTCGACGTCGACGGTACGTATGGTCGGCTCGTCGCAGGCCAACCTGTATGCGTCGGTCGCGGCGGGCGTCTGCGCCCTCTGGGGCCCGCTGCACGGCGGTGCGAACGTCGCGGTCATCGAAATGTTGACCCAGCTGCAATCGAGCGGCGAGAAGCTCGAGAAGTTCGTCGAGCGCATCAAGAAGAAGGATGCGCACGCCCGCCTCATGGGCTTCGGGCATCGCGTCTACAAGAACTTCGACCCGCGCGCGCAGATCATCAAGCAAGCCTGCGACGCCCTGCTCGCCAAGCTCGGCATCCACGACCCGATGCTCGATCTCGCCATCCGTCTCGAGGAAGTGGCGCTCAACGATCCGTACTTCATCGAGCGCAAGCTCTATCCGAACGTCGACTACTACAGCGGGATCATCATGCGTGCGATCGGTATCCCGGTGAACATGTTTACCGTGATGTTCGCCATCGGCCGGCTGCCCGGCTGGATCGCGCACTGGCGCGAGGTTCGTATCTCCGGCTCGGGGCGCATCGACCGCCCGCGGCAGGTTTATACCGGCGCTACCGAGCGGCAGTATGTGCCGATAGAGAAACGCACGTAACTTGAGAATCCTCATGGTGTGCGCGGAGCTCGCGCCCCTGGCCAAGGCCGGGGGGCTCGCGGACGCCGTCGCGGGACTCGGTGCGGCGCTCGGCCGAAGCGGCCACGAGGTGCGCGTCCTGTTGCCTAGCTACGGCCAAGGCCGCCGCGCGCCGCGCGTCGTCGATTCGATCACGCACGGGCCGTCGCGCTCCCGCTACGTCGAGGTGCGCCTCGACGCGGGACCGATGCGTGTCTTTGTGCTCGACGCGCCAGAGCTTTTCGGCGACGGCCGCATCTACATGGGCGACGAGCGGGATGTCCCGCGCTTCATGGCGCTTAACGAAGCGGCCGTCCATTTCGGCGCGGCGCTCGATTGGACGCCCGACATCGTGCATTGCCATGACTGGCATGCGGGCCTCGTTCCCGCGTTGCTGCGCGCGCGCGATTCGTCCGGAGCTTCCCGCAGCGTCCTGACCCTGCACAATATCGGCTACCAAGGCACGTTCCCCGCAACCGTACTCGACGCGGGGCATCGCGCGGAGCTCGCCCCTTGGATCGACGTGTCGGCCGTCCCCCCTTTGATCAATTTCCTGCGCACCGGCGTGCAAACGGCCGACCTACTGACGACCGTGAGCCCGACCTACGCGCGGGAAATCCAAGAGAGCGCCTACGGCATGGGGCTCGAGGACGTTCTGCATGCGCGCCGCGACGAGCTCGTCGGCATTCTCAACGGTGTCGACTACGCGATCTGGGATCCGCGCGTCGACCCGCACGTCGCCACGCATTACGATCGCAACGATCCGCGCGGCAAGCGCAACGTGAAGCAAGCGCTCTGCGCCGAGCTCGGACTCACCGTCGACGCCGATCGACCATTGATCGGCGCCGTGACGCGGCTCGTGCCGCAGAAGGGCATCGACCTGCTGGCCGCGCTCTTGCCGAATCTTCTCGAGACTACCGATGCGGAGTTTGCAGTGCTCGGTACGGGCGACCCCGACCTCGAGCGCGAGCTCGGCGAAATCGCCGCCCGCTTCCCGGCCCGAGTCTCCGTGACCTGCAGTTACGACGAGCCGCTCGCGCACCGCATATTGGCGGGCAGCGACATCCTTCTCGTGCCGTCGCGTTACGAGCCGTGCGGCCTGACGCAGATGTACGCGCTGCGTTTCGGGACCATCCCCGTCGTCCGAGCGACGGGCGGTCTTGCCGATACGATCGAGCATTTCAATCCCGCGCAGGGCACAGGCAACGGCAGCGTCTTCGCGCATGCGGATGCGCAAGGCTTAGCGTGGGGGATCGGTCAGGCGCTCGTCTGGTTTGCCGACGAGGCGGTTTGGGCAACCCTCATGCGTAACGCGATGGCCGCGGACTTTTCGTGGCAGCGGCGCGTCGGCCAATACGTCGCCATGTACGAGCGGCTCTTGTAGGAGCGAGCTTCGCTCGCGATCTTGTCGCAATCGCGAGCAAAGCTCGCTCCTACACTGCCACCGAAGGTCGCGTGCCCAAGATCGCGAGCAAAGCTCGCTCCTACGGCAACCGCGCGTGGCGCGCGGCGCGCTCGCGGCACCGCTCTGCGAGCTCTGCCGGAACGTCGCTCCACTCGAAGCGCCAGCGCCAATTACCTTCGATGGTGCCGGGCATGTTCATGCGCGCCTCCGAGCCGAGCGCCAGGAGATCCTGAAGCGGCACGATTGCAAGCTGCGCGCGCGAAGCATACGCGGCTTCGATGAGCGCTTCGGGCATCTCGAGCGACCCCGCACCCAAGCGCTCCTGCACGTAGCGGCGGGTCGCCGCGTCGAGCCCCGCATACCATCCCACCGTCGTGTCGTTGTCGTGTGTGCCCGTGTAGACGACGGCATTCGTGGCGTGGTTCTCCGGCAAATGCGGGTTGTCGCGCGAGCCGTCGAATGCGAACTGAAGCACGACCATGCCGGGCAGACGGAACCGGTCGCGCAGCGCGCGGACCTCGTCGGTGATGACGCCCAAGTCCTCGGCCACGAGCGGCACACCGCCGAGACGCTCCCCTAGCCGCGTGAGCAGCGCAACGCCATGGCCGGCGCGCCACTGACCACGTCGGGCCGTCGGCGACTCGGACGGGATCTCCCAATAGGATTCGAGCGCGCGGAAATGATCGAGGCGCAGTAGGTCGAAGCGCTTGAGTTGCGCGACGAGGCGCTCCTCCCACCATGCAAACCCTTGCGCCCGGAGATTTTTCCAATCATAGAGCGGATTACCCCAGCGCTGGCCGTCGGCATTGAAATAGTCCGGGGGCACGCCGGCGACGAAGTCGGATGTGCCGTCGGGACCGACGCGAAACAGGCTGCGGTTCCACCAAACTTCGACGCTATTGAGATCCACGTAAAACGGCAGATCGCCGAACAGATACACACCCTGCGCGTTCGCATGGCGCTTGAGCGCCGTCCACTGCCGCTCGAACAGGTATTGGAGCAGCGCAATTCCGCGGAAAGCGCTTTTGGGTTGCGCGAGGCGGGGGAGCAGCGTGCGCAGCGTGGGATTGCGGTATTCGCTCGGCCAGCGCCACCAAGGCTCACCGCCGAACTTCTGCTCGCACAAACGAAACAGGCCGTACGGCCATAGCCATTCGCGATTGCCGCGCACGAATGCGGCGAAGCTCTCGTGCTGCGTGGGCGTCGCCGCGAGCTCGAACGAGCGATATGCCTCCGTCGGCGAGTCGGGTACCGCGTCGAACGCAAACGACGCGGGCAGCTCGTCGAGACGACGCAACTCCTCGGTGTCGATTAGCTCATGGTCGCCCGCCTGGTCCGAAAGCAGGCGGTAAGGAGATCCGTGTCGGTCCCGCGGTCCGAGCGGCAATGTCTGCCAGACGCTGAACCCGCCGTCTTGCAGGAAATCAACGAACCGATGCGCCTCCGCGCCGAGCGTCCCGACCGCCCCTCGGCCGGGCAACGAGGTCGGGTGCAACAGGACGCCAGCCCTTCGCCGGGCAAGCACGTCGATCATTGGGTGGGCGAAAGTGCGCGCAGCCTGTCGAGCATGTCGCGGGTCACGAGCGTGACGCCCTTGTCGCTGACGTGAAACCGCTGCCGATCCGCCTCACGATTCCGGCCGATCTCCATGCCGTGCGGTATGGTGCTGCCTTCGTCGACGATCGCGCGATGGACGACGCAACTGCGGCCGATCTCGACGTTGGGCAGAATGACGGAACGATAGACTTCGCTGCACTCCTCGATCATGACGTTGTTGGACAACAACGACTCGCGCACGGTCGCGCCGGAAATGATGCAGCCGCCCGCGATCATGCTGTTGATTGCGGCCCCGCGGCGGCCGGGATCGTCGAGAACGAACTTCGCGGCCGGCGCCTGGTGCTGATAGGTCCATATCGGCCACGCCTCGTCGTACAAGTTGAGCTCCGGGCTCACGTGCACGAGCTCCATGTTGGCATCGTAGTATGCGTCGACGGTCCCGACGTCGCGCCAATAACGCTGTGCCTTGGTTTCCACATCCTCGAACGGGTACGCGAAGACGCGACGCTGCTCGATGGCGCGCGGAATGATGTTGCGGCCGAAGTCGTGCACGGATTCGGGATTCGCCGCGTCCTCGAGCAACAGCTTTCGCAACAGCTCGACGCCGAACACGTAGATGCCCATGGATGCGAGCGCGATGTCCTCGCGTCCCGGCATCGGCTTCGCATGCGCCGGTTTCTCGTCGAAGCTGACGA
>DATCIQ010000203.1:0-4877 GCA_036507635.1 Gammaproteobacteria bacterium
CACGAGCGCGTCGCTCAAGAATTGCGTCGTCTCGTCGTTGGCGACGGCGTTGTGGTCGAAATAGTTCGTCAAGTCGACTCGACCCGCCGTGAGCTGAAGTCTTTGATCGAAGACCTCGGTCATGAGCCATGCTTCACGCAGATTCAACTCGTTTTGGCGCACGAGCCGCGCGGCATAGCCGTTGAGGAGCGTCAAGCCCCCGACCTCGTTGTCGGGCGGCGTGCCGCTCAAGCCCACGATGTCGGCGTAAAAAATGGTGTTCTGCGCCAAGCCCGCCGTGAAATACAAGTCGGCCGAGGCGAGCTCGTAGTTATTGCCATCGGCGTCCGTATCGGGTCCGCCGGTCTGCTGCACGTTCTGCAGCACGATCGCGGCGTCGACGCCGACGCCGACGCTGCGGCTCGCCGCGTCGTCTAAGGCTTCCTCGATCTTTTCGTTGATCGTCTGACGGCGAAAAGCCCGCTCGCGTTGATACGTCACGACGCTCCGAGTGCCGGGCCGCGGCTCGTCATACTCGACGCCGTTCTCGTCGACCCACACCTCGATGCGGCGCACGCGGGTCTCGGGCTCCGACATCACTGCGGTCGATTCGAGGTCGTTGACGCGTTGCTCGAGCTCGTCAATGCGCCTCAAGAGCTCCTCGCGATCCGCGTCCTCCGGTGTTTCCTGGGCCGTCGCGGCGAATGCCGCGAGGCTCAAGGCCAATGGCCCCAAGGTCAACAGCCAAGACTCCGTACGGTGCATGTGCTCCTACCTCGCAATCCACGGCGGCGCCGAAGGGAGCCGGATGTTAGCGGCGGGCCCCTGCAACCAGTAGTTATTTCGCGTTATTAACAGTTAATGACCGTTAGCTGCGCGGTCTACACGCCACGTTGTGGTGGCGCTCCCTACGGGAATCGAACCCGTGTTTTAGCCTTGAGAGGGCCACGTCCTGGACCGCTAGACGAAGGGAGCACGAGGTGCCTGGGCTGCGTGAGGGCTGCTATCATACCGGCCTTCGCAGCCTGGTTAAACTCACCAACGGTACTTTTTTGAACGACACGGATCCGCAGTCGCGACCCGGCCCGATCATCGTCCCTCGCTCCGCACACGGAATCAGCCGGTCCAACGTCTCCGAAAACGCGCTCAAAGTCCTTTACCGGCTCAAGAACGCCGGGTTCGCCGCGTTTCTCGTCGGCGGCGGCGTGCGCGACCTCTTGCTCGGCAAGCATCCCAAAGATTTCGACGTCGTGACCGACGCGCATCCGGAGCAGATCAAAGATCTGTTCCGCAATGCGCGGCTGATCGGGCGGCGCTTCCGGCTCGCGCACGTGCGTTTCGGCCGCGACGTCGTCGAAGTGGCGACGTTTCGTGCCGCCGCCAACGGCGGCGACGACGACGAACGCGCGCATTCCGACAGCGGCCGCATTCTGCGTGACAACGTCTACGGCACGATCCAAGAGGATATTTGGCGGCGCGATTTCACCGTCAACTCGCTCTACTACAACATCGCGGACTTCAGCGTCTGGGATTTCACGACGGGCTTCGAGGATATCCGCAGCCGTACGTTGCGGCTCATCGGCGATCCGGAGACGCGCTATCGCGAGGACCCGGTACGCATGTTGCGCGCTGTGCGCTTCGCCGCAAAGCTCGGCTTCGATCTCGCTCCCGAGACGGCGCGACCGCTGCTCGCGCTCGGTCCGCTGTTGCGTGACGTGCCCTCGGCGCGCCTGTTCGAAGAAGTGCTCAAGATGTTTCAGCTCGGCCACGCGGAGCGGAGCTTCGATCTGCTCGAGGAACACAAGCTGCTCGGCTACCTGTTCCCCTCGACCGCGGCCGTGCTCGCCGGCGAGCACGGCTCCGCCGCGCGCGACTTCATTCGCCACGGCCTTGCGAACACCGATCGGCGCGTCGTCGAAAACAAGCCCATTACGCCGACGTTCCTCTACGCCGTGCTTCTCTGGCCCGCGATCAAGGCGCTCGCCGGAGAGCTCTTGCCGCAGACGGGCGGCGACGAGCTCGCGTCGATGAGCGAGGCGTGCTACCGCATCATTGCCGAGCAAGTCGCGAGAACCGCGCTGCCCAAGCGCTTCAGCGTGCCGATGAGAGAAATGCTCGTGATGCAGCATCGTTTCGGCAATCGACAGGGTGCGCGTGCGGCGCGCATGCTCGAGCACAAACTGTTTCGCGTCGCCTACGACTTTCTGCTGTTGCGCGCGCATTGCGGCGAGGTCGAGCAAGAGGTCGCCGATTGGTGGACCGAGATCCAGGCTCGGGATCCCGCTGCGCAACGCGAAGCATTCGGTGTGCGGCGGCGCGGGCACAAGCGTCGGCGCGGCCGGCGGGGAGGCCGCGGTCATGCACGCGATGCCGTCACCTGACGACGCGCAAGCGACCGACGGCCGGCCCGAGGCTCTCGATCTCGGCGGGCTTCGCTATGTCGTCGTGGAAGGCCCGATCGGTGTGGGCAAGACGAGCCTCGCCAAGCGCTTGTCCGAGAGCTTCGCGAGCGAGCTCATGCTCGAGCAGGCCGAGGAAAACCCGTTTCTCGAGCGTTTCTACCGCAACCGCCGTTATGCGGCGTTGCCGACGCAGCTGTACTTCTTGCTACAGCGCGCGCGACAGATGGAGCAGCTGCGCCAAACGGATATGTTTGCCCCGGTTCGCGTCGCCGACTTTCTGCTCGATAAGGATCGCCTGTTCGCCAAGCTCAATCTCGATGCGAATGAGCTCAGGCTCTACGAGGAGGTTGCCGCGACCCTCGACCTCGACCCGCCGCAACCGGATCTCGTCGTGTATCTGCAAGCCCCGGCGCACGTCCTCATGAAGCGCGTCGCGAGCCGCGGCGTTCCCTATGAGCAGCTCATCGAGGTCGAATACCTAGAGCGGCTCGGCGAGGCGTACGCGAGATTCTTCTACGACTATGACGATGCGCCGTTGCTCATCGTCAATGCGGCCTCGATCGATCCCATCCATCGTGAGGCCGATTACCAAGAGCTCCTGCGCACCATCGTGCGCATCAAGCGGGGCCGGCATTTCTTCAATCCCGCCGCTCAAGAGCTATCCTAAAGCGCCGCGGAGGATCGAGTATGTACAAACAATTGCAACAACGCGACATGGCGTCGCCGCCGATCAATATTTCGACGCTGCGCGAGATGAAGCAGAACGGCGAGCCCATCGCTTGTCTCACGGCGTACGATGCGAGCTTTGCGCAGATCGTCGACATGGCCGGCACCGACGTCGTGCTGGTCGGCGACTCGCTCGGCATGGTCATTCAAGGGCACGACACGACCGTGCCCGTCACCGTCGACGACGTCATTTATCACACGCGCAGCGTCGCGCGCGGACTGGTGCACGCGTTTCTCATGGCCGATATGCCGTTCATGAGCTATACGACGCCCGTGCAGGCGCTCGACAACGCCGTGCGTCTCATGCAGGAAGGCGGCGCCATGATGGTCAAGCTCGAAGGCGGGCAGGGGCAAGTCGCGGTGGTCGAGTATCTGGCACGCCATGACATCCCCGTATGCGCCCATCTCGGGCTCAAGCCGCAGTCGGTGCACAAGATCGGCGGATTCAAGGTACAAGGACGCGAGTCCGCGGTGGCCGCAAAGATGACCGAGGACGCAAAAGCGCTCGAGGCGGCCGGCGCGGATATCGTGCTGCTCGAATGCGTGCCCAACGAAGTGGGCCGCGCCATTACGCGCACAGTGGCGGCGCCCGTGATCGGCATCGGGGCCGGGCCGGACGTCGACGGCCAAATTCTCGTGCTCTACGACATCTTGGGCGTGACCCAGGGGCGCACGCCGCGCTTCGTGAAAAACTTCATGGCAGGCGTGGATTCGCCGCTCGCCGCCGTCAAACGATACGTGCAGGCCGTCAAGGACCGCGGCTACCCGGCCAAGGAACACTGCTTCTCCTGATACAATCCGCCGACGTCAGATTCGATCGGGGGCTCCTTGTCCGACGCCGTCCTCACGCGCACGGCCAGCCACATTCGCGAGCTCGTCGAGGGGTGGCGCGCGACCCACCAGACCGTCGCGCTCGTGCCGACGATGGGCAACCTGCACCGTGGCCACATGAGTCTCGTGGAGCTCGCGGCCGAGAGCGCCGACAAGATCGTCATGAGCATTTTCGTGAACCCGACCCAATTCGGGCCCGATGAAGACTATGTGGCCTACCCACGCACGCTCGCCGAGGATCGCGGGCTCATGGCGGAGACCGGGCTCGTCGACGGCGTCTTCGTGCCGAGCGTCGAAGAGATCTATCCTTTTGGGCCCGAGAACGCCGTGCGCTTCGCGATGCCGGCGCTGAGCCGCGAGCTTTGCGGTGCCACGAGGCCCGGACACTTCGACGGCGTTGCTTCGGTCGTCTGTCGTCTCATCAATATCGTCGGTCCGGACGTGATCGTGCTGGGCCGCAAGGACTATCAGCAGCTCATTCTCGTCGAGCACATGATTGCGGACCTGCGCCTGCGCGTGCACGTGATCTCCGGGGAGACGCAGCGCGAGCCGGACGGCTTGGCGATCAGCTCGCGTAATCGCTACCTGACCGCCGAGGAGAGGAGCCACGCTCCCAAGCTGCACGCGACACTCATGCGCGTCAGAGAGGCCCTCCAAAACGGCGAGCGTGACTTCGTCGCGTTGCAGGCGGGCGCCATGAAAGCGTTACGCGAAGCCGGTTTCAAGCCGGATTACGTGGAAGTGCGGCACGCCGCGGATCTGACCAAGCCGAACGGCCGTGACCAGCCGAGCGAGCTCATCGTGCTCGCGGCCGCGTGGCTCGGTAAAGCGCGTCTCATCGATAATCTGCATGTGTAGGAGCCGACTCTTCTGTAGGAGCGAGCTTCGCTCGCGATCTTCGGCAAGAATCGCGAGCGAAGCTCGCTCCTACAAGGGCGC
>DATCIQ010000204.1:0-10079 GCA_036507635.1 Gammaproteobacteria bacterium
TGAATGCTCCGGCAGGGCGCGTCGTGGTCGAGGCACTCCGACCCATTGATGCCGTCGGTGTGAACGAAGCGCGTGCCGACGTCCTCGTCGTGCGCTCGAGCCCCGGCTCCGAGAAACAGAGCCCCGGCCACCAAGAGCCGAATCGTGTTCATCGCTCCTCCCTAAGATGAACGCCGGGCGATGCCCGCGCCTCGACTGTAGCCTCGTCGAGCGGCTATTGCCAGGCGTCGCCGCCGAACCTATAGTCGCGCCGAAACGCTCGGAGAATGCGTATGTTCCGTGCCGGAGCGCCGAAGTTCAGGCTCCTCCTCATCGCATGGCCGCTTTTCGCCGTTGCGAACGCCGAGGTGCGGCTACCCGACGGCATCGAGCGCGTCACTTCCGTCGAAGGCATCACCGAGTACCGTCTCGACAACGGCTTGAGGGCGCTGCTTTTCCCCGACCCATCGAAAGCGACGATCACCGTCAACGTCACGTATCTCGTCGGCTCCGTGCACGAGAGCTATGGCGAGACGGGTATGGCGCATTTGCTCGAGCACATGCTCTTCAAGGGCTCGACTGGGCATACCAACATACTCAAGGAGCTGCAGGATCGCGGCGCGCAAGCCAACGGCACGACGGCATGGGACCGCACCAACTACTTCGAGACCTTCGACGCGAGCGAGGACAATCTCGCGTGGGCGCTCGATCTCGAGGCCGACCGCATGGTCAACTCATTCGTCGCGCAGGCCGATCTCGACAGCGAGATGACCGTCGTGCGCAACGAGCTCGAATCGGGTGAGAACAATCCCATCCGGGTCTTGCTCGATCGCGTATTGAGCACGGCCTACCTATGGCACGGTTACGGCAACACGCCGATCGGCAGCCGCAGCGACATCGAGAACGTGCCGATCGAGCGGCTGCAAGCGTTCTATCGCAGGTTCTACCAACCCGACAATGCCGTGCTCGTGATCGCCGGCCGCATCGACGAAGCCCGAACGCTCGAGCTCCTCGACCAGACCTTCGGCGCGATCCCCCGACCCGAGCGGGTGCTCGAAGCGAACTACACGGAGGAGCCCGTGCAAGACGGCGAGCGCGAGGTCGTAGTGCGCAGGGTCGGCAATATCCAAGCGCTCATGGCGGGCTACCACACGTCGCCGGGCACGCACTCCGACTTCGTGCCGCTGCAAATCGCGGCGCAGGTGCTTACGGATGCGCCTTCCGGCCGGCTGTACAAGGCGCTCGTCGAACCGGGAATCGCCGCGCAGGTCGCAACGCAGGCCTTGCAGCTCAAGGACCCGGGGCTCCTGATTCTCATTGCGATCGTTCGGCAAGACGGGTCGCTCGACAGAGCGCGCGAGGTGCTGCTTGCGACGATCGATGACCTCAAGACCAATCCGATCACGGAAGAGGAAGTCACGCGCGCCAAGAACGAAGTGCTGTCCGCTTTCGAGCAACAGATGAACAACTCCCAGGGAATCGCGATCCAGCTCAGTAACTGGGCGTCCATCGGCGACTGGCGCATGTTGTTCGTCGACCGCGATCGCGTGCGCAAGGCTTCCGCGGAGGACGTGCAGCGCGCGGCGCTGCAGTACTTGAAGGCGTCGAATCGGACCGTGGGCGTCTTCATTCCCGGCGAGCCCGACCGAACGGATATCCCCGACCCGCCGGATCTTGCCGCTTTGCTCGAAGGCTACGGGGGCGACGAAGCGCGCGCCGAGGGCGAGGCATTCGACGCGACGCCCGCGAACATCGACGCGCGCACGGTGCGTATGGAGCTCCCAGGCGGCGTGAAGCTCGTCATGTTGCCCAAGGAAACGCGCGGCGACTCGGTCAACGCCCTCATCCGCCTCAATTTCGGCGATGAGCAAACCCTTATGGGCACGGAGTTGAACGGTCCGGTGACGGCGCAGATGCTCATGCGCGGCACGAGCACCAAATCGCGCCAACAGATTGAGGACGAGCTCAACGTCAGGCAAAGTCAGCTCAATATCGGCGGCGGAGCGGACAACGTCGTTGCGAGCATTCAGACGACGCGCGAGCACTTGGCCGCGGTGCTCGAGCTCGCCATCGAAGTCTTACGCGAGCCCGCCTTCCCGGAAGGGGAATTGCGGACCTTGCGCGATCTCGCTTTGACTAGCGTCGAGTTCTCGAGAAGCGAGCCGCAAGCGATTGTGCAGCGCGCGTTCACGCGCCACTGGTCGCAGCGGCACGCGCGCGACGATGTGCGTTACGCGCGCACCGTCGACGAGGAGCTCGCTTCCCTGAATGGAGTGTCCGTGCAGGGCCTGCGCGAGTTTCATGAAAGGTTCTACGGCGCGTCCCACGCCGAAGTCGCTGTCGTCGGCGACTTCGACCCGAGTGTCGTCGAGCGCGTGATGGCCGAGAAGCTCGATGGTTGGGAAAGCCCGCAGGCGTACACGGAAGTCACGAACCCTTATCCCGACCCGCCCATCGATCCGGTCAGCGATGTGTTCGAGACGCCGGACAAGGAGAATGCGTTCTTGATGGCCGGGATGCCGATCAAGATGAGCGACGAGCATCCCGACTATGCGGCGCTCGTGCTCGGCAATTACATTTTCGGTCAAGGCCCGAGCTCGCGACTCTTCGGGCGGATCCGCAATCGCGAGGGCTTGAGTTACGGCGTCGGGTCCCAGTTTCAAGCTCAAGCCCGCATCGAGGGCGCGCGTTTTCTCGTGAACGCGATCTCGGCGCCGCAGAACACGGACCGCGTCGAAGCGTCGTTTCGCGACGAGCTCGCGGCCGTGCTTCGCGACGGCTACGGCAGAGAGGAGGTGGCTGCCGCGAAGGCGAGCTGGGCGCAGCTTCGTCAAGTCGCTCGCAGCCAGGATCCGGCGGTGGCGGGCATGTTGCTCGCCAATGAGCACAATGGGCGGACCATGGCCTGGGACACGGCGCTCGAAGAGCGCGTGCGCGCGTTGACTGTCGAAGAGATTCGCGATGCCATGCGCCGGCACCTCGATCTCGAGCGCATGGCCTTCATGAAAGGCGGGGATTTCGCGGGCGCCGCCGAAGACTGAGCGCGTGCAGCTCTCGATCGATCAAGACGCGCGCTTCGCCCCGCTCGCATCGATTCGCACGAGCATCGCGGCGAGCCGGTCGTAGAGACGCGCCTCGGCACGAATCGGCCACCAGTCGTAAAGGAAAACTTCGATCGGCCGCCACATGGCGACCCAGCCGCCGATCAAGAGGCTCTCACGTACGACATTGAGCACGCCACCCGGATCGAGCCAGTCTTCAATGAGCTCGCTGGCGCCGACAGCCGCACCCAAGAACGCGAGCCCTATGATCAGGCTCGTTCTGCCGCGACGTAACAATTCCCGCAGGCGGCGCCTCGTGGTGCGGGCGCGGGCAGCGAAATACTGATGGATCGCATTGCCCAGAACGGATGCCTGGCGCGGCAATTCCACGGGGCGGTCGAGATGCACGACGAGACCGAGCGGCGCATCGCCGGGGAAGTCTCTGCTCCAGTCGACGATGAACTCCTCCGTGCTGCGGTCGAGGTCGCGGTCGTGGAACGGCGACGGATCGATGTGGTTGAAAAGCTGCTCGAGCTCGCCGACATGGACCTCGATCACCGAATGCCCTGGTGGAATCTCGTCGCCGGCTGAAACGCTGTCATTCACCGCAGCCCCTCCTCCCTCTGCCCTGCTCTAAAGGCTATCATCGCGTCGAGTCGGGGAGGAGCGGAACGATGCGCAGAAGAATGACCGCCGCGCTTTGGCGTCTCACGGTTTCCTGCTGCGGTCTGCTTGCCTCTGCCGCGTGGGCTCAAGCACCCGATACCGTCTTGCTGAACGGCAAGATCGTGACCGTCGACGAGCAATCGTCGATCCAAGAAGCGCTCGCGATCGACGACGGCAGGGTACTCGCGCTCGGCAGCACGGGGGAAATACGCAGGCTTGCCGGTCCGGCGACGCGCGTCATCGATCTCGGCGGGCGTACCGTGGTTCCGGGGCTCATCGATTCGCATCTGCACGCGATCCGCGCCGCGCTCTCCTTCAGCACGGAAGTGAACTGGATCGGCGCGCGGTCGCTCGAGGAGGCCCTGGAGCGCATCGGCGCGGCGGTGAAGACGCGGCCGCCGGGTGCGTGGCTCGTCGTCGCCGGCGGTTGGAACGAGCAACAATTCGCGGAACGGCGCCGGCCGACGCAAGCCGAGCTCGAAGCGGCCGCGGCGGACAATCCCGTCTACGTGCAGCTCGGCTACGGCTGGATCGTCATGACCGACGAGGGGTTCGAGGCGCTCGGCATCGCCGACGACGCCGACCTTCCCGCGGGCGGGCGACTCGAGCGAGACGCGAGCGGCGGCGCGACGGGCGCCATCAGCGGCAACAACGCAAGCATCGTCGCATTGTTCGACCGGCTGCCGAAACCCGGCTTCGCCGAGCAAGTCGAGGGGACGAAGGCGTTCTTCCGCGAGCTCAACCGCTTAGGGATTACGGGCGTCGTCGATCCGGGCGGCAACAACCTATTCGCGGGCGATTATCAGGCGCTGTTCGACGTGTGGCGTGCCGGCGAGATGACGGTGCGTGTCGCCTACAGCCTCAACGGTCAAGTCTCGGGCTCCGAGCTCGACGAATTCAAGAGTCTGACGGCGATGCTGCCGATGGGTTTCGGCGACGACATGCTGCGTTTCAACGGCATCGGCGAACGCATCACGGTAGCGATGAACAACAACCCGGCGCCGAGCCCCGCCGACAAGGAGCAGTACCACGAGATCGTCAAATGGGCGGCCGAGCGCGGCATGACGCTCACGATGCACTGGGGTCCGGACGCGACTGTCGATCATCTGTTGACGATCTTCGAGCAGGTCGATCGCGAGACGCCGATCGCGGATTTGCGCTGGTCGATCGCGCATTTGAACGATGCGTCGGAGGAGAGCTTGAGGCGCATGCAGGCACTCGGGGTCGGCTGGACCGTGCAGGATGCGATGTACTTCGGCGGCGATCAGTACGTGCGCCAAGCCGGCCGCGAGGCGGCCCTGCGCGTGCCGCCCGTCGTGACGGCCAAGCGCATCGGCGTGCCGATAGGCGCGGGCACCGACGCGCACCGCGTGGCCTCGTACAACCCGTTCACGGCGCTGCAATGGTTTCTCGACGGCAAGACCGTCGGCGGGACGGCGATCCGCGGGCCCGAGGAGACGTCGAGCCGCGAGGATGCGCTGCGCTTTTACACCTTGGGCAGCGCGTGGTTCTCCCATGACGACGACGTGCGCGGCTCGCTCGAAGTAGGCAAGCTCGCCGATCTCGCGGTGCTCTCGCGCGACTACCTGACGGTTCCCGTCGAGCAGATCGGCGCGATCGAGTCGCTGCTGACGATGGTCGGCGGCGAAGTCGTCTACGCCGCGAACGCTTTCGCGCGCGACTAGCCCCTGCGTGCACTAGCCCCGGCCCGCGGACCGCTAAAACGAGATGCGCGCGCCGACCGTGTAGCGCCGGCCGAGCAGATCGTGCAAGCCCGAATTCGTCTGCGTCGCCGCGGCGCCGAAGAACGCGAAGTTCGCGACCACCGGCGGATCCTCGTCGGTCAAGTTCGTGACCGATCCGTAGAATTCCCAGGATCCGTCGCCGACCGGCATCTCGTAGCGCAGATTCAGGTCGAGGTACGTGACGGAATCGATCGTGTTGTCGTCGATTTGGACGCCTTCCGTTTGCAGAACGTCGCGAAAACCATCGTCGACCAGGCGAGCCTGGAGAAATGCCGAGAACGGGCCGTTGCTGTAGCTCAAGTTCGCCGTGATCTTGTCTACCGGGAACTCGAAGAGGTTGAGCTGCCCCGCCCGGTCGATGGCGGGAGACGGCGGGTTTTGCGTCGAGTTCTCGCTCAAGTGGCTCGCGAAGAACCGGAAACCGAGAGCCTCGTCGCCGCCACCGCCGATGAGGTCGATGCTCCTGCGGTAGTTGACTTCGAGATCGACGCCGCTGACGGTGGCTTTGGCGAAGTTCACGACCTGGGCCTGGATCAGGTTGATGGTCGTATCCGGCAAGCGCTGCACGCGCGCGCACAATTCCTGATCGCCGGCGAAGCATTGATCGAGGATCTGTTGTGAGGTCAGTGAAATGATGGCCTCCTCGAGCGACACGTCGTACCAGTCCATGGAAAACGACAGGCCGTCGACCTGCGCCGGCTGATAAACGAAGCCCATCGTCACCGTGTCCGCTTCTTCGGGCCGAATATTCGGGTCGCCGCCCTGGGCCTGGAAGATGTTGTTCTGCCGGCCGCCGAAGAAGGGATCCGTGACGGATGCCGCGGAGCCCGTCTGGTCGAAGCGCTCGGACAGGGTGCCGGCCCTGACGTCATGCGAAGCCGTGGCGCGCAAGCGCAGGGTATCCGTGAGTCGCGACGAAAGGCCTACTTTGTAAGCATTGATTCCGCCGGATCCGGAATAGTCGGCGTACCGTGTGGCCACGTCGATGTCGAGCTTACCCTCGGGGAGCAAGGGAACGAATATCTCGCCGAAGATCTCGGTGACATCCATTTCGCCGAGGATGTTCGGCACTTTCGAGTACTGAATGGCGACCGAATTGTTCACGTCGCCGCCGGACTGGCCGCGTATGCCCAAGAGGGGGTTGTTCGGCGGGACCGGGCGGCCCGTATCGTGATTGCTGTCCGGCAGCGTCGGGTCGCGGACGATCTGATTCATACGCTCTTCGCGCCATCCGGCACCGAGAGCGACCGACAGGGCGCCCGCTCGACGGTTGTCCCAGATCTCACCGTTGACGGAGAATTCGAACACCTCCTGCACGATGTTCGCGCGCGCGATCTTGGCTTCTTCGGAGATGTAGGTATCCGTCAGCCCTAAGCCATAGCCGCTTTGCGTGTAATACAAAGGCGTCGTGATGAGCTGGCCGGGCTCCGTTTGCGTGACCCAGTCGACGGCGGCGTCCGACATGTTGCCGCGGCCGAAGGGGTTCAAGGGCACGCAATCGGGATAGAGACCGGACACCAACGTAACGTTGCAAACGACGGCCCCGGTCGCCGGATCGACGACGGCATCGTGGGCCATGTGAATGCGATCGATACGAATGCCGCCGACTTGGCTCGACTTCGTCTTGGTCTCGCCATACTGGTAGTAACCGTCGAGCCGCCAGCCATCGAAGAAGCCGTTGGTATCGAGATCCGCCTCGAAGCCGATGGTCCGCTGCGACAAGCTGATGTCTTGGATCGTGCTGGCTCCGGCCCTGCCGAGATCCGACGAATGGCCCATCCTGTTCAGCGTGAACGAGGCGATATTGTTGTCCGTCATGATCTGCTGAATCGACGGTGGCAAGAAGGCGTTGCCGCTGTAGATGATCATCGGCGAGAAAGGTCCCTGGAACTGGCCGGGGAGATTCGCGGACGTCGTTACGGAGTTGCCGTAAATACCTTGGAAGAAAAGCGTGACGTTGTCGGCGACGTCGTAGTCGACGTACACGAAAGAGCTGTCGCGCTGGTATTCGGGCGCAAGAGTCGGCGTGTCCGCGGCGATGAAATTGCCGCTGCCCGTGCCGCCTGCGATCGATTGAGATTGGCCGGTGTAAGCGGGATTGCGGATGAACGGCGTCACGGCCGTGCCTTCGGAATTGAAGTTGAGATTGTGCAGCGGCGTGCCCGGCGCGCTGATCAGCCCGTCGAACGTCGCAGTCGTCGAGACCACATAGGGCAGGACCAGGTTGCGCGGTCCGGTGGGGGCGGCATTGGCGACGACACCCCAGGATTTGTACCAATCGCGGCCCTCATACGTGAACACACCATCCTGGTCGTAATGGTCCGTTGAAAACAGGATGTGGAATTTCTCGCCGATCGGGGAACCGACCGCGAAAGATGCTTCCCAATTGTCGTTGTCGCTGCGGCTCGTGGTGCCGGATTGAGCATGGCCCCTGACACCCTCGAAATCGGTATCGAGGATGAAGTTCGTGACGCCCGTGACCGCGTCCGTCCCGTAGGCGGCCGAGGCGCCGCCTGTCACGGATTCGATGGTGCTGATCAGGGCCTCCGGGAAGAGGTTGATATCCGTGCCGCCGTACCGGGTCGAGGAGACGACGCGGCGCCCATTCAAGAGCACGAGCGTCCGATTGGTGCCGATGCCGCGCAGATTCAGGTTGCCCGAGCCCGGCGAGACGAAGAAGTTGCCGGGGTCGGCGGGCGACGTGTTGCCATAGAACAGCGGTAGCTGGCTCATCGCCTCGATCATGTTGCCGGGCGCCATCATCGAGAGCTCGTCAGCGGCAACCACGTTGACCGGCGTCGGCGCGTTCATGCCAGAGCGCTCGATTCGCGTGCCCGTGACCGTGACTTCCTCGACGCCTGCGGCGCCGCTGTCCTGCGCGAGCGCTGTGATGGGAAGCGAGCCCATCGCGAGCATGCACGCGCATGCGAGTGGATTGAAAGCTAGCCGCGATTCGCCGCGTGTGCCGATCTTGCTCGATTGTGTGCCCATGAGTTCCTCCCCCTGTTGTTCTAATCAATGCCCGTCAATGCGCGACTCAAGGAATCCTTCGCCGTAATCGCCGGCAGCCGCGCGCGGCGGTCGCGCGCACGACGCTGCCGCGTATTGCGGGATGCCCCCCAAACGACAACGCGCAGGCGCCGATGCGTTGTTTTCGTGTTGCCCCGCCCACGCGCACAAACAGAATACAGATTCCTAGTTTTGCGTCAAGCTATAATGCGAAGCGAGACGCCGTCGCAGGGCGCCGTTAAGATTCGCGACATGCAAAAAGCCGCCCTACAGGTATCGCCGGGCAGAAGGATCAAGCAGGCGCGCGGGCGCAAGACCTACGACGCCCTCATCGCGACGGGGTTCAAGCTGCTCGAGCACGAAGAATTCGAGTCGATCACGATCGCCGAGCTCGCGAAGGCGGCCGGTTACTCCGTGGGAGCGTTCTACGCGCGCTTTCACAGCAAAGACGAGTTCTTCGACGCGATGATCGCGCATCATCTCGAACATCGAACGAGGACGCGCGACCGGCTGCTGGCGACGATATCGAACGACAAGCTCATCAACGAGCTCATTAAGGAGCTCGTGGGCTACTACTGGAAACGCCGCCGCTTCTGGCGCGCGGCGCTGATTCGCTCGATCAGGGATCCCGATTTCTGGGAGCCGATCAGACAGCATGGGCACGAGCTCGCCAATCGGCTAATCGCCCGTATGAGCAAACACGCTGAACGCGAGCTGACTCCTCGCGAAGAGATGAACGTGAGGTTCGCTTTTCAGATCCTGCTCGGGACGATCAACAATGCGATCATCAACAGTCCTGGGCCGATTTTCCTCGGCCAGGCGCTTTTTATCGAAAACCTCGCGCGCGCGTTTCGGGTCGTCTCCGACTACGACGATCTCGTCGGCATCGGGAGCTAAAGCCGGCTTCAGTTGCGCGTCTTGCGCGCGGCTTCGGAGCTCGTCGTCGGAGCGTTGCGCTGCTCCTTCTCGTCCTTGTAGAGCTTGTATTCGATGCTATCGACGAGCGCCTGCCAGCTCGCTTCGATGACGTTCTGCGAGGCCCCGACGGTGCCCCACTTGCTGCTCGCATCGCCGGACTCGATGAGGACGCGCACCATCGCCTCGGTGCCCTCGCCGCCGCCGAGCACTCGCACCTTGTAGTCGAGCAGCTCCATGCCGTTGAGCTCTGGATAGAACTTCGTAAGCGCCTTGCGCAGCGCTCGGTCGAGTGCGTTCACGGGACCGTTGCCTTGGGCGACGGTGTGCTCGACGCTGCCGTCCGGGCCCTCGATCATGACGGTCGCCTCGGATAGCGGCGGCTCGTCCTCCTTGTTCTTCTCGTCGCTGACGCGAAACGCCATGAGCCTGAAGTGCTGAACCTTGCCGTGTAACGCCTCACGCATCAAGAGCTCGAACGATGCCTCCGCGCCTTCGTATTGAAACCCCGCGTTCTCGAGCTTCTTGACCTTGTCCAATACCGCCTTCACGGCCGGATCGGCGTTATCGATGTCGATGCCGAACTGCTTCGCTTTGTAAACGACGCTGCTGCGCCCGGACAGATCCGAGACGAGCACGCGTTGCCGGTTGCCGACCGCCTGCGGATCGATGTGCTCGTAAGTTGCGGCGTTCTTTTGCACGGCGGCGACGTGCAACCCGCCCT
>DATCIQ010000205.1:0-2013 GCA_036507635.1 Gammaproteobacteria bacterium
CCGCGACGCTCTTTCCCGACGACCCGACGTTCGGCGTCGGCAAAACGGTCTACATCGCCGATACGGAGCCCATGACCATTGTCGGCGTCGTCGACCGCCTCCAGTCGCCGTGGAGCGGGTGGACCGAAGCCGTCGAGCGCGCCATGCTCGTTCCGGAGCACCTCGTGAACGACTCGACGGCCTATCTGATCCGCGCCGAGCCCGGGCAACGCGACTCGCTGATGCCGCGCATCGAAACCTTGCTCGCGGACAGCGAAGATGGACGCATCATCCGAGACATTCGCACGATGGAAGAGACGCGCCAGAGCAGCTATGAGGTCAATCGGGCGCTCATCAATATTCTCACGTTCACGGTCGTGATCTTGGTCGCGATCACGACGCTCGGCGTCGCCGGTCTTACGAGCTTCAACGTGACCCGTCGCACGAAGCAAATCGGCACGCGGCGCGCGCTCGGCGCGACGCGCACGGCGATCCTCCGATACTTTCTCGCCGAGAACTTCTTGTTCACGGCGATCGGCGTCACATTGGGCGCGTTGCTCGCAGTCGGCATCAATGTGCTGCTCGTCGAGGTCTTCAGCATTCCGCGCTTCTCGTGGTACCTGCTGCCGACCGCCATGCTCACGTTGCTCGCGATCGGTCAGCTCGCCGTGCTCGTGCCCGCGCGCCGCGCCGCGAGCGTCCCTCCCGCGATCGCCACCCGCACTGTGTAATGAAGAATCGCGAGCGAAGCTCGCTCCCACCGGTACGAGGTCGCTCCCACCGGTTGGAGCGAGCTTCGCTCGCGATCTTGGAAAATCACTCGCTCAAAAGTAGACGTGCAGCTCCGCGAACAGCTCGTTCCGGTTGGTCAGGAACTGAGCCGGGACGCCGTTGTAGGCGCGAAAACCCACGCGCGCCTGGAGGAGCTGGATCGGTGCGTGCTCCCAGACGATGCTGTAGCGTTCCTGCTCGTCGTCGCCCGAGGTGTCGCTGGGGTCCAGGAACTCGTAGCTCACTTTGAGATTGTGGCCTCTCGCGAACCGCCAATTGCCTTCGAGCAGCGTCGCATAAATCTCTTGCGAGCCCATCGTCGGAATGTCGTCCTTGATGAAATCGAGCTCCGCGAGCCAAGCGATGCGCCCCGTGCGAAAGCCGGCGAACAGCGCCTGCATCTCGCGGTCGCCGAGCGGATCGTCGTTCAAGTTGTAGCTGCCGCCGACGCGCCAACGCGGTTGCACGTAGCTCGCCGACAAGCTGAGCTGGTCCCTGCCGGGGGCGCTGCCGGATCCCGCCGTGCCGTTCGTGGCCGCGATCTGCGCGGACCACTTCGGTAGCTCGAGCCCGAGCTCGACGCCGTCGTCGGGCGTATCGAAGTTGATGCCGGAGCGCTGCCTCACGAACGCGCTGTCGTCCTGGATACGCAAACCAAACGGCAAGAAGAACTGACCCGCCTTGACCGTGAACTTGCCGTTCGCGGGCGTCAACAGTGCGAAGTACTCGCGATCGACTGAGGCTCCCGGCGACACCTGTTCGTCGAAGTAGAACGACAGGAGGTCGGGAATCGCGCGCAGCTCGAGATAGAGAGTGCTCTTCGTGACCGACGTGTCCGAAACGTCCGCGGGGCCCGGCAAATCGACGTCGCGATAGCCACCGCGAAAGTCGCCGCCGACGCCGAGCCAATCAGTGATGCTGCCGTCCCACGCCGTGTCGCCCTCGTCGCTCAAGATCGTGCGCCGTGCGACGTCACTACGGGCATAGGCCATGCCGAACACGTTGCGCTTGCCGCCGCCCGTGGGGTTCGTGTGGCACATTACGCACTTCAACCCGTTCGCGACCGCGAGGTAAGGCTCGGCACCGGCCGGCGCCGCACCGGCGAGGAAACCCGCCGTTACGAGTGCGGCCGCGAAGCGCCGGTTCGAGATCATGGCTGCAAAACTCATCACATTGCCGCTCCGTCGGTAATCCACTGTCGAATGGCGTCGATCGTCGCCTGATCGAGCGGCTGACCGCCGAATGGCATTTGCGCGCCGGTGA
>DATCIQ010000206.1:0-2413 GCA_036507635.1 Gammaproteobacteria bacterium
ATGGGATTCTCGACGGGCGAATTCGTCGGCCAAACGCTCAAGGTCAGGACGACGCATCTCAAGGAAGGGTGGCTGCGCCGCAACGGCGTCCCGCGCAGCTGGAACGCGATCGTCACCGAGCACTTTACGCGCCACGAGGACATTCTGACGTGGCACGTGTACGTCGACGACCCCGCATACCTCGAGGAGCCGTTTTTCCGCAATCGCGACTACACCTACGACCCGACGGGCCGCATGGGACCGTATCCGTGCGAAAGCGTCATCGAAACGGTCTTCACGGAGGGCTACTTTCCGCATTACCTGCCGGGGCAGAATCCCTTCCTCGTCGAATACGCGCGCAATCACGGCCTGCAGTACGAAGCGACGCTCGGCGGAGCGGCAAGCATGTATCCGCAGTACACAAGAGTCATCGCGGCGTTACCACGGTCCGAGGCGCAAGCACAATGAGCAAGAGCCAAGCATTCGTCGCGTCGGTGTGCTTCGCTGCCGCCGTCTCGGGTCTCTGCGCCGTCGCACGCGCTCAAGATGACCTCGATGACGTCGCGATCCACACACTGCACGTGCGGGACGACATCTACATGCTGGTCGGCGCCGGCGGCAACATCACGGTTCAGATCGGCGACGATGGCGTGCTCATGGTCGATACGCAGTTTGCGCCGCTCTCGGGGAAGATAGTTGCGGCCATCGCGGAGCTCACACCGAAGCCGATCCGCTACATCGTCAACACGCACCACCACGGCGATCACATCGGCGGCAACGCGAACTTGCGCCTGGCAGGCAGCACGGTGATCGGCGGCAACATGCCGGGCGCGGTGCCTTACGCGGAGGGCGGCGGCGCACAGGTCGTCGCGCACGAGAACGTGTTGTTGCGTTTGAGCGCGACGCTCGGCACCGAGGCAGAAGCCCCGTCGAGCATGTGGCCGACGAACAGCTTCTTCGACGCGGAAAAGCGCATGTACTACAACGGCGAAGGCATTCGCATCATTCATCAGCCGGCCGCGCACACGGACGGCGACGTCGTCGTCTACTTCCGCCGTTCCGACGTTGTCGCCGTAGGCGACGTCTTCTCGACGACCGGTTGGCCGGTCATCGACCTCGAGGCGGGCGGGAGCTACGCGGGAACCGTCGCTGCGCTCAACGCCATTGTCGATCTCATCATTCCCGTCTATGGTCAGGACGGCGGAACCTTGGTGATTCCGGGGCATGGCCGGCTCTCGGGATTAGGCGACGTGCTCGACTATCGCGAAATGGTCATCGTGATCGGCAACCGCCTGCGCAGCATGATCGAGGCGGGTATGACGCTCGAGCAGGTCAAGGCCGCGGAACCGGCCAAAGACTACGCGCCCGTGTACGGCACGAGCTCGAGCTTTTGGACGACGGACCGCTTCCTCGAGGCAGCGTACCAGAGCTTGAGCGAACAACCGTAGGGATCGACAATGAAGAGACTTGCTCGGATTGAACGCGTGGCGGCCGCACTCACCGTCGCGTTCGTACTAGCGATCATGCAGCATCCCGCTGTCGCGCAATTCGGCCCGCCGCCCGGGCCGCAAGGCCCGGCACGCGACGTCGCGCCGATCGACCTGACCGGTCAGTGGGTATCCGTCGTCACCGAGGACTGGCGCTTCCGCATGGTGACGCCGCCGAGAAATGACTACCCAGGTTTGCCGCTCAACGCGGCGGCGCAGAGCGTCGCCGATGCGTGGGACCCCGCGCGCGACGAGGCCGAGGGAAACGCCTGCAAGTCGTACGGCGCCGCTGCCATCATGCGCGTTCCCGGCCGCCTACGCATCGCTTGGGACGACGACTCGACGCTCAAGATCGAGACCGACGCCGGCGAGCAGACGCGGCTCCTCCATTTCGACCGAGCGCCGGAGCAAAGCGGCGAGCGGACGTGGCAAGGCGTTTCGGAAGCCGAGTGGATCTTGCACCGAGCCGCATTCGGGTTCGGATTCGGACCGCCGGTAAACGGCACGCTCAAGGTGACGACGACGGGCATAAGGGCGGGGTATCTGCGCAAGAACGGCGTTCCCTACAGCGAGAACGCCGTCGTCACGGAGTACTTCGACCTGTTGACGCAGCATGACGGCAGCGAGTGGCTTGTCGTGCTGACGATCGTCGATGACCCGACATACTTCACGACAACGGTCATCACGAGCACGAATTTTCGTCGTGAATCCGGTCGCAGCGGCTGGGAGCCGACACCCTGCACGGCCTTCTGACTTCGTGGCCGCGAGCTGAATTTGTAGGAGCGAGCTCCGCTCGCGATTAAGATAAAGATCGCGAGCGAAGCTCGCTCCTACACGATTCATCGACAGTCAAGCGGAGTGCCGATCCATGGAAGCTTTACTTGCGCCGGAGAGACTCGCCGAGCTTTGGGCACGGGTCTACGACTGGATACTCGCGAACGTCTTCG
>DATCIQ010000207.1:0-8663 GCA_036507635.1 Gammaproteobacteria bacterium
TTCTTCATCGGCGGCGCCGATATTCCGCGCGTGCCCGACGAGAAGTGGGATTCGAAGAGCGTGCTGCGCAAGATCGAGGCCGGGGCCGGGTTCATGCAAACGCAGTTCTGCTTCGATCTCGAAGTCGCGCGGCAGTATGCCGGGCGTCTGGTCGAGGACGGCATCACCGAGCGTGTCGGCGTGATCCTCGGCGTCGGGCCGATACGGTCGGCGCGCTCCGCCGTATGGATGAACGAGAATCTGTTTGGCGTGCACGTGCCCGATGCGATCATTGCGCGTCTCGGAGCCGCCGCCGACGCGGCGGCCGAAGGACGGCGCATTTGCGCCGAGCTCATCACGGGCTTTCGCGAGATCCCGGGCATCGCGGGCGCGCACGTCATGGCACCGGCACAAGGGCCCGACGCCATCGCACAAGTGCTCGCGAGCCTGTAAGCACCAAGATCACCGAAAAACGAGGGAGGCAGAGCATGGTGGCTAAGCGCAGTAAGGCCGTGTCGCCGGAGAGCATCGGAGCCGTCCGCTGCAGTCGTCCGCAGACGGGCAAGGAGTATCTCGAGTCGCTGCGCGACGGTCGCGAGGTATACATCTACGGTGACCGCGTCGACGACGTGACCGAGCATCCCGCGTTTCGCAACACGGCGCGCATGACGGCGCGGCTGTTCGACGCGCTGCACGATCCCAAGCGTCGCGACAAGCTGCTGCTGCCGGCCGACACCGACGGCAAAGGCAAGACGCATGCGTTCTTCAAGGCGCCGAAGACCGTCGAGGAATCGATCGCGGGTCGCGACGCAATCGCCGAATGGCAGCGCATTACCTATGGCTGGATGGGCCGCTCGCCGGATTACAAGGCGGCGTTTCTGGGCACGCTCGGCGGCAACGCCGAGTTCTACGAGCCTTTTCAGGCGAACGCGAAGCGCTGGTACACGTTCTGTCAGGAGCGTGTGCCGTACGTGAATCACGCGATCATTCACCCACCTGTGGATCGGGACAAGCCGCCTGATCAAGTGGCCGACGTCTGCGTGCACGTCGAGAAGGAGACCGACGGCGGCTTGATCGTCTCAGGCGCGAAAGTCGTCGCGACGGGCTCGGTGCTCACCAATTACACGTTCATCGCGCACCATGGGTTGATTCCGCTGCAGGACAAGAGCTTTGCGCTCGTGTTCATGGTGCCGACGAATGCGCCGGGCGTGAAGTTTCTGTGCCGGACTTCGTACGAGATGACCTCGACGGTCATGTCGAGCCCGTTCGACCAACCGCTGTCGTCGCGTCTCGACGAGAACGACGCCGTGTTCATCATGGACAAGGTGTTCGTGCCGTGGGAGAACGTGTTCGTCTACGGCGACGTCGAGAAAGCCAACAACTTCTTCCCGCGCACCGGGTTTTTGCCGCGCTTCGTGGTGCACGGCTGCACGCGGCTCGCTGTCAAGCTCGATTTCATCGCGGGGCTTCTGCTCAAGGCCGTCGAAGCGGCGGGCACCAAAGACTATCGCGGCGTGCAGGCGAACGTCGGCGAGGTGCTCGCGTGGCGCAACATGTTCTGGGCGCTCACGGAAGCCATGGTGCGCGATCCCAGGCCTTGGAAAGGGCCGTATCTCCTGCCGAACATGGATCCCGGCAACGCGTACCAGATCCTCGCGACGATCGCGTACACGAAGATCAAATACCTGATCGAGCAGACCGTAGCCTCGGGGCTCATTTACTTGAACTCGCATGCGCGGGACTTCGGCAACCCCGAAATCCGGCCTTACATCGATCGTTACATGCGCGGCTCGAACGGCTACACGGCCGAGCAGCGCATCAAGCTCCTGAAGCTCTTGTGGGATTGTTTGGGCACGGAGTTCGGCGCGCGTCACGAGCTCTACGAGATCAACTACGGGGGCAGCACCGAGGAAATCCGCCGCTATTGCCTGTTCAGCGCGATGGGCAACGGCAACGCGGCCAAGTTCAAAGGGTTCGCCGAGCAGTGCATGGCCGAATATGACTTGGACGGCTGGACGGTGCCCGACCTCATCAATCCGGACGACTATTCGTGGCACAAGAAGCGCTCGGGCAAGTCTCGTGCCGGTAGCAAGAAAGGCGGTCGTAGGAGCGGCCTCCGGCCGCGATCTTAGGAATCGCGAGCGAAGCTCGCTCCTACAAAGACGCCGCCCCTACGGGAGGGCGAACACGTACAATTGATTGCCGGTGCCGGGTGTGAGCTCCGGCGTGAGTCGCGCGAGACCGAAGGCCAAGCCTGAGCCGCCCGTGCTGACGGCGACATACTGCCGGCCGTCGACCGCGAACGTGATGGGATACCCGTTTACGGCCGAACCCAGGTTGACCTCCCAGAGAATGTCGCCGTTCTCTTGATCGTAGGCGCGGAATCGACCGTTGACGTCGCCGCCGAACAAGATCTCCCCGCCCGTCGACATGAGCGACAACATGCCGGCCCGTTGCGCGTACTTCCATGCCGTCTCACCGGTCTCGACCGAGATCGCCTCGATCGTGCCGACGTTCTCCTCGCCCGGCGTGATCTGCACGCGGTTACGAATCGCGTAGAGATCATCGAGGCTCGGCGTATCCGAGGCCGACGTCGACATCATGCAGGTGTTCTGCAACGGGTAATACATGAGGCCCGTCATCGGGCTGTACGTGCCGGCCGGGTAGTTCTTGCCGCCGGACGTGCTGGGACAGATCAGGAGCTCCTGCCCGACGCGCGCGAAGATCTTCTCGGGATTGACCACGCCGGCTCCCGACTCGGTGTTGATGGTGCTGACGACGTTCTGCATGACCGTTTCGCGCGCCCACAAGAACTGCCCCGTCTCGCGGTCGAGCGTGTAGACGATCCCCGTTTTGCCCGGTATGCCCGTAATGACCTTGTAGGCCTCGCCCGAGCGCACGCGCGGGTTGATCCACGTGACGGCTTCCGGATCCGGTGCGACCTCGATTTCGAGGAGCAGCCTTTCGAACGGATGATCGAGGTCCCAGTGGTCGATGAGGTGCTGGAAGTACCACACGATCTCGCCCGTATCGGCATCGAGCGCCAGCGTCGAGTTGTGGTAGAGGTATTGCTGGGTGGGTCCCGCGAGCATGAACTTCGGCGCCGGCGACGTCACCGACGTGCCGACGTAAATGCGGTTGAGCTCAGGATCGAAGCTCGGCACCATCCACATTCCGACGTGCCACCGCTCCTCGTAGGGCACGTCGCCCCAAGTCTCGTCGCCGGCTTCGCCGGGCTTCGGTATCGTGCGGGTGCGCCAAAGCTCCTCGCCCGTCTCGGCGTCGAAGGCCGTGATCACGCAGGCCTCGGGGCCGCCTTCGGGCTCGCAGCTGCGCCCCGAGATGACCTTGCCGTTGGCGACGATGGGACCCGAGCTGTTCTTGGCGCCGTGCTTGTAGTCGAGAATCAAGGTCTCCCACGCGAGCTCGCCCGTGCGCGCGTCGATTGCATAGGCATAGCCATCGGCGCCGTTGTCGAGAATGTAGTTGCCGTGGATCGCGATGTTGCGGTTCGTACCTGGAGCGGGGAAGTACTCGGCGACGTCCTCGGGCACAGCGCGCCGGTACTCCCAGAGAAGATCGCCGGTCGCGGCATCGAGGGCTTGAGTGATGTCGAACGGATTCGGGAAATACATGACGCCGTCGTAGACGAGCGGCGTGCCTTCTTGATCGCCGGGCGCAAGGGCGCGCGTCCAGACGAGCGCGAGCTCCTGCACGTTGCCGCGGTCGATCTGATCGAGCGGGCTGTAACCCCAATTGTCGAGCGTGCGCCGCCACATGAGCCAGTCCTCGGGCTCGGGATCCTGGAGCATCTCGTCGGTGACGGGAACGAAAGGCTCGTCTTCCTGCGCAACCGCCGCCAAAACGGCCGCAGCGCCGATCGCCAGAGTCATCAGAGTCGAAAGGCGTCTCATCGCGATCCTCCCCCAAAACGTCTGCGACCATCTTAGCAGGGCGTCGCCGTGCGCGCAGTTGATCCGTCATGCTCGATTGACTAATGTGCGAAGAGCTCGGATCGACGTGAGCAACAGGGGATGGCTATGAATGCACACGGGAACGCGTTGTCGTGGCTTACCGCTTGCGCACTGACGTTGACGGCGTGCGCGCCGGATTCGGGCTTCGAGCGAAGCGAGGACGCCGCCGTTTCGGACTCCTCGGGTGAGGCATTGGTCCCGGCGGATCGCGAGGGCAAGATCGCGCTCGGGCGCGAGCACGCCTCGGCATGGCAGCTGTACCAGGAGCTGCTCGAGCGGACCGGCGGCGGCGCGCCGCTCGAGCGCGACAACATGCCCGATTGGACGGGCCTGTGGACGCGCGTAGGCAACCCGTTTTTCGACCCGGAGCAGGACTTCGGCCTTTTGACCACGGCGAATCTGCGCCCGGAGGCGCGCGCGGAGCTCGAGGCGCGCCGCGAGCGATCGGCGCAAGGCATCGAATACGACCCCATCAGCGACTGCAGCCCGCCCGGGCATCCGCGTTGGCTCGCGATCCCGTTCTTGCGTGAGTTCATCGTGACGCCGCAGCAGGTCTGGCTCACGTCCGAAACCGTCAATAACATCCGCCGCATCTATACCGACGGCCGCGCTCATACCGCGGCGGCGGACGCTTATCCGCTGTGGTACGGGGATTCGATCGGGTTCTGGCACGGCCACACGCTCGTAATCCATACGAGCCAACTGCGCGAGAACGTCTTTCACCGCAACGATCCGCGGCATTCCGCTGAGATCGAGACCATCGAGGTTTGGCAAAAGACCGATCCCGAGACGATCCTCGTCGACGTTTGGTCATACGATCCGGTCACGCTCGCCGAGCCTTGGTACGTGCAGCAGACCTATAAGCTCGTGCCGAACGAGGATGGATATCTACGCATCAGTTACTGGCACTGCGCCGAGAATCCGAACAACGTCATCGAGCGCACGGAAGAGGGCTCCTCGACGTTCGAGGATTTCACGTTCACTGACGAAGACGACTGACCACGACGGGAAGCGCGATGATCATCGATTGTCACGGCCACTACACGACGGCACCCGCGCAACTCGGCAAGTATCGCGACCAGCAGAAAACGGACCTCAAGAAGAACCCGCAACATCAAGCGGTCAAAGGCGCTATCGACATCAGCGACGACGAGCTCAGCGCCAGCGTCGAAGGCGCGCAACTTAAGCTGCAGCGCGAGCGCGGCACCGACGTGACGATTTTCTCGCCGCGCGCGAGCGCGATGGGGCACGATCTCGGCAACGAGTCGACGAGCCGCGCATGGACGGAGCACTGCAACGACCTCATTTTTCGATTGACGCGGCTGTATCCCAAGAATTTCGTCGGCGCCGCGCAGTTGCCGCAATCGCCGGGAGCGCCGATCGCGGGGTCGGTCAAGGAGCTCGAGCGTTGCGTCCTCGAGCTCGGCTTCGTCGGCTGCAATCTGAATCCCGACCCGACCGGTGGATTCTTCACGGGACCCGCGCTCGGCGACCGTTATTGGTATCCGCTCTACGAGAAGATGTGCGACCTCGAAGTGCCCGCGATGATCCACGTGAGCGGCGCCTGCAACACTCCGTATTTTCAAACGACCGGGTCGTACTATTTGAGCGCCGATACCATCGCGTTCATGCAGGTGATGATGTCCGGTATTTTCAAGGACTTTCCGGATCTCAAGCTCATCATCCCGCACGGCGGCGGCGCCGTGCCGTACCATTGGGGACGCTTTCGCGGGCTTGCGGACATGCTGAAGCTGCCGCCGCTCAAGGAGGCCGTATTGAGGAACGTCTACTTCGATACGTGCGTCTACCATCAGCCGGGCATCGATCTCTTGCTCGACGTGATACCGATCGAGAATATCCTGTTCGCTTCGGAGATGGTCGGCGCCGTGCGCGGGATCGATCCGGAAACGGGCTTCTATTTCGACGATACCAAGCGTTACGTCGATGCAAGCAAGAAGCTCAGCACCGAGCAGCGACGCAAGATCTTCGAAGGGAACGCGCGCGCCGTCTTCAAGCGCTTTCCCGCCGACTTGCGCTGAAGGAGGTCCGGCGACGTATGCGCGCCGTCGACATCGATGCCTATTTCGAGCGCGTCGGCTTTGCGGCGGCCGCCTCGCGCGACCTTGCGACGCTCGAGGCATTGCATCGCCTGCATCCGATGGCGATTCCGTTCGAGAACTTGAGCACGCTGCTGCGCGAGCCGATTCCCCTCGACACTCCGGCGCTGCTCGCGAAGCTCGTCGCGCGCCGCCGCGGCGGCTACTGCTTCGAGCACAACCAATTGTTCGCCGACGTGCTGCGGACGCTCGGGTTCGAGGTCACTACGCTCGCCGCCCGCGTCGTCTGGGGCCGCATCGGCCAATCGCTGGGGCCGCGAACGCACATGGTGCTCAGAGTGCGCGTCGGCGCCGACGATTACTTGAGCGACGTCGGTTTCGGCGGGCTCACGCTCACGGGGCCGCTGCGATTTGAGCTCAACATCGAGCAATCGACGCCGCACGAGACGTTTCGCTTCGTGCACCGTGACGGTGAGCTCGAGCTCGAGGCACTCGTCCGGGGCGAGTGGCGCCCCCTTTATCGATTCGATCTCCAGGAACAGCTGCCGATCGATTTCGAAGTGCTCAACCATTTCGTCGCGACGCACCCGTCGTCGCATTTCTTGACGACGCTCGTCGCTGCGCGCCGGACGCCGGACGGCCGTTATGCACTGAAGAACCGCGAGCTCGCCGTCTATCGCGGAGCCTCTAAAGAAGAGCGCACAATCGGGTCGGCCGCGGAGATCGGCCGCGTGCTCGCGGAAACGTTCGGTATCGAATTGCCGCGCGGCCCGGCGCTCGATGCGCTGCTCGGATCAATCGCGGCGCAATAGGTGCGAGAAGTACAGCGTCTCGCCGGCGACGAAGCGCCGGTAGGCGCGATAGCCGACGACACCGCCCCAATCTTTGTACTCCTCGCGAAGCGAGGCGTCCGGCATCGCGTCGAACAGGGCTGCGCGCCGCGCGCTGTCTTGCTCGAGCGCGCGCACGACGTTGGCCGTGATGTCGCGGCGCTCAAGCAGCGATAATCCCGCGGCCCGCAAGTCGCCGCGACAATCGTCGTCGGCCCAGCAGCCGTCGGCGTAGCAGAAGTGGCCGCCCGGCCGAAGCACGCGCCGGACCTCGCGGAAGAACTGCGATCGATCGTCGTAGAGATGCGAAGCTTCGATGTTGACCACGACGTCGAAGGAAGCATCGGGGAAGGCGAGCCGCTCAGCGCTGCCCCGCAAGAACCGCGGGCCGTCGGCACGCGCTTCTGCGAGGCGAATGTTCTCCTCACTCAAGTCGACGCCAACGTAGCTCGCCGGATGAAACGCACGCATGAGAAAGCTCGCGCCGCCACCGCGCCCGCAACTGACTTCGAGCGCGTCGGCGCCGACGAGCGACACGTCGCGTACAGTGTGCTCATAGAGCCGAAGACAGTAGAACTCCGGGTCGTCGCGGGCGACCACGGTCGGCTCCGAGTCCGAGCTGAAACCGTAGTTGAGCACCGTGAACTCGGGCACCGCGGCTGCGGCCTTGTCGTAATAGGCCGCAACGCCCGCGCTTTTCGATTTCGTCGTCGCGGTCACGAGGTCGACGCGTTCGCCGGGCGCACGATCATCTTTATGCCGTAACGCGGATGCATCGTCGTGCCGGCCGCACGCACCACACGGTGCCCCGGCGCGACGTCGAGCACATAGCGCTGTGCAAGCTGCGCGACGGCGAGCTTCAAGTCGATCACCGCCATCGAGCCGCCGATGCAATTGCGATGGCCGGCGGCGAACGGGATGAACGCAAACCGCGGGCGGGCCGCGCACCGCTCGGGCAGGAAGCGATCCGGATCGAATTCGTAAGGCTTCGGCCAAAGCTGCGGCAGCCGGTGCGTCGCGCACAGCGACACGTAGATCGTCGCACCCCGCGGAATCCGGTAGCCGCCGACGACGTCGTCCTCGAGCGCAACGCGCGAGATCGAGTGGATCGGCGAATCGAGGCGCAGGGTTTCGTTGATGACGCGTTCGGTGTAGGCGAGCTTGTGCAAGTCCTCGGCCGTCGGTCGCCGGCAGCCGAGCATCTCATCGACTTCCTTTTGCAGCTTGCGGCGCACTTCAGGATGCCGCCAAAGCCAATAATGAAGCCACGTCAGCGTCACCGCTGACGTCTCGTGGCCGGCGAAGAACAATGTGAGGAGCTGATCGCGGAGCGAGCGGTCGCTCCACTCGTCGCCTTGCGCACGGCTTCCCGCCGCGATCACGCCGAGCACGCCGCAATTCTCGAAATCCTGCTTCCGGTGCTCGGCGAGATAGCCAAAGAGGCACGAATCGATAGCCGCGACCGCGGTGTTGAGCCGTTGCTCGCGTCGTTTCGATTTCGGGACCAGCAGCGCGGCGAGGTTGCGCGGCGGCAGCGGCCAGTTGTCCTTGATGGCGACCGCCGCGGCGCAAAACTGCTCCTCGATGGTTTCGAAGCCGGAGCCCATGAGGTAGTGCCCGGCGAGACGCTGTGAGAGGCGCAAGAATTCCTCTTCGGCGTCGAAGGTGCGCCCCTGCTCCGCCCATGGTTGCCAGCGGTCGAGGAACTTATCGATGAGCGCGGCTGTCGCGGGCACCTGTTGCTCGATGTAGTCGGCTTTGAACGTCGGCTGCGTGAGTTTGCGCTGCCTCGACCAGGCTTCGCCTTCCGTCAAGAGCAGGCC
>DATCIQ010000208.1:0-3952 GCA_036507635.1 Gammaproteobacteria bacterium
CTTCGCGAGCTTAAAGGCGTTCCTCGTCAATCGCGTCGGCGATTTCGGCTTCCTGCTCGGCATCGCGGCGATCGTGCTCTCCACGGGCGCGTTCGACTATGCAACCGCGTTCGCAGCGGCGCCGGCGCTCGCAGGCGAGACGATCGAGATCTTCGAGGGCTCGAGCTGGTCGCTCTTGAGCGTCGCGTGCATCTGCCTTTTCGTCGGCGCGATGGGGAAGTCGGCCCAGGTGCCGCTGCACGTGTGGCTGCCGGATTCGATGGAAGGCCCGACGCCGATCTCGGCGTTGATCCACGCGGCGACGATGGTCACGGCGGGCATTTTCATGGTCGCGCGGATGTCGCCGCTCTTCGAGTACTCGGAAGCCGCGCTCTCCGTCGTGCTCGTGATCGGGGCAACGACCGCGTTCTTCACTGGTCTGCTTGGGCTCGTGCAGAACGACATCAAGCGCGTGGTTGCTTACTCGACTTTGTCGCAGCTCGGTTACATGACGGTCGCGCTCGGGGCGTCCGCGTACGCAGCGGGGATCTTTCACCTCATGACGCACGCGTTCTTCAAGGCCCTGCTGTTCCTCGCTGCGGGCTCCGTGATCATCGCGCTGCATCACGAGCAGGACATGCGCAAGATGGGGGGCCTCAAGCAATACCTCCCGGTCACGTACTGGACGTCGGTGGTCGGCACGCTCGCGTTGATCGGCTTTCCCGGCTTCTCGGGGTTCTACTCCAAGGACGCCCTCATCGAGGCCGTGCATGCCTCGACGATGCCGTGGGCGGGTTATGCCTATTGGTGCGTGCTGCTCGGCGTGTTCGTGACGGCACTGTACAGCTTCCGCCTGCTGTTCCTGGTTTTCCACGGTCCGGAGCGCATCGACGCGGAGGTCAGGAAGCACCTCCACGAATCGCCGCCCGTCGTCTTGGGCCCGCTCGTCGCGCTCGCGATCCCGTCGGTCGTCATCGGCTGGTTCACGATCGAGCCGCTCTTGTTCGGCGAGTATTTCACGGGCTCGATCTTCGTGCTCGAGCGCCACGACGTGCTTGCGGAAGTGGGCGCGGAATTCCACGGTCCGGCGTCGTTCATTCTGCACGCCGTCACGCACTCCCTCGCCTTGTATCTCGCCGCGGCCGGCGCTTTGACGGCCTGGTTCCTCTATATCAAGCGGCCCGAGCTGCCGGCACTGATCCGCGAGCGGCTCGCGCCTTTGTACTCGCTGCTGGTCAACAAGTACTACTTCGACTGGTTCAACGAGAAAGTGCTCGCGCCGTTGGCGCGCGTCATCGGCAGGTTGTTCTGGAAGGCCGGCGATCGCGTGCTCATCGACGGCCTCGTCGTCAACGGCAGTGCCAAGACCGTGGCCGTGCTCTCGGGCGTCGTGCGGCGCGTGCAGTCGGGTTATCTCTATCATTACGCGTTCGCCATGGTTCTCGGCCTTGCGGCCTTGATCGGTTGGTTCGTGGTGCGGAGCTAGAGCCGTGGACCTGCCGATCTTGAGCATCGTAATTTGGCTGCCGATTCTCGCGGGCATCGTGGTGCTCATGCTGGGATCGGAGCGCGCCGCGCTCGCAAAACGCATCGCCCTTGCGGGCTCGGCCGTGACGTTCGCCGCGAGCATTCCGCTGTACACGAGTTTCGACGTCGGCTCCGCGAGCATGCAGTTCGTCGAACGCGTGCCGTGGATCGGCCGCTTCAACGCGTTCTACGAGCTCGGTGTCGACGGGATATCGATGCCGTTGATCTTGCTCACGACGTTCCTGACGCCGCTCGTCGTGATCGCGGGCTGGGAAGTCATCAAGCTCCGTCCCGCGCAGTACTTCGCCTCGTTCCTGCTGCTCGAAGGCATGATGATCGGCGTCTTCGCGGCCGTCGACGCATTGCTGTTCTACGTCTTCTGGGAAGCGATGCTCGTGCCGATGTTCCTCATCATCGGCATTTGGGGCGGCGAGCGACGCATCTACGCGACCGTCAAATTCTTTCTCTACACGTTCCTGGGCTCCGTGTTCATGCTGGTCGCCCTCATTTATCTCTATGTGCAGGACGGCAGCTACTCGATACTTGCGTTTCACGACTTGCCGCTCGGCATGAACGAGCAGGTCTGGATCTTCTTTGCGTTCCTGATCGCGTTCGCCGTCAAGGTGCCGATGTGGCCGGTGCATACGTGGCTGCCGGATGCCCATGTCGAGGCGCCCACGGGCGGCTCCGTGATCCTCGCCGCCATTCTGCTCAAGATGGGCGGCTACGGTTTCGTGCGTTTCAGCCTGCCGATCACGCCCGACGCGAGCCAGTCGCTCGCGTGGCTCATGATTGCGCTCTCGCTGATCGCGATCATTTACATCGCTTTCGTCGCGCTCGTGCAGAAGGACATGAAGAAGCTCATCGCGTACTCGTCGATCACGCACATGGGCTTCGTAACGCTCGGTTTCTTCGTGATTTTTCGCGCGCTCGCGGCCGCGCCCGGCAGCGACGGTGCGTTGCTCGCCTTGCAGGGCGGCATGGTGCAGATGGTCTCGCACGGGCTCATCTCGGGCGCGCTGTTCCTTTGCGTCGGCGTGCTCTACGACCGCCTGCACAGCCGTGAAATCAGCGCCTACGGCGGCGTCATCAACACGATGCCGAGGTTCGCGACGTTCGCCGTGTTGTTTGCGCTCGCGAACGCAGGTCTTCCAGGAACCTCGGGCTTCGTGGGCGAGTTTTTCGTCATCATCGGCAGCTTCCATGCGAGCTTCTGGCTCGCCTTCGGCGCGGCGACGACGCTCGTGCTCGGCGCGGCGTATACGCTGTGGATGGTCAAACGCGTGATTTTCGGCGAGGTGGCGAACGAAGGCGTCGCGAAGCTCGCCGACGTCGACATGCGCGAGTTCTTCATCTTGGCGGCGCTCGCGGTGGCGGTGCTCCTGCTCGGCGTGTGGCCCGCGCCGTTGGTGGAAGTCATGGACGAGACCTTGAGCCAGTTGTTGTTACACGTGATGCAATCGAAACTCTGATGCGCTACGCCTGCCATGATTGATTATTCCGCGGCTGCACCGGAGATTTTCCTCGCGGTGGCGATCTGCGCCCTGTTGCTCGTCGACGTGTACCTGCGCGACGACCAGCGCGGCATCACGTATTTATTGGCAATGGCGACGTTGGCCGGCACCGCGGTCGTCTCGGCGTATTTCAGCGTGGATCGGACCGTCGTCACGTTCTTCGGCAGCTTCGTCGCCGATCCCGCGAGCGGCGCGCTCAAGATGCTCGCGTACTTGATCGTCGCGCTCGTGTTCTTGTATTCACGCGACCACTTGAAGAACAGCGGCCTGTTTCACGGCGAATTCTTCGTGCTCTCCCTGTTCGGGCTTTTGGGCGTCATGGTCATGATCTCGGCGGGGAGCATGCTCACGATGTTCTTGGGGCTAGAGCTACTCGCGCTGTCGCAGTACGCGCTGGTCGCGTTGAACCGCGATTCGGCCGTGGCGGCCGAGTCGGCCATGAAGTACTTCGTGCTCGGCGCCATCGCGTCGGGCACGCTCTTGTACGGCATCTCGCTGCTCTACGGCGTGACCGGCACGCTCGAATTCGCGGCGCTCGCGGACCGTTTGTCTGCGCCGGGCGGCATCACGCTGCCGGCGACGCTCGGGCTCGCATTCGTCATCGTCGGCGTAGCGTTCAAGTTCGGCGCCGTGCCGTTTCACATGTGGTTGCCTGACGTTTACCAAGGCGCACCGACGCCCGTGACCCTCTACATCAGCTCCGCGCCGAAAATCGCGGCGTTCGCGCTGGCGTGGCGCGTTCTCTCCGAGGCGCTCGAGCCCATGCACGGCGGTTGGCAGGGCATGCTCGTCGTGCTCTGCGTGCTGTCCCTCGCTATCGGCAACGTCGTTGCGATCGCGCAAGCGAACTTGAAGCGCATGCTCGCGTATTCGACGATCTCGCACGTCGGGTTCATTCTCATGGGCTTCATCGCCGGCACGCGCGACGGGCT
>DATCIQ010000209.1:0-3607 GCA_036507635.1 Gammaproteobacteria bacterium
CGCATCGACCTCGCGCTCCGTGTACAAGTAGTTCGAGACGTCCCTGTCGTCCAACTTGATCTCCACGGAATCGAGGCCGAAGAACTCGCCGACGTCCATGGATACGAAAATAGCGACCTGCGTGTTCGCCGGGAACAGCAATTCTTCTTCGAGCAGGAACAGATCGCGATTCAGATCGATGGCGAGCTGCTTCAAGTCCTGCACTTCTGCGTCGAGCGTCGTGAATTGCTCGCCGCTTTCCTCGAGGGCCTGCGTGCGCGCGCCGCCGTCGGGCGCAAACTGCGGGACGGCGTCTCCCTCGCCGGCGGATTGCGCGGCCGCGGCGCCGCCGGTGGCCAGCGCGATCAATATCCAGGCTCGGCTAATTCTCATGTTTCTGCTCCGACCATCCTTCAATCGCGAGCGAAGCTCGCTCCTACAGTTATCGCGAGCGAAGCTCGCTCCTACATTTATTCCGAGCGAAGCTCGCTACTACAGTTATTCATTTAGCAACTCGCGCACGCGCGCGAGATAGTGCTCTTCATGACCGCGGCGATATCCCTCGAATACGTCGCGTACCACGCCGTCGCGGTCGATGAGCACCACGAGCGGCATCGAGCTCACTTCGTACGAGCGGCCGACGTCGCCGGCGGCATCATGCAGGACCGGATACTCGGCCTTCACGGCGCTCGCGATATCGGCGACCTGATCGCGATCTCTATCGAGGCTCACGGTCAAAAGCTCGAAGCCCGCGCTCCCATAGCGCTCGTACAGCGTCGCGAGCCCCTCGAGCTGCGAGCGGCACTCGCCGCACCAGCTCGCCCAGAAGCTCAACATGACGACGCGGCCGCGATACTCCGAGAGGCGCAAGTTCTCACCGGACACGCTCTTCAGCACGAAATCCGGCGCGCTCGATCCCGGCAAGTCGCCCGCGGCGTAGCGCGCTCCGGTGACGGTGAGGACGATGACGAGCAAAGCGCGCGCAGCCAAACGATCATTCATTGCCGAGATCCCAACAGGTAAGACATAACGGCCGCCCGACAACCTTATGGTCTGGCGGGGCCACGATCTATGAGCCAGGTCTCAACTCGTAAGGAAGGGCCCGGCTCCGATTTAGGAGCACGATTCATGCCAGGCGAGAATTGCCGCGCGCGATCACGGCGTGCCGACCGCTCGTGTAAACATAACGTCGGCAGTCGGCTGCCCGTTTGTCGTCGCGTGCCTACACGCAGCGCGTCACCCACACCCAACTCGTTGATCCTGAGTCCTTTCCGCTGTCGCCGATCACAGACTCGAGTGACGTTGCTGGTAGGAGCGAGCTTCGCTCGCGATTCTTTCTATTCGCGAGCGAAGCTCGCTCCTACAGAAATTGCCCCCTCCGCCCGAAAACGTTACTCGACGCCGACACGGTCTCGGCGCAACTTCGACGCCATGCATCGAGCAGCGATACCGCACGGGCACGCGCTGCGCCTCGGCCGGTTCTCCGAAGTCAATCGCATCTACGTCGTCACGTCCGTGACGTTCGGCCGCAAGCCGCTATTTCTCGAGCTCGATCTCGGCCGCATCGTCGTCAATACGTTTCGACATCGGGAAAACGTGGGACGCGCGTTGACCCTCGCGTACGTCGTCATGCCCGATCACTTTCATTGGCTTCTGCAACTTGGACCCGGAACGACGTTGTCCGTCGTCGTGCAATCGACGAAGGCGCACGCGGGCAAGCTCGTCAAGCGCGCGCTCGGGTCAACGGGAACCCGGATCTGGCAGCCCGGATTTCACGATCATGCCGTCCGCCGCGAGGAAGACCTCACTGAAATCGCTCGCTATATCGTCGCAAATCCGCTGCGCGCGGGACTCGCGCGCAGTATTCGCGAGTACTCGCTGTGGGACGCGGTGTGGCTACCGTCTTCTTTGTAGGAGCGAGCTTCGCTCGCGAATGAAAGATAGCGAGCGAAGCTCGCTCCTACCAAGAAAAACGCGATCAGGGTCGAGGCGAAGAATCGCGAGCGAAGCTCGCTCCTACAAGTTACTACGAGCGATCGACCCAGGCGCGGGCGTTGTCGAAGAGCTGCTGCCACGGCGAGCACTCGCCCCACTCGCGCGGATGCCACGAGAGCTGCACGGTGCGAAACACGCGCTCGGGATGCGGCATCATGAGAGTGACGCGGCCATCCGCATTCGTGAGGCCCGCGATGCCGTGCGGCGAGCCGTTCGGATTCGCGGGGTAGCGCTCGGCGGCGGCGCCGTGATTGTCGACGTAACGCACGGCCGTGAGGCCGGCCTCGCAACGCTTAAGCGCCGCGTCGCTGCCGAACTCCGCGCGCCCTTCGCCGTGCGAGGTCACGACGGGCAGCCGCGATCCGGCCATGCCCGCGAAGAGAATCGACGGGCTCGTCTCGATGCAGACGAGCGACAGGCGTCCCTCGAACTGATCGGAGCGGTTGCGCACGAAGCGGGGCCAAGCATCCGTGCCCGGAATCAACGATCGCAACGCCGCGAGCATCTGGCAGCCGTTACAGACGCCGAGGGCGAACGTGTCCTGGCGCAGAAAGTACTCGGTGAACGCGTCGCGCAAACGCGGAATGTGCAGAATCGATTTCGCCCAGCCTTCGCCGGCGCCGAGCACGTCTCCGTACGAGAAGCCGCCGCCCGCGACGATTCCGCGGAAGCGCCCGAGATCGACGCGGCCGTCGATGAGATCGTTCATGTGCACGTCGAACGCGTCGAATCCGGCGCGGTCGAGCGCCGCGGCCATCTCGCGCTGGCCGTTGACGCCTTGCTCGCGAAGCACCGCGACTTGCGGCCGCTTGCCGCGGGCGCCCCGCGCGCGGCCCTCGTCTACGGGTATCTCGAACGTGAGCACTGCGTTCAAGCCCGGATCGCGCTCGTCGAGCGTCGCGTCGCGCGCCTCGCGCGCGCACTCGGGGTCGTCGCGCATCGCCTGCATGCGGTAAGTGAGCTCCGACCAGCGCGCGTGCAGATCGACGCGTCGCGCTCGGTGAAGCTCCGAGGTGCCGCGGCGGATCACGAATTCCCCGTCCTGCCGCGGCTCGGCGATGACCTCGTAGCCCAAGCAGTCGTGCCGGCGCAGCAACGCTTCGACCTCAAGCAGCTTCGCGCGCTCGACCTGCACGACGGCGCCGAGCTCCTCGTTGAATAGATACGCGACCGCGTCGGCGGCCTGTTGCGGCAGCGTTACCGTGAGACCCAAATGCGACGCAAACGCCATCTCCGCGAGCGTGACGAAAAGGCCGCCGTCGGAACGATCGTGGTAAGCGAGCAGGAGGTCCGCTTCGCGCAACGCGCGTTGCGCCGCGAAGAAGCGCCGCAGCAATGCGGGATCCTCGACGTCGGGCGGCGCGCCGCCGAAGCTCGCCGATGCTTGCGCGAGACACGAGCCGCCGAGACGTTGGCGGCCCGCGGCGAGATCGACGAACAGGAGCACCGTATCGCCGCCGCGCGCGAGCTCCGGCGTCAAGCCGCGGCGAATGTCGCGCACGGGCGCGAACGCCGAGACGACGAGCGAGACGGGCGCGACGACGTCGTGCCGCGCGCCCCGCTCGTCCCAGCTCGTGCGCATAGATAAGGAGTCTTTGCCGACGGGGATCGCGAGCCCGAGCGCGGGACAGAA
>DATCIQ010000210.1:0-2032 GCA_036507635.1 Gammaproteobacteria bacterium
CGGCAACTCAGACGTGAAGCAGCTCCACGTGGCGACCGAGGTGCGCCGCGAGCGGCTCGATGTCGTCGGCGTCGGATGTGACGATGTCGTCGCCGTCATTGGCTAACAGCACGAGTGCCGCGTCGATCACGTCGCTCGCGCCTGCACGCGCGAGCAGCTCGCCGGCGGCGCGACCGAGGTTCTCGTCGAGCGCACGCACGTCGATCCCGTCGAGCGCTTTCGCCAAGAGTGCCTGACGAGGGCCGCCCCCGCGCCACGCCTGCCCGACGATGCCGCCATGCGAAACCGGCACTTGGCCCGCGCGCAGCGCGGCCTTGAGCCGGCGCCACATGACGCGATCGTTCTTCTCGAGCGCGATGAGCGCTCCACTGTCGAGGACGAGCGTCACGGCGTGCTGCCGCGACGAGCTTTTCCCTTCGCCGGCTTCGCCTTCTTGCCGCGGACGACGACCGCTGCTTCGCGATCCGCTCGTGCTTGCTCGGCGAGCTCTTGCACGGAGATGGTCCCGAATCGTTTTTCGTAGGCGGCCACGGCCTCCGCGAGTGCCACGAGCCGGCGTTCCTTGGCGACCCTTTCGGCGAGCGCAAAGTTGACCCACGCGCTCAGAGACTCCGCTCGGCCTTCGGACACGGCGTCGTTGCCCGCTTCGATGAAAGCGGGGTCTACCGTGACCGTCATACGCTCCTTCCGTGCGCTCATACGACGATTCTAACGATGGTAAGATCGTTATACAACTGCCGCCGACCGTAGCTGTCGGCGGCGTTTGCGGCGGAGGGCCCTGCTGTTGAAATTCTTCGCGCGCGACACCATGAAATACGCATAATCTCAACGCCGGAGAAAATGCACATGATTCAAGTGAGGTCAGCGGACGAGCGCGGTCGCGCCGACCACGGGTGGCTCGACAGCCGCCACACGTTCTCGTTCGCCGATTACTACGATCCCGACTTCATGGGGTTCGGCCCGCTGCGCGTTATCAACGAGGATCGCGTGCAGCCCGGCCAAGGTTTCGGAACGCACAGCCATCGCGACATGGAGATCATCTCCTATGTGCTCGAAGGCGCGCTCGAGCACAAGGACAGCCTCGGCAACGGCTCGGTGCTGCGGCCGGGCTACGTGCAGCGGATGTCGGCCGGCACCGGCGTCCGCCATAGCGAATTCAATCACTCGCGATCGGAGCTCGTGCATTTTCTCCAGATCTGGATCATCCCCGATCGCGGCAACCTAACGCCGAGCTACGAAGAGCGCGAGTTCGCGAATGAGGAGAAGCGCGGCCGCCTGCGTTTGGTCGCTTCGCGCGACGGTCGCGACGGCTCGGTCGTCGTGCATCAGGACGTCGATCTCTATGCGGCGTCCCTCGCGGCCGGCGAGGAGGTCGCGCATGCGTCGCAACCGGGTCGGAAGACTTGGATTCAAGTCTCACGCGGCGCGGTCGCCGTCAACGATACACACTTGAACGCCGGCGACGGCGCCGCGATCGTGGATGAGGAGCGGTTCGCGATTCGCGGCGAAGCGGATGCCGAGATCCTGCTGTTCGACATGGCGTGATGCTCTGCGGCAGCAGATCGAAGCGTCGGCGTCGCAGAACCTGAACGGACTTAAACAGCTCCTCAAGAGACGCTTCCGCGGAAGCGCCCGTGCGGCTGCTCGGAGCTACCGCAGCAGATCGAAAATCCTACTGTACTTGATCACAAGCTCGCGCCCGCGCGGCGGTGCGCCGAAGCCGCGCTCGTCGATCTCGTTGTAGACGACGTAAAGGCCGGCGTTCGCCGATTGCAGCCACGAGAATCGCAGGTTCGTCGAAGCCGTGTCGTCCTGCTCGTTGTACTGCATGAGCATCTGCAGCAGCATGCGCGGTGAGAACGAATACGAAACTCTGAGCCGCCAGAGGTCGGCCGTGAAATCGCCGCCCGGCACGGGCAAATCGAAGTCGTTGTAGTTGTAGGCGAGCTCGGAGCTGAACTTCTCCCCGATGCGGTAGCGAATCGTCGGCTCGAGCGTGACGCGGTCGCCGCCGAACCGGCCGCCGATCGTC
>DATCIQ010000211.1:0-11064 GCA_036507635.1 Gammaproteobacteria bacterium
CGCGCCAATCGATCGCGATCCGGCAATCCTCGAGCGGAATCGGATGGCAAAACGGAATGAGCTCGTGCGTGCGCTTGGCGGCCATGACGCCCGCGACGATCGCCGTATCGAAGACGGGCCCCTTCTTCGTGCGCAGCACCGTGCCGGTATCGGGGAGAATCTCGGGCGGAAACACGACGACGGCACGAGCGGAGGCCGTACGCCGAGTTACGGCTTTGTCGCCGACGTCGACCATGGTCGGCCGATTCGCGGGATCGACGTGGGTGAGCATGTCAACCGCCGATCCGGTACATCTCGACGCGGTCGCGCTCCGAGATCGCTTCGCCGCGCAACTCGCTGTAGCGATCGCGCCGATTGCGCCACACGTTCTGCAGGATGCCGATGAGGTCGGTGTCGCTCGCGCCGGCCCGCAAAGGCCCGCGAAGGTCCGTGCCCCGGCTCGCGAATAGGCACGTATACAGGGAACCGTCCGCCGACAAGCGCGCACGATGGCAGTCGCCGCAGAACGGCTCGCTGACCGACGAGATGAATCCGATCTCCCCGCGACCGTCGGCAAACGCATAGCGCTTCGCGACTTCGCCGCGGTAGTTGCCCTCGAGAGCCGCTACTTCCCAACGCTCTGAAATCTTGTCGAGCAGCGCTTTCGAGGAGACGACTTGATCGGCCCGCCAACCGTTGCGCGTGCCGACATCCATATACTCGATAAAGCGCACGATGATGCCGGTGCCGCGAAAGTGCTCGACGAGATCGATCACCGTATGGTCGTTGATGCCGCGCTGCACGACGACATTGAGCTTGACGGGATCGAATCCGGCCGCAACGGCTGCGTCGATCCCCGCGAGCACGGTCTCGACGTCGCCGCGGTTACCGTTCATGCGGCGAAAGATTTCCGGGTCAAGACTATCGAGGCTTACCGTGATGCGCTTGAGTCCGGCTGCCTTGAGCTCCTTGGCGCGTGCGGCGAGGCGCGAGCCGTTGGTCGTGAGCGCCAAGTCCTCGAGGCCGTCGAGCGCAGCGAAGCCGCGCACGATGTCGCCAAGGTCGCGCCGCAATAGCGGCTCGCCGCCCGTAAGCCGCAATTTGTTGACGCCGAGCTTTAGAAACAATCCTGCAACACGTTTGAGCTCTCCGGACGTGAGCCAATCCTTGCGCGGCAGGAATTCGTGCGCGTCGCCGTAGACTTCCTCGGGCATGCAATAGGGACAACGATAGTTGCATCGGTCAATGACCGAGATACGCAGATCGCGCAACGGCCGACTCAAGTGGTCCTTGACGATCGGCTGGGCCTGCAATGGCGTAATGCCGCTGTTCATGGAATATAACTATGGCACAATAGCCGCTCCGGGAGGATAGGTTAAATAGAATGAACAGAGATCGCCTGGAGCCGCTCGGCGTTCCGAACGCCGACTATGATTTCGACGACACCTTTACCGGGGCCCGGTACCGTTCCGACCCCGTCGCGTTCGACCGCTGGCTGTTGAATCAGCTCAAGAGCCGCCTCGACGAGACGCACGTAAAAGTCGTTCTCTGGGACGCGGAGGATTCCAGGCCCGGCGAAGGTCAGGCGATCGTACGTTTCTGCGACCGCGCCGCGTTATGGCAGGTCCTCATCAATCCGGCCTTGCACTTCGGCGATCTTTACAGCGCGGGGCGCATCAAGATCACGGGCGATATCCTTGTCCTCGTCGACGAAGCGTACCGCTACCTCGCGAAAACCGGGTCGCCGTCGCGCCGCTTGAGCCGAAGCCGTCTCCGGGCACCGAGCCTGTCCGACTCGCAGCGCAACATTCACCATCACTACGACATCGGCAACGAGTTTTACAAGCTGTGGCTCGACCGCGAGGCGCTGCAATACACCTGCGCCTACTACGCCGAGCCCACGATGACGATCGAGCAGGCCCAGCGGGCGAAAATGCATCACGTGTGCAGGAAGCTGCGGCTTAAGGCCGGTGAAAGTGTTGCCGAAGCGGGCGGCGGCTGGGGCGGATTTGCGATCTTCATGGCCAAGAACTATGGGGTCAAGGTGCGCAGCTTCAACATCTCGCGCGAGCAGATCGCATACTCGCGTGAATGGGCCAAGCGCGAGAACCTGACGCATCTCGTCGAGTTCGTCGAGAACGACTTCCGCAACATCACCGGCTCGTACGACGCTTTCGTGTCGATCGGCATGCTCGAGCATGCGGGCGCCGGCAACTACAAGCAGCTCGGCGAGCTCATGCGCCGGGTCATCCGCAGCGACGGACGCGGGCTCGTTCACAGCATCGGCCGCGATCGCCCCGAGCCGCTCAACGCCTGGATCTCCAAGCGCATATTCCCGGGCGCATATCCTCCGACGCTCAGGGAAATGATGGATCTCTTCGAGGACACGGGACTGTCCGTGCTCGACGTCGAGAATATCCGTCTGCACTATGCGGAAACCTTGCGGGCATGGCTTCAGCGCTTCGAGGAGAACGTCGAGAGCGTTCGCACAATGTTCGACGAAGCGTTCGTACGCGCGTGGCGTCTCTATCTCGCGGGCTCGCTCATGGCTTTCGTGCACGCCAAGCTGCAGCTGTTCCAGGTGTTGTTCGCGCCCGTGGGCGCGAACAACGTTCCCTGGACGCGCGCGCACGTGTACGCCGAAGGTGAGTAGGTACGAGCTGAAGAAGGCAGAGCTGGTCGATTCCTGGCGCCCCGGTGCCGGGCAGGTCAGGCTCGCGAAATCGACGATCTCCAACCTCTTTCGCTACCAGACTCGCGGCGCGCCGGCGCGGCGCTTGGCGCTCGGCGCGTTCAACGAAGTCATCGGGCTCGATGCAGACAATCGTGTGCTCGAAGTCGAGGGCCTCGCGACGTTCGAGACGATCGTCGACTATTGCCTCGAGCGCGGCTTTCTGCCGCTCGTGTCGCCCGAGCTCAAGCACATCACCATCGGCGGCGCGACGGTCGGCATCGGCATCGAATCGACGTGCTTCCGGCACGGTTTCGTCCATGACGGGCTCGTGGAAGCCGACGTGCTCTTGCCCGGCGGCGCGATCGTGACGTGCACGGCGACGAACGAGCATGCGGACCTCTATCATGCCCTACCCAACTCCTATGGCACGCTCGGCTACATCCTGCGTGCCAAGATCGCGTTACTCGACGCCGCGCCGTTCGTGCATCTCGCGATCGAGCAATACGCGCGGCCGCGCGAGTACTTGTCGGCCATGAGGGCGGCCACGGCAATGGCGGACGTCGATTTCGTCGAGGGTTTGTTCTTCGAGGACGGCCGATATTTCCTCATGCTCGGCCGGTTTGCGGATTCGGTTCCGCAGGTCGACGACATCTTGCGCGCGAATGTTTTCTACAAGCTCGTCCAAGAGCGCCGCGATATTCATCTTGCGACCGCGGACTACATTTTTCGCTACGACCCCGAGTGGTTCTGGAACATTCCGGAAACGCCGTTCTACGCGCTGTTTCGCAAGTACGCGCCGCGCCGGTTCCGCAATTCGAGCTTCTATACTCGCCACATGGCGCGCAGCCGCAAGTTGCAGCGCTGGCTCGGCGGCGCGGCGGCCGATCAAGCCACGGAGCCGCTGATTCAAGACTGGGAAGTCCCGTGGGCGGGTGCCGAGGAGCTCATGGAGTTTTGCCTTAAGAACGTCTCGTTGTCGGGGCACCCCTGGGCCGCCGTGCCGATTCGCACGCCGCGGCGCGCGACGCTCTATCCGATCGCGCCCGGCGAGCTCTACTTCAACCTCGGCAGCTACTGCCAGGTGCAACGGCCGGCCGGCAAAGAGCCCTACCACTACACGAAGATCATGGACCGCAAATGCTTCGAGCTCGGCGGCATCAAGATGCTCTATTCGTCGACGTTTCTCGACGAGCAGGAGTTCGCAGCACGATTCAACGGCACAGCGTATCGCGAGCTAAAGAAGAAATACGACGGCGCCGGCAACGCGCCGACCTTGTACGACAAGGTCGCCTTTTCTTCGTAGGAGCGAGCTTCGCTCGCGAATATTCAAGAATCGCGAGCGAAGCTCGCTCCTACCCGACGTCGAGCGCCGGATCGACGCAGAAGTAGCCGAGGCGCTCGAATTGCACCTCGTCCTCGCGCGCCAGGCGCTCAGTCCCAAAGCTGCTCGACGCCCGTGCCGCGCGCGGGATCGCCGTGGAGCGGAGTCAGGTATCCGAGCAGGCACCCGTTCGAGCTATCCTTGAGTCGATGGCACCGAACCTTCACGAGGTCGCCCACTCGGAGGTCGTCACGCTCGATTCCGTTCCTCGCGAGGCCGATCGCACTCGTCGCCTCGAGCGCCCAGAGGGTCACCTGACCTGCGTCGTCTTTGACCTCGAGGTATACCCACGAATGCGGGTTGATGAGGTGCAGTTCGCTGACCGTCCCTTGCAAATAGGTGAAGTCACTCATCGCGTAATTGCCGTGGGAATGGTGCGCAAGCGCCAGCCAGGCGATGAGGCTCGTACACATGGCCGCAATACGCGAGCTCGCGGGCAACCTGCTTGCCCTGCGCATAGCGAGCCTCACCGGACGCGGCGAGGCACGGGAAACCCGTTCGAGTAGACGGACTCGTAGCGGATGCCCTTGCCGTCCTGGTCGATGAACCCCAGCGATTGCTGAAAGAGACCGGGCTCCGGCAAGCCGCGGGGCACCGTCGCCTCCAGGATGTAGAGACGATTCTCGTGCATGTAAATCCCGACGAACGTGCGCGATCCGTCGGGGTTGGTGAGCTGGAGCTGACGACCTTCGACGAGATCGACGAAGCTCCACCCAAAGAACGTAATCTCGGCACCGCGCTTCATGAACTGCCAGGATGCGTATTCGGGTGCGCCTCTTACGTCCACCCTCCACGACCCGACACCGATCCACGGGGCTCCCGTGCAGCCGGTATGGGCGTCCGGTGGACAGGTCTTGGCTCGCTCGGTGTGGATCGCTTCGGCGTTCGTATAGTCGACCACCGTGATCGAGTACTTGCTCGCACCGCTCAATTGGCTGTACACACGCGCAGGGAACATAGCCCCGTACTCCGACGCGTACGTGGTGCTCGTCACCATGGGATGGCCTGGGAAGTTGAGCGAGAAGAAATCCGCGCGGCTGACGTACTCGGTCCACTCCTGCGCGGACGCCTCGCTCGAGAGACCGAGGATCAACACGGCCGGGACGAGGGTATGTAGTTGCATGACCACGCCCTCCTCAGGGCGGCAGGGAGGCCAAATACGCCGCGACGTTGAGCATATCCTCCGCCGTCAGGTTCTGCACCACGGGCTCCATGATCCCAGGGCTCTTCCGCGTACCCTGCTTGATGTCCCAGAGCTGTCGCATCGTGTAGCTCGCGGTGCGCCCGGCGATGCCGGGGATGTCGCCCAAGCCCTTCTGCCCCGGGCCATGACACAAACCGCACTGGATCGTTTTGCTGCCGCCCGTCGTCACGATCGCCTCGCCGCGAGCGACGCTGCCGACCGGCACGTAGGCGATGAACCCGATCCGCGGATCGCGCATGATCTCCATCCGCTCCGTGTCCTCGGGCACCTCGATGATGCGCTGACCGAGCGGCATGGGCGGCGCGTCCTCGATCGGTATCATGAGACCGTCGACCGGCCTTACTTGCGGCACCTCTTCCGCTTCGACGACGCGAACCCAGGGGCGAAACGGCATCGAGGCGAAATACTCGGCCGCCTGCAGCTTTTCTGCGTCGGAGAGGCCTGTCGGCATCCGCGCCATCTCGTTCGTGTTTTCCTTGCGCGGGTCCGCATTGCGGCGGTCGCCGTTCTCGAACGCCTCGAGCTGCCGAAGGAAGTAGGCCATGGGTAGACCGGCAAGATGGGCGTTTTCCATCTTGCCCTGGCCGTTGGGGTAGTGACAGAGCGCGCAGGCCCGCACGCCCGCACTCTCCTTGCCGTGCGCGACGACGTCGGGCATCGGCGGATGGTCGCCTGGATACCAGTCCGCGGGGCCGTAGCCGAAGCTCGCCTCGTTGCGCGTGAACGAAGCGGTCGTGCCGGGCAATGTCCGCTTGATAGCGTCGTCCGGCACTGGCGTGCTGGGGTTTCTACAGTCGGGCGGCCTGGCCGTCAGAGAACAAGAAGGCGCGAGGCGATCGCCCTCGGCAAGCGGAGTCAGATATCCGTAGGCCCAGTCGGGCCAATCGGACTGTTCCTGACTGGGCTGCGCTCCGGGACCGCCCCCTGAGGCGGCGACGCCCACCAACGTGAGCAACATTCGCAGGTGTCGTTGCGCCCTAGTTCGCATTGCTCGCTCCTCTATGCAGACCTCGGTTCCGTTCGCGCTATCGAGGCAGGTAGCGTCTCGTTGCTTCAAGATCGCAATTGAAAGGCGTCATCTCCATCTGCGGGGAATAGATCAAGTCCCGCCTGTGAGTCATCGTTCCCACGATGTACTCCGGATCCTCCAGCATGAATTCGACCGTCATACGGGTGCCGTCCTCCGCGAGCCGATAACGCTCGACGACATGCTTCTTGGCGCCGGAGGGAATACCGTTCTGGTAGGGCGATCGATTGTCGGCGAAGTTCGCCGTATCCACGACCAGTACGCCCCCCTCCCACCGGCCGATTGAATGGCCCTCGTGCGTGCGCTCGTCGGCGCTCGGATGACCGCGTCCGTCCATGTAAACCGTTCGTTCCTGGTCGAAGTACTGGCTCCGGATCATGACGACTTGTTCGTCTTCGATGAATTCGATCTCCATCGGGTAGAGGTCGGTATAGATGATCCCTCCCGGCGTCGGCTTGGTCATGCATGCGAGCTCGGGGTTCTCTTCGGCGTTCTGGCTGTAGGCGGCCTCGGCGAGCTTGCCCTTCTCGGTCAACGCAAGCTCACGGATCATCAGCTGATCGAGCCCGCCGGGGTAATCGTCGCCGAGGCTCGATCGATCCACGATCCATCGACCCTCGAGCGTCGTCGTGCTGACGGTCGCGACGGCTTCCGCTTGATGGGGACCGCCTCTGAACGGCTCCCAGACCGGCGCTCCGCCTTCCCTTTCGATGGACTCGAGCAAACCGTACGGCCGACCGTCGCGCGCCGGATGCACGCCGACCGTTACCTTATCGCCTATCGATAGCGTGGTGGGCGTCCATCCCCGGCGCGCAACCGTGATCGCCGAAGCCGTTTGCACGGTCCACTCGATCCGCTCGCCGCGCTCGTCACGGGTCTCGACCGTGAAGTAGGTGTGCGGATTGCGCATGCTGTACTCGCTAACCGTGCCCTCGAATGTCACGACCGAGGTCATGTCCAGGGCGGCATCACTGTGATGACCGAATGCGGGAGCGGTCATCACGAGCGCGACGGCCAAGGTTGTGACATATCTCATGAGGGTTTTCCCGGCCTTCGTTCGTGCTCTACTCGGTTGGTTCGTCAGCCGATTCTACGCCGCCTATCCGGCCAATGACTCCTTCGGAACTCGTTCTCACCGTTAAACGAGGCGATTCGGTTTGCCGGCGACTGCGCCAGATCGGCCAGAAGGAGACGCTATACGCTCTTTGTTGGGGCGATCTGTAACTCCATTGCGCGATCGCACTGCCTTGAGAACTGCTTCCGACTCGCATCCACAAACCCAAAGCTCCGATACAGCCCGATCGCTTCGAATAGGACATCGTTTGTTTCGAGCGTGATTCGCTCGAAACCGAGTCTGCTTGCCACTTCTATCGCATCTCTCAGCATTCGCTTTCCATAACCCTTGCCCTTCTGGAGCGGATCAAGATACATCTTTCTCAGTTCTGCGACGGCGTCACCCTCGTTACGGAGGCCATACATTCCATAGATATCTGAGTTTCCTTGCAGCACGCGAAACACGCCACCGCTAGCGAAGTAAGAACGATGGACATCTCTCAGGTCGCTGTCCGCGCCGGTTGGGTCGACGAAAAGACCATAGGCGGCCAAGCTCGCGTGGAGAATGTCCCATACGCGACTATCGTCCGACGGCTCGTAGTCTCTGATGATCACCATAGATCCGCGCCGACATTCGTGCCGAGCACAGGCTTCGCTGATACTCTCGGGGATGCCATGTCCGATAACACGATAGACATCAGAGTTGCGGTGATTGAGGACTGTGAGGAAATCGAAAGACTCATTACTGATTCAGCTCGCGTGCTTGGCCGGGCTTACTATACGGACGCCGAAATAGAAGCGGCACTACGCAGCTCTTGGGGCCTTGACACGCAGCTCGTGCGCGATGGCACGTATTTTCTCGCCTTCTGCGGCGGAGTGCTGGCAGGGTGCGGGGGATGGAGCTTTAGGAGAACGCTCTTTGGTTCCGATGCGGGAAGCTCCAGGGATGACACGATACTGGATCCGCAGACCGACGCGGCGAGAATTCGTGCGTTCTTTGTAAGCCCGCGATTCGCCAGGCTGGGCATCGGTTCCATGTTGCTCGGCCGATGTGAGCAAGAGGCAAGAGCTGCTGGCTTTCGAGCCCTGTGTTTGACGGCCACCCATCCCGGACAGCACCTGTATGCCGCGCGTGGTTTCATGGCCGGCCAACCATTTGTCGAGGACCTCGGGCGGGGAATCAAGGTGCCCGTCATACCTATGAAAAAGATACTTGACGAAGATTCATGAGTCGATGCCGCGGGGCATGCGGACCTTCCCTCGTCGCAAAATGACGGCTAGACCGTCTACGAAACGGGGACGCTCGTGGTCATTGACAACGCATGACGCAGCGGCTTGACGCGTTGCGGCACTAGTGTAGTGCTTCGTTCTGTTTGGAACTTAAGCGCCGATTGGCACGGAGGACCTTTTGCAGGATGTCCTGTGCGCTTGCGGTCCAGATGAAGGGTTTTGGATTTTGGTTATGCACGGCGACGTACGCATTGATGGCACCGATGAGTTCAGGAACGCTGGTAAAGACTCCGCGGCGCAGCCGCTCGGTGCTCAGATCGCGGAAGAATCGCTCTACCATGTTCAACCAGGAGGCGGAAGTCGGTGTGAAGTGCACGTGAAAGCGTGGATGCTTGGCAAGCCAGGCGCGCACCTTGGGGTGTTTATGGGTGGAGTAATTGTCACAGATCAGATGCAGCTCTTTGCCCGCGGGGGTTTGCCGATCGATCTGGCGCAGAAACGCCAACCACTCGGTGTGCCGATGACGCGGCTTGCAGTGGCTGATCACCTGGCCATCGAGAATACTCAGCGCCGCAAACAAGGTGGTGGTGCCGTGACGCTTGTAGTCGTGAGTCATCGTGGCGGCGCGGCCTTTCTTCAGCGGCAGCCCCGGCTGTGTGCGATCCAGCGCTTGTACTTGGCTTTTCTCATCACAGCACAGCACCAGCGCATGCTCGGGCGGATTCAGATACAGCCCGACGATGTCTTCGAGCTTCTCAACGAAATGCGGATCGCGCGAGACCTTGAACGTGCGTACCCGATGCGGCTTCAGACCGTGCGCCCGCCACACCCGCTGTACCGTCGTGTCGCTCACGCCCACGTGCGCCGCCAGTGTGCGGGTACTCCAGTGCGTCGCCGCAGGCGGCGAGGTTTGCGTCGTCAGCCGCACAATCTCTGCCGCGTCGATCTTCGGCTTACGTCCACCGCGGGGCAGGTCCTGTTCGATCCCCGCAATCCCCTCTTCGGCATAGCGTTCGCGCCAGCGCGCTGCTTGAATACGCCCAACACCCACGCGCTCTGCAATCTCCATGTTCTGCAGCCCCTCGGCCGCCAGCAACACGATCTGCGCGCGCCGCGCCAAGCGCACACTCACGGTGTTCGACCTCGCCAAGCGCTGCAGTTCGCGCCGCTGTGCCGGGTTCAATTCGATGTGGCTCGCTACTCTCATCGCAGATCCTCAACAGTACCTGCGAGTGAGACCGCACCTCAATCATTAAGTTCCATTAATTACGAAGCACTACACTAGTGTCAGGGCACCTCGTCCGCCGCTGTCTAGAGACCGTCTTCCGCGGGTCGATGTTTCGCTTTCCCGCTGATCATAACGCGGTCGCGGCGCGAATGACTTCTTTCGCGTGCTTACTCTCCGACAGATTCGCGTTGGCCGGCCGAGAAGCGTATCGGCACTTTCGGCCAACTCTTGCCGTTCATATGGGCGCGTTAGCAGTTAACGCATCGTGAACGTCTTTATGGCTTCTTCGTCAATACCGCCTCCGCGAGCGAGCGGGGCGAGTGGATCGACACCGCGTTGATGGTCTTTCCATAAAGCGTCCCAAAATGCGTGCGATCACCGGTTACTAGAGTTTCACACCGCAGGCGCATTGCGGCCGCGAGCACCGGCCAGTCCTTCTCCGGCAACAGTGCGGCGACCTCGGGCGGCAGCTCGCTTGCCTCGAAAGGCGCCACGTCGACGTGCGCCAATAGATCGTCCAACGCTGTGCCTGAATCTGGAACCTTCAACTCGAGGTTGCGCCGCGCCTCAGCTACCACGTAGTCGTCGGCGCACAATGTATGCTGGCCGTCGCGCAAGAGCTCCAGCAATTGTCGAACGGCGCCGTTGCTCTTGGCAGCGGAGAATAGAATGTTGGCGTCCAGAAATATCCGCATCTGCTGGTCAAGCCGCGCAGACCTATTACCCAGATCGCAGTGTCAGCGCCGGCGCCCGGTCGACCGCGACGTTCGCGGACGCTGCGTTCCCCGCTCGACGCGAAGCACCTCTGCCAGCTCCGACTCCGCCGCATCGAACTCGCGAATCCGATCTTCGCTATAGATTTCCACCGGCAGGGTGACCGCCGGACGCAGCAACAGTCCTTCCGACGTCGTCTCGGCGATCAGTTGGTCGTCCGCCTTCAGCCCAAGGGCCTCGCGCAGTTTCGCCGGGAGCGTTATGACCCCACGGCTCGTGATGGTGACGGTCGCTTTCATAGTTTGCAGCTTATCAGAAAACCTGCAATTCTGCCATGCGCCTAGTCCCTGCCAATGCTGCGAACGACCGCGATCGGGCGTATTTCCGGCGCCGAACTGAACTCGGTCCCATTGCCAGTCGCCCCCGTCAGCTACGGCTGTTACTGCCCGCCATTTACGCCCGATTTGCGGACGACGGTTTTGGGTCGAAGGTGCTCCTTCCCCGCGAGCACAGCGCAATCTCGCCGCGAGTGACGTCTCTCGAGCCCTTAGTGCCCGCTAAACTTCGGGAGGAC
>DATCIQ010000212.1:0-2543 GCA_036507635.1 Gammaproteobacteria bacterium
ACGAGGGCGATGACCGCGTACGCGTAGCTCTTGAGCTCCGCCGAGCCGCCTTCGAGCAACAGCCCTTCGCGAAGGGTCTTCAAAACGTAGTAGCTGAAGAGCAGCACGAAGGCGTAGGCGAAAAAGAGCACGGCGCTCGTGCCCTCTCCCCGGCGAACCGTCGCAAAGAGCCCGAGACAGCGTTCGATGGGGGAAAGTCGCGGGTGGGTCACCGCACTCACGCTCGCGGCGCGGGTCACGGGCACGGCGGGTAGCTCGTGGCCTAACGTCGTCGACTTGCTCATCACGGATCCTCCAGTTCTTGTTGATGAGCAGTCTGCCGGTTGGAGCTCTTAAATGACTGATTTATAGGGTATTAATTCCCTCGTTATCCTTCGGATTCCTACGGATTCGTGCGTTCGCGGGCTCCTTGCCGCGGGCTCGACGCCGGGCTCGATACCCCTGTAGGAGCGAGCTTCGCTCGCGATTCTTGCTAACATCGACGCTGCTTTGAGCTGCCCGCGTCTTGCCTCACCGGCCGGACGCCTCGCGGGATCTGCACTCACGATGGATCAAAGGCTACAACGCGGCTTTCGCATCGGCCCGTTCGAGGTCGAACCCCTGTCTGGGCGTATCTCCGGCCCCGGCGGCACTCAGCACGTGCAACCGAAGGTCATGGACGTGCTCGTCTTTCTCGCCGCACGCCCGGGCGAGCTCGTGGAGCGCGACACCTTGCTCGACCAGGTGTGGCGCCGCGTGACGTCCGAGGAAGTACTGACGCGCTGCATCAGCGAGCTGCGGCGCGCCCTGGGCGACGACCGCGGCAGCCCGGCCTATATTCAAACCGTCCCGAAGCGCGGCTATCGGCTCGTGGAGCCGGTCGTGGTCCGGGATCCGGTCGCCCCCGTCGCTGCGCCGGCCGCGGCGAGCCCGACTGCCGCAGCGAGCACCGACGCTCCGGCCGACAGCCCGCCGGCGCCGGCGAGCGCCATGGCCGCCGTCGCGGTCCTGCCGTTCGACAACCACTCCGCGGATCCCGCGCATCAGTTCATGGGCGATGCTTTCGCCGCAGAGCTCCACTCGACGCTCGCGCGCGTCGACCGGCTGCGAGTTGCATCGCGCCGATCGTCGTTCGTGTTCAAGGATACCCAAGTCGACATTCGCGAGATCGGCAAGCGCTTGAACGTCGGCTACGTGATCTCGGGAAGCCTGCGCTGCAACGGCCCGAATCTGCACGTCGTCGCCGAGCTCAACGATGCCCACGACGGAACGCAAGTCTGGGCGCAAAGCTACGACCGTAAGTGCGAGGACCTGCTCGCCGTCGAAAAGGAGATCGCCGAAGCGATCGTCGGCTCCTTCACGACGCAGCAACTGCAAGCGGAGACGAAGAGCGCGCGGCAAAAATCGACGAGCAGCCTCGACGCATGGGGTCTCGTGCAAAAGTCCCGGAGCTTCGTGTTGGATTACACGACGGAATCGCTTGCCCAGGCGATCGAGCCGCTCGAGCGCGCCATCGAGCTCGATGGCAACTACGCGGCCGCGCACGCGACGCTCGGCTCGCTGCTCGTCGAACGGCTCGTCAACGGTTTAAGCGAAGATCCGGCGAAGGACGAAGCCGCCGCGATCGCGGCCGCCGAGAAGGCGCTTGCGCTCGCGCCGCAGGATCCGTTCATGCTCAAGATGGTGAGCTTGGTCTTGACGTATGCCGGCAACCACCGCAAGGCCGTCAGTTGCCTGCGCAAGGCCGTGGCTCAAGCGCCGTTCGACTTCGGCGCCTGGGGATATATGGGGTGGCCGATGACCGCGTCGGGCGAGCCCAAGGACCTAGAGGACCTGCGCGGCGTGCTCGATCGGTTGCTGGCCATGGAGCCCCATCATCCGGGCGCCGCGTTTTGGCTCTATCACAAGTCCGTGGCAGCCGCGTGCGCAGGCGACTACGACACCGCGCTCGAGGCCGCCGAGGCCGCGCTCGACCTGCGGCCGAGCTTGGCGCTCGCGTGGATTCACTACGCCAACGTGCTCGGTCACAAGAAACTCAAGGACCGGGCAGCTCAAGCACTCGAGCAATGCAAGAAGATCAATCCTGCGATGACGCCCAAACACTACGAATCGCTCGTCAAAAGGATGTCGAGGGATAAGACCCTCATCGAGCACCGGCTCGGCGGGCTTCGGGATATCGGCGCCCTGCGCCGCTCCTAAGGACGAATGAATCGGAGGGGGCTTACGCCCCCTCCCTGGCTACCGGCCGAGTGACTTCAAACGCCCGGCAGGTTGTTCAGCGACGCGAACCCCGAAAAGAGCACCGTCACTACGGCGCCGACAAGCACGATATGGGCAACCCACTCCTCGAATATCCAGCCGAACTTGCTGGGCTTGCGCTGTTCTTGGTTGCCGTTGGCTTGCTTGTTCATGATCGTTTCCTCCACCTTCTGTTGCACTTGTTACTGGTTTCCCAGAGCTTCGGCGTTCGTTCGCCTTGGTGCACAGTATTGCCAAGCCAGGTGGGGGGTACCTGAGCGAAACAGAATCTAATCAGAATGGTTTTCTTCGGATTTCTGCGGACT
>DATCIQ010000213.1:0-3270 GCA_036507635.1 Gammaproteobacteria bacterium
CGGGCCGCGGGGGATGCATGGCGTGGCATTCGGCGGTGCCGACAAGAAGACGCTCTTCGGCATCGTCTTCTTTGGCGGCTGGGGCACGCCCAGTGCAAGAAACCAGGTCGTCGCGATTCCGACGATCGCGCAGGGTTATACTGGGCGAGCGAAGTGAGCAGGAGGCGACTAACGATGGTGACCATGCGACCACTCGGCATTCTTGCGGTTCTATCCTGCATCGGCGCAGCGCATGCGCAGAACGACACGTGCGCGCCGCGCGACGGACTGGAGTTCGTCTGCGGACCGAAAAACGGCGAAGACCTCGTGTTGGTGCCCGACACCGAATGGATCATCTCTAGCGGCATGGCCGCGGGTGCCGGCTTCTACTTGATCGATTCACGCGACGGCGCGTGGAGCAGCTTGCAGCCGCAGGCGAGGCACGACGCGACGGCTTATCCGAATTGCCCGACTCCTCCCTCGGCGGCGACGTTGAACGCGCACGGCCTGAATGTGCGCGCGGGCGCGAACGGCCGCTCGACGCTGTACGTCGTCGGCCACGGCGCGCGCGAGGCAATCGAGGTGTTCGAAGTCGACGCGAGCGGCACGAAACCAACGCTCACTTGGCAAGGCTGCGTGCCGATGCCCGAAGGGCTCGCGGCGAACAGCGTCGCATCGTTCGCGGACGGCTCGTTGGTTGCCACTGTGCTCTTCATGCCGGGCAAGACGTTCGCCGACTCGGTCACGAAGAAGGTGACGGGCGCGGTGTTCGAGTGGTCTCCCGGCGACAGCGGCTTCACGCTCGTGCAGGGCAGCGAGCTGCCGGCGAACAACGGCATCGAGGCTTCGGCGGACGGGCGTGAGTTCTACGTCGCATCGTCCGGCTTGCAGACGGTCGTGGCGTTCTCGCACAGCAACCCGACGACTGAGCTGCGCTCGACTCGTCCGCTGCCGTTCACGCCGGACAACGTGCACCTCGGCCCCGACGGGCGGCTGCTCACGGCCGGCATGGCGAATGATGTGCCGGAATGCGGCGGCCCGCCGGGTCTACAGCACACCATCGAGAAGCTCTCGATGTGCCCGCGCGGCTCGATAGCGGTTTCGATCGATCCCGCGACGATGCAGGACACTGTGATCGTCGAGACGCCCGCTGTCCCAACCTTCAGCAACGCGACGATGGTGTTGACCGTCGGCGATCGGTTTTGGATCGGCACGTTCTCCGGAGATCGCATCGCTCACGGTCGGCTGCGGTGAACCTCTAGAGACTTCTCCGGACCAAGCTCGACGGGAGTGCGATGTCCGCGCGACTCGTGATCACCGGGGCGTCGGGACAGCTCGGCCGGCGCGTCGCCGAGCTCGTGCTCGCGCAAGGCTCGCTGCGCCAAGGAAGTGTCGCGAGCGAAGCTCGCTCCCACAAATGCTCCCACAAAAGTGCTTCGGTGATTCTCGTCACGCGCAATCCGCGCGCGCTCGACTCGCTGGCTGCGCAGGGCGCGGACGTCCGACACGGTGATTTCAGCGAGCCGGGCTCGCTGCGCGCGGCGTTCGCCGGCGGCGAGCGGCTGCTGCTCGTGAGCGCGACCGACCTCCAACATCGCACCGCGCAACATGCAACCGCGATCGCGGCGGCGAAGGCGGCCGGCGTGCAGCACGTGATCTACACGTCGGGCCTCGCGCCGGCGCCGCCGAACCCGGCCGTCGTCGCACCGAGCCATTACGCGACCGAGCAAGCGCTCGCAACGAGCGGTCTGCGTTGGACCGTGCTGCGCAACAGCCTGTACGCCGACTATCAGCTTGCCGAAGCGACGCGCGCCATCGAGACCGGTGTGCTCGTGCACAATCGTGGCGACGGCCGCGTCGCCTACGTGGCGCACGAAGACTGTGCGGCCGCTGCCGCGGCCATGCTCATCGCAAGCGGGCACGAAGGCCAGCGCTACGACATCACGGGGCCGGAGGCGTTCTCTGCCGCCGACCTCGCCACCCTGTACGCCGAGCTTGGTGGCAAATCCGTGACGGCGCGGGCACTCGACGATGCGGCCTTCGTCGCCGGTCTCGTCGGTGGCGCCGCGGAGGACGATCACCTGCGCTACGGCGCGGAGCTCGTAGCATCGTTCGGCCGTTCGATCCGCGAGGGGTACATGGAGAGCTGCACGGATTCGGTCGCGCGCCTCACGGGCCGCGCCGCGCGACCGCTGCGCAGCGTACTCGAGGTGCTGCGGTCACCATGGTGAGCGGCCTCCGCCCGCGCCGCCGGCGATCCTTTAGCCTGCGCCGTCTGAGGTGCGCCTAAAGGTCACCGGCACGCCTCCCTGCGCGCTGCTCACGAAACCGCTGATGGTTCCCTCCGCGGTGAGCCCCCCGGCAAAGGTCCAAGATTGGATGTTCGGAAGCTCGAAGTTCAACACGCCCATGAGCTCGGGACGGGCCTTGCAGATTTCGTGCTCCGGTGTCTCGGCGCACCCAACGATGATCGGGACCGGACCCGACTGTGGGCTCATGATAGTCCTGAGCGGTTTGTCGATCCTCCCGAGGTTGGTGCCGATCAGCTTCCCCTGCACAGTGCCGTCCGGATTTTTCGTGAACTCGAGCTCGATGTCGACGTCGATCGTGACGATGCGGGGCCTACCCACCCACGTTCCGGCCAACGCATCGGAGACCTCTGGCGATACCTGGGCCGGTGTTTGCGGGGGTTCAGGTGTCGGATTCGCGCGCTCGTGGCGGTTCGTCGTCACGTAGTTCGGAACGATGGTGTTGTCCTCGTGGCACGCGTACTCCGGCCACCAGTAGTTCGGGTCGTGGTGCATCGGGTAGCGCACCGTGAACGGACCCGTGAGGATGACCGGGTCCTCGGTCGTGACTTCATAGAGCCACCAGTCGTCGTTGAGACGCGTGATCCGCTCCGTCGTCTTCATTTGGTCGCTCACGGGAAACCGATTGCCGGGCGGCGAACCGACGACGGCCAGGTTGATCATCGGTGGACCTTCCTTGTAATTGGTCGTCTCGACGACGAGCGTATTGCCTTCCCAGTGCCCGCGCGACTCGCCCATCCACTGTTTGATCTCCGATGAGAGCGCCTCGCGGCCGTCCGTGGGGATGACGCGCGATTCGTGGATCATCTCGAGGTCGAAGATCACGAAACCGGGCCCCTGCCTGATCGCGAACCCGCCGTTGTAGCGATACGGCATCATCGACGAGGGCATGCCGCGCGTGATGCATCGGTCCCAGCTGTCAAAGTCATCGGGCCCTTCGAATACGATGTCCTCGCCCGGCAATGCCCAGTCGCTGCCCATC
>DATCIQ010000214.1:0-3132 GCA_036507635.1 Gammaproteobacteria bacterium
AGCGAGCTTCGCTCGCGATTCTTATATTCGCGAGCGAAGCTCGCTCCTACAAAGATTCAGAAGATCGCGGCCGGAGGCGGATCCTACGCGGCGCGCAGCGGTTTGCGGCGACTCGAGTTCCGCGCGGCGCGATAGAGGATGACGGTGAGATCGTCGGGCTTGCACGGGCTCGTGCCGTCCTCCGTGACCATGCGCTCGCGCGCCGCCTCCATGAGCCGGTCGGCGGCCTCGTCGAGCGGGCCCCTCCGAATGATCTCGATGATCTCGTCGGCAAAGAGATTGTCGAGCAGGCCGTCGCTCGCGAGCAGCACCGTGTCGTGTATTGCGATCTTGACCGCCGTGCCCATGTCGACGCGCATGTCGGGCGCCCCGATGACGTTGAACAGCACGTGCCGCTGATCGTGTTTGACGGCTTCTTCCTCGTTCATGAGCCCGGCTTCGACCGCAAAGCCCGTCGGCGAATGTGGAATGATGCGTTGCTTCACGCGGCCGCGCTGTCCGACGGAAATGAGCTCCGAATCGCCGACGTGATAGCTGCGCAGTTGGTTCGACACGATCTCGGCGATGACGATGGTCGTCGCCGCGCCGCGTCCCATCTCGAGGATCGCTTTGTTGGCTGCCTCGACGGCGTCGAGAATCGCGTGGCGCAAGCGGTCGGGGTCGAGCGGCTGGACGGTGAGCGCCGCGAGCAACGACTCGACGGCGATTCGCGAAGCTTCGCGTCCGCTCGGCGCGCCGCCGACGCCGTCCGCGACCGCGACGACCAATGCCGTGGCGCCGATCGGAATGACCGCGGCGGAGTCCTCGTTCGGGCCGTCTTTGTCGGGGCTGCGGAGGCTGCGCACGCAGACCAACCCCTGCGGCAGCTCGAGGTCGCGCCGCTCCTCGTCGCCGAGATATAGATGTGCCGGTGCGATCTCGACGCTCACGTCTCGAGCGCCTTGCTGCACCACGGACAGTGGTGCCAATAGTCACGGTCGACGCCCCAGTGACACGACGGGCACGTGGACGCGCTCCCGGGCAGCTTCCAGGCTTTCTTGACCTTCGTGCGGCACCACGGACAGTAGCGCATGAACGGCATGAGATCTCCGCGGCATTTCTCGTTGGCGCAGCGGCCCGAGTAGCGCCGGTCGGCGAAGCGCCGCGTCGTCGTGACCTCGAACCCGGGCCCGTAGCACCAGCCGCAGAAACGCCAGTCGAGCTTGGCGCCGCGGTGGCAGCGCGGGCACTCGGCGGGATACGCGGTCTTGGCGTCGCGGAAGTTACTCGACGTGCCGCACCACGGACACGCGACCATCGTCTCCGCGAGCGGTCCGCCGCAGTGCTTGCACTGGTAGCGCGTGTCGAGCGTCTTCTTGTACTTGCGCTGAAACTGCTTGAACAGCACGTGCTGCCATAGCGTAGGATCGTCGGCACCGTGGCCGCGTTTCGCGCGGCGCTTCTTTTTTGAAGCGCCGTTGCGTAGCCGCTTGAACTCCTTGTACATCACAGCGGCGTTCTTGTAGCGCTTCTCCGGACGCACCTCGATCGCCCGGCGTAACCACTCGACGAGCCTGGGGTTGAGCCTGGCGCGCACGCGCTCGATGTTCTCCGGCGGCCACGTATACGGCCATCCGGGCAGGTAGCCCGAGAAAAGCTCATAGAGCACGAGCCCTAAAGAGAAGACGTCGGACTGGAACATCGGCCGGCCGACGGCCTGCTCGGGGGCGATATAGCCCACGGTCCCCGAGCCCGAAGCCCGCAACGTGTGCATGGCGATCTTGGAGAAGCCGAAATCGGTGAGCCGCAACTGGTTGCCCGGGAAAACGACGAAGTTGTCGGGCTTGATGTCGCAATGGATGACCTTGCAGCGATGCGCATGCGCGACGCTCGCCAACGCTTGCTCCGCCAACTGGAGCGCAGTCTCCGTCGAGAGGCGCCGCCGCATACGCTCACCGAGCGAGAGATCTCCAAGCGGCATCGCGACGACAAAGTGGCCGTCGATGTAAGACGCGTCGCGAATCGGCAAAATGTTCGCGTGCTCGAGCCGCGCGGTGAGGCGCGCCTCGCGCTTGAAGTCCGAGAGGTAGTACTCGGTCATCTTGCTTTCGTGCGGAATCTTGAGCGCGACGCGCGTCCCGTGAATGGTGTCGAGCGCTTGATAAACCGTTGCTATCGGTCCATCGGAAATTCGTCTCTCGATGCGGTACTTGCCGAGTTTTTGGCGCGCTTTTAGCAAAGGGGAATGGGGCCCGGTCTTTTGCCAATGATCCGACGCGGGCGCCTGGCGGTCAATTGCGCAGCCCGGTAGAATCCGAGCGCCGCAGTGGGCTCGAGCATGCACCATCATCACGATCGCGACGACCGGCAGAGGCACACCGCCAACGAACGCAGCGTCGGTCTCGCGGCGGTCCTGACCGGGACCTTCATGCTCGCCGAGGTCGCGGGCGGCGTCATTTCGGGCTCGCTCGCGCTCTTGGCCGATGCGGGCCACATGCTGACCGATTTTGCGACGCTCGCGCTCGCGTGGGTCGGCTTTCGCCTGACGCGCCGGCCCGCCGACTGGCGCCGCACCTACGGTTTCGACCGGTTCTCCGTGCTCGTCGCGTTCGTCAACGGGATTACGCTGTTTGCGATCGCGGCCTGGATCCTCATCGAGGCCGTGCAACGCTTACGCGAGCCCATCACCGTGCTCGGCGGCGTCATGCTCTGGGTAGCGCTCGCGGGGCTCGTGGTCAACATAATCGGCTTCTTGATCCTGCGCCGCGGCGACGACAGCAACTTGAATATCCGCGCCGCGACGCTGCATGTTGCCGGCGATCTCTTGGGGTCGATCGCGGCCGTGAGCGCCTCGATCGTGATTCTGACGACGGGCTGGATGCCGATCGATCCGCTGCTCTCGATGCTCGTCGCGCTCATCATTTTGAGGTCCGCGTGGAAGGTCGTCGCCGAGAGCGGCCATATCCTGCTCGAAGGCTCGCCGCACGGCTTCGACGTGCGGGCCGTCAAAGGAGACATCCGCGCAGCCCTGCCGTTCGTGCAAGACGTCCATCACGTGCACGCCTGGTCGATCAGCCAGGAGCGGCCGATGGTGACGTTGCACGCAAGAGTCGCCGAAGGCACGGACTCCAAGACGGCCGTGCGCAGCATCAA
>DATCIQ010000215.1:0-13016 GCA_036507635.1 Gammaproteobacteria bacterium
GCCGCAAACAAAAACGACGTGCATGTGCACGAGCTCCAAGGAGAAAAGAAAAATGAAAGCGTTCATGAGGTTCCTCAAAGACGAAAAGGGTTTGACGACGGTCGAGTACGCGATTGCCGGCGGTCTCGTCGGTGCCGGCGCCATCGCGGCGTTCGCGTTGGTCGGCCGGGAAGTCGCCCGCGTCATCAATGCGATCGGCTTGGCGCTTGGCCTGATTACGATCACCTAACAGGCAACCCCTCGGCGGGGTGGCCCGCGCCCCGCCGAGTCCACGCGCACAACAATCAACCAGAAGTGTCCGAGTGACCTCGATGACAACTACAAGTGTGGCAATTGCGACACCGCTGTTCGCGATGCTGGCCGTCGCCGCGTACATGGATTTTCGTGAGCACCGCATCCCGAACGGCCTCGTTTTCGGCGGCGCGCTCGTGGGGCTTCTTGCGCAGAGCACGTTGCCGGCCGGTGGCGGGCTCGTCTTCGGCGTCCTCGGTCTCGTGGCATGCCTGCTCTGCTTTCTCCCGTTGTATATCGGGGGCGGCATGGCAGCCGGCGACGTCAAGCTCATGGCGGCCGTTGGAACCTTCGTTGGCCCATGGACGGGCCTGCTCGCCTGCGCAGTCTCGCTCGTGATCGGCGCACTGATCGCCGGCACGTCGATGCGCCTCGGCACCGAGCTTCGAGTTTTCGGCCGCGCGTTTCTCGTGCCTGGCGGCACGGCACGCGGCCGCATCCCCTATGCTGTCGCCATCGCGCTCGGCGCGGCTCTCGTCGTGCTCCTTCCGGAGCCGTCCGTCCTTCATCGCGCAGTGTGGGCATGAGCATGGTCATCCACCCCACGGCCGCCGCGTCGGTGACCGAGCTCACCGCCGAGACCCGGCTTGCGGCGCTCGCCCCGCGCCCGCAGGATCTCTCCGCAACGGGCTTGAGCGAGCGGCTGCTCGCGGATCTCCTGGCCAAGCACCTGCATAGCGCCGGGACACTGACGCTCGCCGAGCTCTCGGAACGCATCGCGCTTCCGGGGCCGATCGTCGAGCGCGTGCTCAATTTCATGCGCCGCGAGGCGCGCGTAGAGATCAAGCCTCGTCCCGAAGGCAGCGGCAGCCTGCCGTTCGCGCTGACCGAGCACGGGCGCAGCACCGCACTCGATGCCTACATGCGCAGCGGCTATGTCGGCCCGGCGCCGGTCCCGCTCGCCGACTATACCAAGGCCGTCACTGCCCAGTCCGTCCACGGGCGCCGCTTCGAGCCGGATGCGGTGCGCGCCGTGTTCGAGGGCATGGTCATGGCGGAGCGCACGGCGGATCAGTTCGGGATCTCGATCAACTCCGGCCGGCCCGTGTTCATCTACGGCCCGCCGGGCACGGGCAAGACTTATGTCACGCATCGCCTTGCGCGCCTGTTCCGCGACGTCGTGCTGATTCCACACGCGATCTCCGTCAACGAAACGATCGTGCAGGTGTTCGATCCGATTCTGCACGAGACCGTCGATCTCGCGCCTCGGCCGAGCCACGTGCTCGAACGCAGTCACGACGCCCGCTACGTCGCCTGCGAGCGACCCGTGATCATCACCGGCGGCGAGCTCACGATCGACCTGCTGGATGTGCGGTTCGACGCGACGACGCGGCGCTACGAAGCGCCGCTACAGCTCAAGGCCAACAGCGGCATGTTCGTCATCGACGACTTGGGCCGCCAGAAGGTCTCGCCGGACGCGCTCCTGAACCGCTGGATCGTGCCGATGAACGAGCGCCGTGACTACCACGCGCTCGGGTCGGGCAGACATTTCGTCACACCATTCGACGTGGTTCTCGTGTTCTCGTCGAATCTGCATCCGCTCGACCTCGCGGACGAGGCTTTCCTGCGCCGCATCGGCCACAAGATCTATTGCGGATACATCACGGCCGAAGACTACGAGCGGATCTGGGCCGACGTCTGCGCGGAGCGCAACGTTCCGTTCGATTCCGCGCTCGTCCACTTCACGGTGACAGAACTGCACGCGAAGCACCAGATTCCGCTTTTGCCCTGCCATCCGCGCGATCTCATCGACATGGCGCTCGACAAGGCCGGATACGCGGGTGCCCCGCCGCGGCTCACGCGAGAGCTCATGGCGTGGGCTTGGGATACGTATTTCGTTTCAGTGAACAAGGACGGCTTCCGGCCGCGATCGGTACCGGAGCGAGGAGTACGACATGGTTAAGAAGCGTGCATTTCTCATGATCTTGGCGTCGCTCGTGATGGGCGCCATCGCCGCGTGGATGGCGGGCAACTGGGTCCAGCATGCCGGGCAAATTCCGGAGGTGCAGATGGCGACCGTGGTGGCCGCGGATCTCGCCATTCCCTTCGGAACGAAAGTCGAGCAGCGCCACGTCAAGCTGCTCGAGATGCCCGCGGAGTTCGTGCCGCCGGGCTCGTTCGCGAGCATCGAGGAGGTGCTCGATCGCGTCACGGTGCAGCCCGTCGTTTCCGGCGAGATCCTCATGAAGGAGAGATTCGTCGATCAAGGCGACGGGGCCACACTCGCCGCGCTCGTCAGCGAGCGAATGCGCGCAGTCACGGTCCGCGTCGACGACGTCATCGGCGTCGGCGGCTTCCTGCTGCCCGGCAACCGCGTTGACGTGCTCGCGAGCCGCCGAGTGGACGGCCGCCGCGCGACCGCCGAGACGATCGTCCGCGACGTCAAGGTGCTCGCCGTCGACCAGACCGCCGCGAGCGAGCGCAACGAGCCCGTGATCGTGCGTGCCGTAACGCTCGAGGTGACTCCGGTGCAGGCCGAGGCGCTCGTCAAGGCGAAAGAAGAAGGCTCCATTCAGCTCGCGCTGCGCAACCCGCTCGACGACGAGGTCGTCGTCGCCGAGGCGGAGCCCGAGCCCGCGTCCCCGCCCGTTCAGGCGCCGCCGCCTGCGCCGCGGCCGGCAGCCGCGCCCCGCCCGCGTTCGATCACGATCATCCGCGGCACCAACGTTTCTACCGAGCGTGCGAGGTCCTAAGCGCGCCAAATGAGAGCAATCGAGGATCAGAAGATGAATAGGAAAAAGTTCAAGGCGCCGCTGCTCATCGCGCTGATGCTCGCAACCGCGAGCGCGAGCGCGCAGCTCGTGCAGGAGATTTCCGGCCAATTCACGGAAGACATGGCGCTGAGCGTGCCGCTTTACAAGTCGCGCGTGCTCGCCTCGACCGTCACGATCGAGCGCGTATCCGTGGGCAACCCGGACATCGCGGACATCTTGGTTCTGCGCGCGCGCGAGCTCTACGTGCTCGGCAAGGATCTCGGCACGACGAACGTCCTGCTCTGGGACAACGACGATCGTCTGATCGGCTCGGTCGCCGTCGAGGTCACGCACGATCTCGACGGGCTCAAGCAAAAGCTCTACGAGCTCATGCCGAACGAGCAGATCGAGGTCTACGCGGCGCAGCGCTCGATCGTGCTCGCGGGCTCGGTATCGAGCGTCGCGAACATGAACGCGGCCCTTCAGGTCGCGCGCGGCTACCTTGCGCAGATCGGTACGCCCGTCGAAGAGCAGGCGTTCGAGCAGCAGCAGGCGGGCAGCAGTGACGACCGAACGGGCGGCGAGATCGTGAATCTCATGCAGGTCGCAGGCGCCCAGCAGGTCATGCTCGAGGTGAAGGTGGCCGAGATCGCGCGCTCGCAGCTGCGGCGCTTCGACATGCAGTTCAACGGCATCGACGTCGGCAGCAGCCGTTGGAACGTCGGGGCCGTGAACGGCGGCGCGACGTTCCCCGACGCCGAGTTCGCGCCGGGCAACGTGCGGATCCCGATATTCGACGAAGCGGCGCCCTTCGGGCCCGTGATCGACGAGTTCATGCCGAACCCGCTGAGCATTCGGGATACGGGCTTTTTCGCGAGCCTACTGACGGGCAACGGTCTCTTGAACCTCACGCTCGACGCGGCGCGGGAGAACGGTCTCGCGAAGATCCTCGCGGAGCCGACGTTGACGACGTTGTCCGGCCAGGAAGCCCAGTTCCTCTCGGGTGGCGAGTTCCCGATACCCGTGCCGCAGGGCGTCAACGGCATCACCATAGAGTTCAAGGAGTTCGGCGTCGGCTTGCGGTTCGTGCCCGTCGTGCTCGGTTCCGGACACGTCAATCTCAAGCTCAATATCAGCGTCAGCGAGCTTGCGGATACGAGCAACGTCGCGGTAACGGCGGACGGCACGACGTCCACGTTCCTCGTTCCGTCGCTCGTCAAGCGCAGCGCCAGCGCGACCGTCGAGCTCATGGACGGCCAGACGATGGGTATCGCCGGCCTCATTAGCGAGGACCTGCGCGAGATCGTCCACAAGTTCCCGGGGCTCGGCAGCATTCCGCTTCTCGGCAACCTTTTCCGCAGCCAGGAGTTCATCAAGGGCGAGACGGAGCTCGTGATTCTCGTGACGCCGCGACTCGCGAGGCCGCTGCCGCACGATCGGATCCGCTTGCCGACGGATGATTTCATCGAGCCGAACGCCAGGGAGTTCTACCTCATGGGCCGCCTCGAGGGTCGGCCGCGCGAGGACGCCGTCCCGGAAGGCGAGCCGACTGCCGGTCGAGCGGGCGGCGTGGAATCCGGCTTCGGCCACGAAATCGAGTAAACGAGGACATGCGCATGAATACGACAATGAAAATGATCGCGCTCGGGCTTACGGCGTCGGCGCTCGGCGCCTGCGCCGGACCCACGCAGACGGAGAGCAACTTCGGCGAGTCGGTGCGGCAGATGATCAGCGCACAGACCTACGACCCGAGCACGCTCACGGCACCGTCGGCGGAGCCGGTGGACAGCACCGATGGGCAGCTGCTCGAAGGCGTGCTCGAAGAGTATCGCGGCGCGGTCGCTTCGCCCGAGTCGGTCAGCAACGAGATCGTGATCGGGTTGGGAGGAGGCCAGCGCTAATGCAGCCCCGTAGCCGCCAAGGAAGGCCGGCGCCGCGCGCCGCCGAGCGTGGCGCGGCCATGGTCCTCTTTACGATCGGTATGCTCGTCATCATCGGCATGGCGGGTCTCGCGCTCGACAGCGGCCATGCGATGCTCAACAAGACGCGTCTGCAGAACACCGTCGACGCGGCCGCGTTGAGCGCGGCCAAGACGCTCGACGAGACGGCGGACGTCGCCGTCGCCGAGGCTGCGGCGTTCTCGATGTTCGCTGGCAATGCGAACAGCGCCGGCAACTACGAGCTCGCTGAGCAGTACGCCGCGGACGGCATCGACGTGACCGTCGAGTTCTCGAGCACGCTCGACCCGTTCGTGCCGGGCTCGGAGCCGGCCGCCTACGTTCGCGTGCGGGCGATGGATTTCACGCTTCCTGCCTGGTTCATCCGCGTGCTCGGGTTCGAGGACAAACGCGTCGGCGCCTCCGCGGTCGCCGGGCCGAGCCCGACGATCAACAGCGCCTGCAATCTGATGCCGATGATGGTTTGCGGGGATCCGGACGCCGGGGCCCCGTTCTTCGGCTACACGGCTCACCAGCCCCAAGTGCTCAAGACGAGCACGACGTCGGGCGATTGGGAGGTCGGTCCCGGCAACTTCCAGCTGATCCAGCTCGGCGGCCAGGGCGCGAACGTGGTCCGCAACAACATGGCCGGCGGCTACGACGGCTGCATGTTCGACGGCGACGTCGTCGAGACGGCGCCCGGCAACCAGGTCGGCCCGGTCGTGCAGGGGCTCAACACGCGCTTCGGCGATTGGATGGGTCCGCTGGCCGGCATGCAGGCGACCTACCCCGCGGATGTCGTGACGCAGCAGCCCGTGCCTCCGCTCACTTACGACGCCGAGACCGACACGATCTCGCAGGGCGCCGAGGTCATCACAAGCGGCGACGACATCGCTTTCGGCGGCTATCAGGATTACTCCGATCGAGTGGCCGAGCCGAACTGGGATCATCAACTGGCGCCCGAAGGCTACGGGGCGTTACAGCGTCGCGAGCTCACGGTTGCGATCGGTGACTGCTCGACGACGACGAACGGCCAGGGCCAGGTGGACTTACTCGGGTTCGGCTGTTTCTTCCTGCTCCAGCAAGCCGAGCAGAAGGGCAACGAGTCGCACATCTACGGCGAGTTTCTCGAGGACTGCCGCACGGGCGGCATGGCCGGTCCCGAGCCGACGACGATTCCCGGACCCTATGTGATCCAGCTCTACAGGGATTTCTCGAGCTCGGACTCGTGATGGACGCCGACATGACGCGCAGTAGAGGACAACGAGAGCAAGGCATCGCAATGGTCGAGTTCACGATCATCCTGCCGCTGATCCTTCTCCTGATCCTCGGCGTGGCCGAGCTCGGCCGGGCCTTCGTCCGCTACAACGCGTTGACCAAGGCGGTCCGCGACGGCGCGCGCTATGCGGCTTCATACGCGCTGCTCGGAACGACGCAAACGGTCAACATCGACTCGCAGCTGACCGACCAGACGCAGAAGCTCGTGGTCTTCGGCAACACGGCCGGAACGGGCTTGCCGATCCTGCAGGGTCTCGCGGTCTCGCAGGTCACGCTCGTCAACAGTGCGCCGGGCGAGATCCGGGTCGACGTCGCTTATCCCTACCAGCCCCTGTTCGGCTCCGCGCTGCCGGACTTCGGCCTGGGCTCGGCGTTGTCGTTAAGCTTCAACATGCAGGCCTCCGTGGTCATGAGGGCCCTATGAGCAGCCGTCTGCAACGAGGCGCGACGACCGTCGAGTTCGCGTTCATCGGCGCGGCCGTCATGCTCGTCCTTTTCGGGGTCATCGAGGTGGGCCGCGCCATGTTCGTGGTGAACGCTCTCGGCGAGTCGACGCGCCGCGCGGCGCGCATGGCGGCCGTTTGCCCGATCAACGACCCGGCGATCGTCGAGGTCGCGATGTTCGCGTATCCGGACGGCGGCACCGCGAGCACGATCGTCGGCGGCCTGACCGCGGACAACATCGTGCTCGAGTATCTCGCACAGAACGGCGCCGTCATCGCCGATCCGGTCACGAACTTCGGCCAGATTCACTTCGTCCGGACCCGGATCGTCGGCTTTCAGCACCAGATGCTGATTCCCTTCGTTCCGCAGCTCATCAATACGCCGGGCTTCGCGACGACGTTGCGCCGCGAGAGCCTCGGCGTGCCGCGCGAAGGAACGGTCCAGCCGTGCTGAAGCCAGAAAGGAAATAGTCGATGCACTCGAAGCTACGTGTCTTGATCGCCAGCCGCTCCAAGCCCGCGCTCATGGAGCTCGCGGGTGCGCTCGCGTCGCGCGGCGCCTACCGGATCGACGCCCGGCACATCGAGAACGGTCACGCCGATCCGCTCTGGGGGCTCGACTTCATCCCGGACGTCGTCGTCATGCTGCTCAACGACCAAGGACACCATGATCTCGCGGCCCTCGGCGAGGTGCAGTCGGACACACGTCCGCCGTTGATCGTCCTCGCGAAGGCCGTAGACACGCAAACGATGCGTCTCGCCATGCAGGCCGGCGCCCGTGATTTCCTCCAGGGCGCGGTGACGCTCGAGGATCTGATCGCGAGCATCGATCGTGTATCCGTTCAGTTCGTGCGAAAGTCGAGCGAGCAGTCGAGCGCTTTGACAGTGTTCGTCAACGCGAAGGGCGGCAGCGGCGCGACCTTTCTCGCATGCAACGTCGCGCACATGTTGACGACGGTCTCGGGGCACACCACCGCGCTCGTCAGTCTCGACATGCAGTTCGAGGGTCTCGCGCAGTATTTCGATACGAAGCTCCGGCACGGCCTCATGCAGGCGCTCGAGTCCGTCGACGATCTCGATGCCGTCGCGCTCGACGCGTACATGACGCAGCACGAGAGCGGGCTACGGCTGCTGGCGCCACAGCCCGAGAGCGCGATCCAAGAGGGCGGCGCGAAGGCGGCCGAGCTCGGGCAACTGCTCGACAAGATGTCGGCCCACTACGGCCATACGATCGTCGACATGCCGCGCCGCCTCGACGCTCATGCGCTCCAAGTCTTGCAGCGCGCGAGCCGGATCGTGCTCGTCGTGCAGCAGACCTTGAGCCACATGCGCGACGCAGCGCGCATGTTGCAGCTCTTCAGCGCCCACGGCGTGCGCAAGGAGCGCGTGCTCGTCGTCGTGAATCGCTGCGAGAAGAACGCCGCAATTGGTCTCGACGACATCAAGCGCGCGCTCCACGGCGTCGAAGTGGTCGTCGTGCCTAGCGATTACAAGTTGGTTGCCGAGAGCATCAATCTCGGCGTCCCGATGTACGAGCACGCGCGGACGTCCGCCGTCACGAAGGCGTTGGTCGCTCTGGAGACTGAGCTCGGCGGCTCGTCGGCCAAGACCGAGAAGGGCTTTATTGGGAAGGCATTGTCGAATCTGTTGAGGAAGGAATCATGGTCTCAAACCTAAGGGAATTTCCGCCGACGAGCTCAGACCGCGCAGCCGAAGGAGAAGGGTCGGCCTCCGGCGGGGCCGCCGCGAAGTCGCTATCGACGCTCGAGCGCGAGTGGAAGATCCGGATCCATGATCGGCTCCTCAAGGTCATCGATCTCACGCTCCTGAGCGCCATGGAGGAGGCGATGGCGCGCGAGCAGATCCGGGAGACCGGGCGCCGCCTGCTCGAGGAGGAGTCGGCTCCGCTCAACGTGGAGCAGCGCCGGCGCGTGCTCAAGAACATCGAGGACGAGGTCATGGGTCTCGGTCCGCTCGAGCCGCTGCTCGCGGACAAGAAGGTCGCCGATATCCTCGTCAACGGACCGAACCAGGTCTACGTCGAGCGGCGCGGCCGGCTCGAGCTCACGGACGTGCGCTTCAACGACAACGCGCATCTGCTCAACATCATCGATCGAATCGTCTCGGGCGTCGGGAGGCGCATCGACGAGTCCTCGCCGATGGTCGACGCGCGGCTCAAGGACGGCTCGCGCGTCAACGCGATCATCCCGCCGCTTGCGGTCGACGGGCCGATGATGTCGATTCGCCGCTTCACGGTCGAGTCGCTCAGCATGAAAGAGCTCGTGGAGTTCGGCTCGATCACCGAGCAGGCGGCGCAGGTCATCGAGGCGGTCGTCCGCGGGCGCCTGAACGTGCTCATCTCCGGCGGCACGGGCGCCGGCAAGACGACGCTCTTGAACATCCTGTCGGGCTTCATTCCCGAGAGCGAGCGCATTGTCACGATCGAGGACTCGGCCGAGCTTCAGCTCCAACAGCCCCACGTCGTGAGGCTCGAGACGCGGCCGCCCAACATCGAGGGCAAGGGCGAGGTCAATCAGCGCGACCTCGTGCGCAACAGCTTGCGCATGCGGCCGGACCGGATCGTCGTCGGCGAGGTTCGCGGTCCCGAGGCTTTGGACATGCTGCAGGCCATGAACACCGGTCACGACGGCTCGCTGACGACGATTCATGCGAACACGCCCCGCGACGCGTTGAGCCGCGTCGAGAACATGGTGTCGATGACCGGAATCAGCTTTCCGACCAAGGTCATGCGCGAGCAAATCGCGTCCGCGATCGACGTCGTCGTCCAGGTCGCGCGGCACGAGGACGGCCGGCGGCGCGTCGTCAGCATCCAGGAGATCAACGGCATGGAAGGCGACATGATCACGATGTCGGAGCTCTTCGCGTTCGACCGCACGGGGAAGGCGGCGGACGGCAGCGTGCTAGGAGCGCTCAAGCCTACGGGGGTCGTGCCTTCCTTCCACAAGGAGCTGATCGCGAAGGCGATCGATTTGCCGATCAGTCTCTTCGGCGGCGGAATGTTCTAAAGGGGAGTGCCCATGTCAGACGGAGCCATGCTTTTCATCGCGATGATCTTTGTGATGGTGTTCTTGCTCACGCAGGCGCTCGTCATTCCGGTCTTCGGCGAAAGCAACAAGACGCGCAAGAAGCTCAAGAAGCGGCTCAAGGACATCGAGCTCGAGCTCGGCCAACAGTCGTTCTCTTCGCTGCTGCGCGAGAAATACCTTCGCGATCTCGGGCCGTGGGAGCGCGCGCTCGAGCGTCTGCCGATGATGGAGTCCCTGAGCGGACTGATCGAGCAGGCGGGTCACTCGTTCTTGGCGCACCGTGTCGTCCTGCTGGCCGCCGTGCTCGGCGCCGCCGGCGGCTTCGCCGCTTGGGCGTTCTCGCATCACCCGATCATCAGTTTGATCGCCGCCGCGGCCGCCGCAGCCATGCCCTTCCTCAAGATCACGCGCGCCCGAACGCGTCGCATCCAAACCTTCGAAGAGCAGCTACCGGACGCCGTGGACATGATGAAGCGCGCGCTGCGCGCGGGTCATCCGTTCAGCGGTGCGATCAAGCTCGTCAGCGAGGAGATGCGCGACCCGCTGGGCAAGGAATTCAGGATGACGTTCGCGGACTTGAACTACGGTAACGACGTGCGGCGCGCGATGCTCGGGCTCCTACAACGCGTACCGAGCGTGCCGGTCATGGCCCTCGTGACGTCCGTGCTCGTGCAGAAAGAAACGGGCGGCAATCTCGCCGAGGTGCTCGGCAAGATCAGCGACGTGATCCGCGGGCGTTTCCGCTTCGAGCGCAAGGTCAGGACGCTCTCGGCCGAGGGCCGCCTGTCCGCGTGGGTGCTGGCACTCGTGCCGCTCGTGCTCTTTGCCGTCATCTGGTTCACGACGCCGGATTACCTGCCGACGCTGCTCAACGACGACTTCGGCCAGAAGCTCGTCGCGTACGGCTTCATCTCGGGCATCGTCGGGCTGCTTTGGATCGGCAAGATCATTCGTATCGACGTCTAGGAAAGACCACGTCATGGAAATACTCAATGCCTTGAGCACGATGATCGGCACGGACGTCGAGACCACGACGGTTCTCGCGTTCGTCGCCGCCATCGGCGTCACTGTCGGCTTGCTCGCCTACGGCGTCTCGTTGCTCGTCGCCGGAGCCGCCGATCCGGTCCGCCGCCGGCTCGCCCAGGCGACGGCGCTTGAGGGTGTCGGTGACGCTGAGCGCCCGGTCGATCTCACGCGATTCATCGACCCCGTATCGAAGTACGTCGTGCCGGCTCAGGCGGACGAGCGCGACTCCACGCAGCGGCGTCTTCTCCAAGCGGGGTTCCGCTCGCGGCAGGCGTTTCGGCACTTCTACGGCATCAAAGCATTGCTGGCTGTCGTTCTGCCGCTAATCGCATTCGTCGCGGCGCGCTGGGCGCCGCAGCTTTCGACGAATGCCGTGGTCTTCATCGTTCTGTTTGTCGCGTTCATCGGCGTGAGATTGCCGGACGTCGTGCTCAACACGCTCCGAGCGCGCAGGATCAAGCGGCTGCGCAATGCCTTCCCCGATGCGCTCGATCTCCTCGTCGTCTGCGTCGAATCGGGTCTCGGCCTCTCGCCCGCGATCGAGCGCGTCGCACGCGAGCTCGAGGTCAGCCATCCGGACCTCGCCCAGGAGCTTGCCCTCGTGAACGCCGAGATCCGCGCGGGTCTCGAGCGTCCCGTTGCGCTCCGGAATCTCGCCACGCGCACCGGCGTCGAGGACATCAGCGGACTCGTGGGGCTGCTCGTTCAGACGATCCGTTTCGGCACGAGCGTCGCGGATGCACTGCGCGTCTACTCCGAGGAGTTTCGCGACAAGCGCATGCAGAAGGCCGAGGAGCAGGCGGCCAAGATCGGCACGAAGATGATCTTTCCGCTCGTGCTGTGCCTTTTCCCATCCTTTTTCATCGTCGCGGTCGGTCCGGCCGCGATCCGGATCATTTCCGTGTTCCAGCAGCTGTGAACACGCAACGAGGCGCAAGGAGGACAGATGAAGCTCGCAATACGGGCGATAGGTATCGCCGCACTGGGAATACTCGGGGGCTGCGCATCGGCTCCCAATGTCGTGTCCGAGCCGTCGGCCCAGGGAATCGGGGAGCTCTATGAAGGACAGCCCGAGACCGTCTTCGCGACAGAGCTTCCCGTGGAGTCCGCCGACGACGCGCGCTCGCGCGCTGTGCGGGCTCTGGGCGAGCAAAACCTGGATCTGGCGCTCTATATGTATGTCGAAGCCGCCAAGCTCGACCCGGCCGACGACGAATCGATGTATCGAATCGGCGCGATTCACGAGCGCCGCGGGAACGTGGAGCTCGCGAGCCGGGCCTACGCGCGGGCGGTCGAGATCGACCCCGCGCATGCCCTGGCTTTGCAAGGGCTGGGACGGCGGTCTTTCGATGCGCGCGACATGGATTCCGCGGCTCCGCTGCTCGAGCGCGCCGTCGCGGCCGACCCGGGGCTCTGGCGCGCGCACAACATGCTGGGTGTGATCGCGGACATGCGCAACGACTACGCGGCCGCGGTTGAGCACTACAGCACGGCACTCGCGCTTCAGCCGCAGTCGCCGGCCATCTTCAATAACCGTGGCTATTCGAAGTATCTCGCCGGGGACCTCGAAGGGGCGGAAGCAGACTTCCGCGCGGCCGTCGAGCTCGATGCGGATTACGAGCGCGCCTGGCAGAACCTCGGGCTGCTATACGCGCGTGAGCGGCAATACACGATGGCGATCGGGACGCTGTCGCGCACCGCGGAGCGGCACGTGGCGCTCAACGACGTCGGATACATCGCGATGCTCGACGGCGACTACGTCGCTGCCGAGCGCCTACTTGCCGAGGCCGTGCGGATCTCGCCTCGCTACTACAAGACGGCCGTGGACAACCTGGCCGAGCTCCGCCGCCGCCGCTCGAGCACCGCGGCTGCGGCGCCCGCGGTCCCGGCGGCGAGCGCCGCCTTGCCGCAACCCACGAGCGCCGATCGGAGCGTCGGGATCCTGCTGCCTCGGGAGGCGCTGGCTCGGTACGCGGGTACCTACAAGGTTCCGCCGGGTTACAACGTGACGATCACGCTCGAGAACGACCGGCTAATGTGGCAGGCCATGGGGCAGACCAAGACCGAATTGCACGCCGGCGTCGACGGCAGGTTTTTCTTCGCGGACGAAGATGCCGAGATCGCTTTCGTCACGGAAGGCGGGCAAGTGACGGCCCTCGTCGTGCATCAGGGGCTGCGCTCGCGGCGAGCGCCTCGGCAGTCGTAACCGCGTCGGTTGTACATAGCGAACGCGACAGTCATGGCCCACGGTTCCTTTCACGGCGCTCCTTCGGGGTCCTCTGTCCAGCGGCCGTCCCACGC
>DATCIQ010000216.1:0-2660 GCA_036507635.1 Gammaproteobacteria bacterium
GCGAAGGCAATCGCCGGCAAAAAGCCGCCGAACCAACCGGAGCCGATGTGATACGGCAGCGACAACGCGGAATACCGGATGCGCGTCGGGAAGATTTCGATGGCCATGGCCGCCATCGGCGCGTACACCATGACGGCGAACGTGACCATAGCCAAGATGATCGCCGTGACGAGCGGCACGTTCACGGCGGCGGGGTCGGCGCGCTCGGGGTAGCCGGCGGCCGCGAGAGCTGCCGTCAGCCGGCCCTCGAGCTCGCTGCGCGCGGCCGCGAGCGCCGCGGGCTCGAGGCCGCGGCCTTCGATACTCTCGATGACGTTCTCGCCGATGCGTACTGCAGCCAAGGTTGCGGGCGACGCGGCCGCGTTGTTGTAACTCACGCCGCGGCGCGCGAGCGTGCTCTTGGCGATGTCGCACGACGATACGAAGGCCGCTTGACCGACGGGGTCGAACTGCAGCGAGCACTCGCTTGCGTCGGCAACGACGGTGACGGGCGCCGCCCGCTGCGCCGCGGCCACGGCGGGATTGGCCGCATCGGCGAGTGCATGGAACAACGGAAATGCCGTAACGACCGAGAGAATCGTGCCCGTCAAGATCACGATCTTGCGTCCGATGCGGTCCGACAGCCAACTGAAGAAGAGATAAAGAAACACGCTGATCGCCGTGACGACCATCATCACGAACGTCACGGTAGCGCCGTCCACCTTGAGAATCTGCGTGAGAAAGAACTGCGAGTAAAAATGCGCCGTATAGAAAAGCACGCCCTGCACGGCCATGAGGCCGAACAGGACCTTGAGCACGAGCCGCAAATTCGGCCACTCGAGAAATGCTTCCTTGAGCGGCCGCTTCGAGTTTCGCCCTTCTGCGACCATCTTGCGAAACATCGGCGACTCTTCGAGCGTGAGACGCACCCACAACGAGATCACGAGCAGGCCGATCGAGATCAGGAATGGGATGCGCCAGCCCCATGCTTCGAAGGTCGCTTCGCCGACGGCCGAGCGCGTCAAGAAAATCACGAGGAACGACATGAATAGCGCAAAGCCGGCCGCCGTTTGAATCCAGCCGACGTATAGCCCGCGCTGCCCCTGCGGAGCGTGCTCGGCGGTGTAGACGACGGCGCCGCCGTATTCGCCGCCGAAAGCAAGCCCCTGGACCATGCGCAGCGCGATCAGCAAGATCGGCGCGAGTATGCCGATCGACGCATACGTCGGCAGCAGCCCGATCGCGAACGTCGACAGGCCCATCAGCGTGATCGTGATGATGAATGCCTTCTTGCGTCCCGTCTTGTCGCCCATGCGACCGAACAACAGCGCTCCGAGTGGCCGCACGGCGAAGCCGGCCGCGAACGTGAGCAACGTAAAGATGAACGCGGCCGTTTCGTTGACGGCCGCGAAGAACAACCGCGAAATGACGGGTGCGAGCGAGCCGAACAGAATGAAGTCGTACGCCTCGAAAATCGTGCCGGCCGACGTGCCGAACACGATGCGCCGAAGCTTACGCCGATCCGCCGTCGGCTCGGCGGGGAGAGAGTCCGCTGCTTCTGTGGCCACTCTGGTTGCTCAGCCTTCGACGACGACGCCGTTGCGGCGTTCCCACAACTTGATGATGGCCGAGTTGTCCTGATCGGCGCCGATCTCGTCGCGCCCTTCGGCGAAGAGCCGCGTCACGAGCTCGATGAGCGGCGTGCTCGCGTCGACGGCGGCGCTCAAATCGCCGGCTATACGCACGTCCTTCGCGAGCAAACCGAGCGTGAAACCCGTCGCAAAGCGCCGCGTGAGCACGTGATCGGGGAAGCTGACGTCGGAGTGAAAGCTCCGGCCCGTGGATACGTTCAGCACTTGCGCCATCACGCGCGGATCGAGCCCGAAGCGCTTGCCGACGATCAGGGCTTCCGCCGTCGCCGTGAACGCCGTGGCGGCCACGAAGTTGTTGAGCGCCTTCATCGCGTGGCCGGCGCCGAGCGAGCCGACCCGGATCAATCGCTCACCGAGACGCTTCAAAACCGGCTCCGCGACCGCGAACGCAGCCTCATCGTCCGCGCCGATCATGATCGTGAGCGTGCCCGCTTCGGCACGCGGCACGAGCCCGGACACAGGGGCGTCGATGAGCGCGATGCCGCGCGCGACGAGCTCGCGGCCGAGCTCGCGCGTGCCGACGGGATCCGACGAGCTCATATCGACGACGACGCCGCCTCGCGTGAGCGTCGCAGCAACGCCGCCGCGGTCGGTGCCGAGCACGACGTCGCGCACGTCGCCGCCGGCCGGCAGCATCGTGATCACGAGATCCGACGCGCGGCCGAGCGCCTCGGGTGAGGCCGCAGCCGTACTGTCGTGCTCAGTGGCGAAACGCGCGGCCCGCGCCTGATCCGCGTCGTAGACGCTCACCGCGTAGCCTGACGCGACGATGTTTTTCGCCATCGGCCGCCCCATGTTGCCGATGCCGACGAAGCCGACGCGCAAAGGTGCCGTCATGTTGTATGCCTTCGCTTAAAGTTTATCGAGATCGACGCCTGCCTCGGCAAGCGATTCGGCGGCGTTACGCATCGCGTCGACGCCGAGCGGGATGCCGGCATAGACCATCGTGTGCAGCAAGATCTCGCGAATCTCGAGCGGCGTGACGCCGTTCGCGAGCGCGCCCTTCACGTGCACTCTGAGCTCGTGCGA
>DATCIQ010000217.1:0-34774 GCA_036507635.1 Gammaproteobacteria bacterium
AAGCTCGCTCCTACAAGGGCGCATCGCGAGCGAAGCTCGCTCCTACAAGGGCGCATCGCGAGCGAAGCTCGCTCCTACGAATAAGACGTCCCCACGACAAGGTCGCAGCGATGCGGGATGGGGTTATCATGCGCCGTCAGCCCGTTGAGAGCTTACAAAAGTGCGGCTAACGATCATTCTCTCGACCATGCTCCTGGCTTCTTTCGCGTCGCTCGCCCAGGAGACCTTCGAGGTGTCCACCAATCCGCGCGTGCGTGTCGTCACGAATCACGGTGAATTCGTCATCGAGCTCGATCGGGGGCGGGCACCGCTCACCGTGGAACATTTCCTGCTCCACGTCACGTCCGGTCACTATGCCGGCACCATATTTCATCGCGTCGTGCCGGGATTCGTCGCACAGGCCGGCGGCTACACGGTCGATCTCACGCTCAAGCCGACGGAGGGCAACCTCGTCAACGAGTCGGGTAACGGCCTGAGCAACTTGCGCGGCACGGTCGGCATGGCGCGCGCCACGGAAGCGCACTCGGCGACCACGCAGTTCTATATCAACCTGGCCGACAATCTCGACCTCAATCCGCGGCCGACGCGATGGGGGTATGCCGTGTTCGGCAAGGTGGTCGAGGGCATGGAAGTGCTCGACGAAATCGGTTACGTGCCGACGGGTGCGGGCGGCGAGTTCGACCGCAACGTTCCGGTGATGCCGATCACGATCGAGCGCATGATCCTGCTCACCGAGTAGCCGGCGTATGGCCGTGCTGTTCATCTCCGATCTGCACCTGGATCCGGAGCGCCCCGACGCGACGCGGCGATTCATCGATTTGATGCAGCACGACGCGCGCCGCGCCGAGCGAGTCTACATCCTCGGCGACTTGTTCGAGGCGTGGGTCGGCGACGACGACGACGATCCGCGGCTTCTGCCGATCATCGCGGCGCTTGCCGATCTCACGCGGTCGGGTGTCGCGTGCTTCTTCATGCACGGCAATCGCGATTTTCTCGTCGGCGCAGGGTTCGCAACGCGCACGGGATGCCGTCTACTCGGCGACTACGAGACGATCGACATTTACGGCGAGCAACTGCTGCTCACGCACGGCGATCTCTTGTGTACCGACGATACGCGTTACATGACGTTGCGCGCCACCGTGCGCGACGCCGGCTGGCAGCGCGATTTCTTGGCCAAATCCCTTGCGGAGCGCCGTAGAATCGCCACCGACTTGCGCGCACTGAGTCAGGCGGAGATTGCAGGCAAGTCCGAGACGATCATGGACGTCAATACGGCGACGGTCGCGCGCACCATGCGCGATTTCGGCGTCCGGACACTGTTGCACGGCCACACGCACCGGCCCGGCATCCACCGCTTCACGCTCGACGGCCACGACGCGGCGCGCATCGTTCTCGGCGCGTGGTACGAGCAGGGCAGCGTGGTGCGCTGGGACGAATCGGGATTCGCGCTCGACACGGTCGTGTAGGAGCGAGCTTCGCTCGCGACGCGCCCTTGTAGGAGCGAGCTTCGCTCGCGACGCGCCCTTGTAGGAGCTAGCTTCGCTCGCGATTCCGAGAAAGATCGCGAGCGAAGCTCGCTCCTACAGCAGCAGGCTGTTGAGGTCCTCGAGCAGCGCGCGCGCCGACTGGTAGCGGTCTTGCGGCCGGATCGCGAGCATTCGATCGAGAGGCGCCTGCAGCTTCTCGAGGCCGTGATTGAGGCGCGGGCGCGGCGCATGCGCATGCTTGTAGATCACGCTCATCGCCGATGCGCCGACGAACGGCCGCTCGCCGGTCAGCATCTCGTAGACGATACAGCCGAGGCTGTAGAGGTCGGCGCGGTGGTCGGTCGGATCCGCATGGCCCTGCTCGGGGCTCATGTAGTAAGGCGTGCCGAATATCTGTCCGGTGCCGGTAATCGCCGCGCGCAGCTCCATGTGCTTGGCCAACCCGAAATCGATGAGCGCCAACGAATCGTCGTCGCGGAACATGATGTTGGCGGGCTTCAAGTCCCGATGCAGCACCCCTGCGGCATGAATCGCCTGCAATGCTCCCGCGATCTGGCGCAGGTAAGCGAGCGCGTGCTCGACGCTGAGCGCGCTTCTAAGCCTCTCCGCGAGGCTGCCCGCCGGCAAGTACTCCATCGCAATGTAGGCGTGGTCGTCGGCGACGCCCAAATCATAGATGCGCACGACGTTCGGGTGATCGATGCCGGCGATGATTTGGTACTCCTGTATGAAGCGGTCGAAGAGCCCTTCCCCGCCGTCATCCGGAACGTAGCGAATCACTTTACATGCGAGCAAGTCCCCGTCCGCCTCGGTGCGCGCGAGATAAACGGATGCGAGCTTGCTCGAGTGCAGCGTCTTGACGAGCTCGTAGTTGTGCGTGGTACCGCGTCCGATTCGGCCGACCAACGTTTGCGCATCGGGAAGATCGCCGCCGCGGCCGAGCTCGCAGCGTATCGTCTCGATGAGGCGCTGATGCGTGACGCGGGCTTTCGGAAAGAAGCTCGCGGCCCCGGCTTTTAGCGCATCGACGGCGGCAAACTCGTCGCTGGGATCGGCGAATACGAGCACCGGCGGGCAGCCCGGAATGCCGCGCAAGCGCTCGAGCCACTCGTAACCCGTCTCACCCTTCAAAGGGTGGCCGAGCAGCACGAGATCGTAAACGTCGACTTTGAGCGTCGCAGGCAGACCTGAGGACGACGTCGGATGATGCTCGTCGATGATCGCATCGGGCCAACGGACGTCGAGGTGGTACCGCAGCAGGCGCCGATATTCGGGGACGTCATCGATGATGAGAAAGCGCATTGAGCGTCATCCCCGGCGCGAATGCCATCCCGACGCGGCGATTGGCGACGCGGCCTTATAGGCTGTTGACGACCTGGACGGTGTCGTCGTCCTGCTCCTCGCGGCCGATCTCCTTGTCGCGGCGCGCCTTGTTGACGTTCGATCGTGCGATCTCGAGCTCGTCGAGATAGGCGCGGCTGACGTCGCCCGTCACGTATTCGCCCGAAAAACAAGAGGTATCGAACGCGTCGATATCGGCGTTCTCGTGGTGCACCGCCTGCACGAGGTCGGCGAGATCTTGATAGATGAGCCAGTCGGCGCCGATGATCTCTTGCACCTGCGCTTCGCTGCGCCCCGCGGCTACGAGCTCGGCGGCGGCCGGCATGTCGATGCCGTAGACGTTCGGATAGCGCACCGGCGGCGCGGCGGATGCGAAATACACCTTGCGCGCGCCCGCCTCGCGTGCCATCTCGATGATCTGGCGCGAGGTCGTGCCGCGCACGATCGAGTCATCGACGAGCAGCACGTTCTTGCCGCGGAATTCGAGCTCGATGGCATTCAGTTTGCGCCGCACCGAAGCCTGCCGCGCCGCCTGCTCGGGCATGATGAACGTGCGGCCGATGTAGCGATTCTTGATGAATCCCTCGCGATACTTGAGACCGAGCCCGTGCGCGACCTGCATCGCCGCGGTCCGCGACGTGTCCGGGATCGGAATGACCACGTCGATGTCGTGATCCGGACGGATGCGTCTTATTTTCGCCGCGAGCGTCTCGCCCATGCGCAAGCGTGCCTTGTATACCGAGAGCTTGTCGATGATCGAATCGGGACGCGCGAAATAGACGTACTCGAAAATGCACGGCGAATACGTCGCCTCGCCCGTGTACGCGAGCGCATGCAGCTTGCCGGACTTGTCGATGAACACGGCTTCGCCGGGGCGAATGTCGCGCTCGACCTCGAAGCCGAGCGCGTCGAGCGCGACGCTTTCCGAGGCCACCATGCGCTCGATGCCGAGCGACGTTTCGCGTACGCCCATGATCGCCGGCCGGATGCCGTGCGGGTCGCGGAACGCGACGAGCCCGTGGCCGACGATCAACGCGACGACCGCATAGCCGCCCGAGCAGCGTCCGTGAATGGCTTGCACGGCGCGCAGGATGTCCTCGGGCGTGAGCCCGTTGCTCGCGTGCCGGCTGAGCTCGTGCGCCAAGACGTTGAGCAGAATCTCCGAGTCCGAGGTCGTGTTCAGGTGCCGGCGGTCGCTGTGCACGACGAGCTCTTTGAGCTCCTCGGCGTTGACGAGATTGCCGTTATGCGCGAGGCAGACGCCATACGGCGAGTTCACGTACAACGGCTGCGCCTCGAACGAGCTGCCGCTGCCCGCGGTGGGATAGCGCACATGACCCAAGCCGATCTTGCCGCGCAGCCTCAACATGTGGCGTTCCTGAAAAACGTCCCTGACGAGGCCGTTCGCTTTGCGCGTATAGAGCCGATCGTTCTCTTCCGTGATGATACCCGCGGAGTCCTGCCCGCGGTGCTGCAAAACCGTCAGGGCATCGTAAAGCGCCTGATTGACGGGTCCGGTCCCGACGATTCCGGCGATTCCACACATCTTGAGCTCACCCGAGAAGTTGTGATGATTGCGCGAGTCCCTGCTCTCCGAGAATTCGTCCGCCGAGCTCGGCGTAGTAACGTATGCCTTCGGCGATTTGACTGCTGAACGCCCTGAGCTTCGCGTCCTGCCACCATGTATCCTGGTCGAGACCGGCAAGCTCGAGCGCGATCGCGACGAGCCCCACGATCAACAAACCGCGCGCGACGCCGAATAGCCCGCCCAACGCGCGATCCGTGCTGCTCAGGCCCGTGCTCCGTATCAGGGCACGCGCGAACCACGCGATCAAGCCGCCGATCACCAACACGACGACGAGAACGATGAGGCGGGCGGCCCAGATTCTGAGCTCCGGAGCGGCCGTCCATTCGCCGAGCATGGGCTCGACGAGCGCCCCAAACCGCCATGCGAGCCAAATCGCCGCGAGCCACGAAGCGAGCGCGACCGCCTCCTTCGCGAAACCCCGCCAGAAGCCGAACGCGGCCGAGGCGAGACAAATGAATATGATCAAGTAATCAGCCCAGGTCACGGAGTCTCCTGCGACCTCAGTCGGCGCCGACGACTTGCGCCACAAATCCGTGCGCCGACAGCGAGGATGCCACCGACTCGGCCTCACCGCGCGTCCTGTGCGGCCCTACGCGCACGCGATGCATGACGCGCCCGCCGGCTCTGAAATCCGAGACCTGCGCGTCATACCCGTAAGCGTCGACGCGGCTCGCGAGCCGCTCCGCGTTTCCTGCGTCACCGAAGCTCCCGAGCTGAACCAACCACGCGTCCGCGGCGGGCGCGGTATCGACCGGCGCCGGATCCCGCACCGCCGGCGCCCGCGCGGCCGTGCTCTCGGGCTCCTGCACCGACCGTCGGGTCGCGGCAGCCGGTGCGGCCGCGTTGGACGGCTTTTCGACGGCTGTTTCTCGTGGCTGATCGAGGCGAATCGTTTGCGATCTGACGGGAGCGGAATCTTGCGGCGCGGGCAACTTGAGCGCGGCAGGTTCGGATTCGGGTTCGGGCGTTTGCGCGGGACCGTCGAGCACCCAAGGAATCAGCCAGACGCCGAGCGCCACCAGGACCGCCGCACCGATGAGTCGTTCCTTCAACCGCGAATCCATGTGCTTTAAGTCACTCCGCCGAGCGTGGTGCGCAGTATAGCTGAAGTGCCGCTATTGCGGGACCGACGGTGTAGAACGAGCCGAACACGAGGACCCGCTCGCCGGGCAGCGCCCGAGCGCGCGCGGCGATGCACGCCGAGGCGATATCGACGTGCTGCTCGACACGGGACGCACCGAGCTCCGCGAGCGCGTCGCAGAGCTGCGAAAGCTCCGCGCCGCGCTCCGACGCCACGGCGCCGACGTGCCATTCCCCGACGTCGGCGACGAACGGACGCAAGACGCCGACGAGATCCTTGTCCGTCATCGCGCCGAACACCGCCAAGGTTCGCGGTTTCCGGGGCAATGCGTCGATCGCCATCCGCAAGCGTGCGGCCGCTGCGGGATTGTGCGCGACGTCGAACAGCCACTCGACCTCGTCGATGACGCGACGATCGAACCGTCCGGAAAGGTTGGCGGCCGCAAGTCCCGCCGCGATGGCGGCGCCGTCGACGGCCAACACGTCCTCGAGGCTCTCGACGACCGTGATGCACGCGGCCGCGTTGACGAGTTGAATCATCGCGCCGAAAGGCGGACGCGGAAAGATGCGCGGGGCGGCGCCGGGCCGCCGATAGACGAGCCCATCGGCATGCGCTTCGACGCCGAAGTCGCGGCCCAGGCGGTGCACACGGGCGCCCCGCTCGCGCGCGGCGGCGAGCACGCTCCGAGGTGGATCGGCATCGGCGATGATGGCCGGCCGGTCGCCGCGCAGAATACCCGCCTTCTCGCGGCCGATGGCCTCCCGATCGGGCCCGAGATAGTCCTTGTGATCGAGGTCGACGCTGACGATGAGCGCAGCGTCGGCGTCATAGACGTTGACGGCATCGAGACGCCCGCCCATGCCGACTTCGAGGATGGCGACGTCGACGTCTTGCATCGCGAAATACAAGAACGCCGCGACCGCCGATGCCTCGAAATACGACAACGTGACGTTCCCGCGCGCCGCTTCGATGCGCTCGAACACGCCGACGAGCTCTGCGTCGCTCGCGTCCGCTCCGGCGAATCGGATCCGCTCGTTGAACCGCCACAGATGCGGCGACGTGAAGGCGCCGACACGATAGCCGGCGCAAAGATAGATGCTCTCGAGGATCGCGACGCACGAGCCCTTGCCGTTCGTGCCGCCGACCGTTACGACGCGGTACCGCGGCACGGCGATCTCGAGCGCCGCGAGCACGTCGCGAATGCGCTCGAGGCTAAAATCGATCTTCTTCGGGTGCAGCGTTTCGAACCAAGCGAGCCATTCGGCCAGCGTTTCAAAACGTGGCGCAACGGCCGACGACGGGCTTCCCAAGCTCAAACGGCCTCGGGTCTCGACATGAGCTTGGCGAGCAGCGCCGCGATCTCATCGCGCGCGTTGCGGCGGTCGACGATCATGTCGAGCGCGCCCTTCTCGAGCAAGAACTCGGCGCGTTGGAAACCGTCCGGCAGCGTTTCGCCGACAGTCTGCTCGATGACGCGCGGGCCCGCGAACCCGATCAGCGATCCGGGCTCCGCGATATTGACGTCGCCGAGCATGCCGAGGCTCGCCGACACCCCGCCCATGGTCGGATCGGTCAGCACGGAAATGTAGGGTAATGCGGCTTCGCCGAGGGCCGCGATCGCGGCGCTCGTCTTGCTCATCTGCAGAAGCGAATAGAGCGCTTCCTGCATCCGCGCTCCGCCGCTTGCGGCGAAGCACACATACGGACACCGGTGCTCGATGCAGTAGTTGACTCCGCGCACGAACCGCTCGCCGACGACGGAACCCATCGACCCGCCCATGAAGCGGAACTCGAACGCGGCCGCCACGAGCGGAATGGCCTTCAAGGTTCCCGCCATGACGACGAGCGCATCGCGCTCGCCGGTCTTCTTTTGATATTCGAGCAGGCGATCCCGGTAACGGCGTGTGTCCCTGAAGCGCAACGGATCTTGCGGCTCGAGCTCGGCAGCGATCTCCTGTGCCGATCCCGGGTCGAGAAACCCTTCCAAGCGGTCGCGGGCGTCGACGCGCAGGTGGTGGTTGCATTTCGGGCAGACGTACAGGTTGCGCTCGAGCTCGGCGCGATAGAGCTGTGCCGAGCACCCCATGCACTTCACCCACAGGCCTTCGGGTACCGATCGGCTGCGCTGCTCGGTGCGGATACGCGACGGCATCAATTTGTCAAACCAGCTCATAGTCGACCCGGCCCCCTCGAGGCTTAAGCATGATAGCCGAAAAGACGCCGCGTCCCGGCCGACCTCAGCGGCCCGTAAGGACACTAGAACGGCGGCGCGCGCTCGGCCGCAGCCGGCAAGCCGAGCTCCGCGGCGTAGCGCACGGCGACGAGCGTCAGCCCGCAGGACGGCGCGGTGGGCGCCGCCTTGCTTCGATCGCGGCCGGCCAATAACTCCTCGGCCCACTGGGGCGCCGCGCGGCCGCGGCCGATCTCGGCCAATACGCCGACCAAGTTGCGGACCATGTGATACAGGAACGCATTCGCGGTGACCTCGATCTCCACGCGCTGCTCGAAGCGTGTGATCGCAAGCGCTTCGATGCGGCGCATCGGCGTCGACGATTGGCAATTGGCCGCGCGGAACGCGGAGAAATCGTGCTCGCCGATCCATGCGATCGATGCCTCTGCCATGGCCGCGCAATCGAGCGGCTCGCGCAGCCACCACGCGAAGCGGCGCGTGAGCACGGGCTTGGCGACGGAGCACACGATGGCATAGCGATAGCGGCGCGCGAGCGCAGAACGGCGGGCGTCGAAATCGTCCGGAACCGGCTGCACCCAGGTCACGGCCACGTCAGCCGGGAGATTCGAATTGATGCCGAGTAGCCACTGACGCGGCGAGCGCGGCGCGGCCGCATCGAAGTGGGCGACTTGACCGGTCGCGTGCACGCCGGCGTCGGTGCGCCCGGCGCCATAGACTTCCACGGTTTCGGCCGCGACCGTCGACACGGCCGCGGATAGGACTTGCGCTACGGAACGGCCGTTGCGTTGCGACTGCCAACCGACGAAGTCGGTGCCCTCGTACTCGACACCCACGGCGATTCTCGCCATATCATCCGGGACGCACGGCGCGCCGCGACGATCGCGCCTGCCCGTGCTATGCCGGCAGCGCCTTGATCAGCGATTGAGCTTCGCGACGCTGTCCGGCGTCACCTTCGTCGAGCACCTCTTCGAGAATGCTGCGAGCGCCTTCGGGATCGCCCATGTCGATATAGGCGCGCGCGAGGTCGAGCTTGGTGCCGACTTCGGTCATCGTCTGAGGATCCATCGGATTGACTTCTTCGGTGCCCGTGGGCTCGTCGTCGCCGCGAATGTCTGCACCGACGTCCATATCGATCGGCGTCTCGCCGCCCGCGAATACGCCCCGCTCGAACGAACTCGTGCGCGGCTGCTCCACCGTGTCGCTTCCTCGCAGCGCGGCCGAGAAGTCGTCGAGGTTCAAATCGAGCGCATCCTCGTCTGCCGCCTCTTCGCCCGAGTGCTCGAGAACCTCGGTGCTCGACAGGCGGTCGCCCTCGAAACCGGGCGCCATCATCGTCGCATCTTCGTCACCGAGCACCGCCGTATTGAGATGCTCGAGCTCCTCGTCCCCGAGCACTTGGGTGACGCCTGTCGCCGACAACAGATCGCTGTCGACGCCTACGCGAGGTTGCTCGCGCGTATCGCTCTCGGCTTCTTGGGCGGATGGCAGCTCACCGAGATCGTGCGGCAAGCTTTCGATATCCGCAACGTCCAGACCCAAATCGTCGAGATTGAGCTCGGCCGTGTACTCGCCCGAAGCGCTCGTACTCTCGCCTTCGGACGCCTGTCCGCGCCCTGCTCCGAAAGTGCTCTCGATGGTCGGCGTCTCGACGGTGATGAGATCGTCGTCGTCCTCGAAGGACGGCCGCTCGACGGTCGCGGTCCCCGGACCCGATGCCTCGACGGTCGGGCTCTCCATCGTGATGAGCCCCCAGTCGTCATCCTTGACCTTCGAGCGCGGCGTCTCGACGGTGGGCGATTCCTGCGTGGCCGCCAAGCTGTCGACGTCGATGTCCGGCGTCGTTGCCGAAGCCTGTTGATCGAGATCGGCGAGCGCCTCCTCGAGACCGGCCTGCGTGCGTTCGCCGATGTCGAGCGAAAAATCGACATCGTCATCGGCCTTTTTCCTGGGCCGGATCGCCGTGTGCTCGCTCGTCGCCGCGAGATCCAGGTCGACGTCCGAACCGCCGAGGCCGAGATCGAGATCCACGTCGCCGCCGGAGCCTTCCTCGGCATCGAACGCGAGGTCAAGCGCCGGCGCGTCGCCGGCTTCGAGGTCCACGTCCACCTCGCCGGCTGCCGCCGTCGCCGCGGCGAACAGCGCCTCATCCGGGCAGATCTGCTTGCCCATGATGATGACTTTGTCCCAGTCGCCGTCGGGCCGCGCACCCATCTCCTTGCGCAACCCTTGTGCGGTCTTGAGGAACGAGTCCTTGTTGCCCCAGACGAAGAATACTTCGAGCAGCTTGAGCTTGAGCTCGCGGCTATCGGGCTTCGCTTTGAGCGCCTTGGATACGAGGTCGGCCGCTTGGTCGTATAGACCGTAAGCCATGTGGAAATCCGCTTCCGCGATCGGATCGGCCTGATCCAGATTGATGACCGTCTGGCTCGATAGGGTCGCTTCGGCGGCCTCGGACTCCGCTTGACGTGTGCGCGCCTCGGCGGTCGCGGCGGCGCGCGGCTTGCCGCGTGCGGGAGTGGACGCAGGGGCAGGCGCCAGCGCCACTTCTTCGGGAACCTCGTCGGCTTCGGCACGTTGCTCGTGCACGAGGAAATCCTCGTCGCGAGCCTGGCGGCGCATACGCGCAGTCGCCTCTCGCGCGTCCTCATCGACCTCGGCCTCGAGCGCTTCCCACTGGCCCGTGACATCCTCGACGTCCGTGCGGCGGCGGCGCAGGAACAAGAGCAAGCCGAGCAACACGACGACGACGCCGACGGCGATCCACACGATCGGCGTCGCGAGCCACCCCAAAACCCGCTCGACGAGCGATGGCTCGGGGGTGGCGGTGACGGCCCTCTGTGTCGGGGCGGGCGTCGCAATCGGTGCGGGAACGTCGGCTTCCGCAACCGTGTCGGTGTCGGCGACCGGCTCATCGCCGGCCGGCTCCTCGACGGCGATCGGTACTTCGTCGGCAAACAACGGTTCGGACTCGAGCGGCACGCCCGGATCGTTAAGCGCCGCTTCGGGCCCGGCGTCCGCGACCGCATCAGGCTCCGCGCTCAGCCGTTCTTGGAGAGCGCTCAATTCCTCGTTGCGCACCTCGAGCAGCCGGCGGCTTTCCTCGAGCTCCGTTTGGAGCGCAACCACTTCATCCCTGAGCGCGGTGACTTCGGCGTCGTTCGCCGCGGGGGCGGTGATCGCAGGTGTGCGTGCTCCCGGCGACCCCGACTCGGCTTCGCTCGACGGTGGCACGAGCACCAAGCGGGGCGCCTGCGCGGCCCTCCCCTGCCAGGTATCGGTATGTTGCTGTACTGCGGCCGTCGCCGCACGGGCATCGACGCGCTCGAGCTCGGCCCGTTCCGGTATACGGAGGATGGCGCCGCGCCGCAGTATGTTCATATTGGAGTCGAACGCCTGCGGATTGGCCTCATAAATGGCGACCATCATTTGATTCATCGTGAGGCCGTCGGAACGGATCCGCGATGCGATACCCCAAAGCGTCTCACCGTTCTGCACGGGACCGTAGGAGCCGCTCGCGCCCACGTTCGGCTGAGGGGTGCGCGCCGGTGCCGGCGCCGCCGCTTCCGCCGACGGTGGGGCCGACCGCGCGGTAGGTTGCGGTGCCGTGCGCGGTAGCGCGCCGCCCGCTATGCTCGGCTCCGGCTCTCGAGTCTGCGGCGCCTGAATGGCCGCCGGTGCGGTCGTCTCGGGCAAGAAGGTCGGCGGATCGAGAAAAACCGTGTATTGATGCAGAAACCGCCCGCTCCGAGAGCTCGCCTCGACGAGCAGCTCGATGAACGGCTCGGCGATGGATTGGCTCGAGGTGACGGCAACGACGCTGCGTCCGGACGCATTCGTGCCGACACGGAATTGGAACGTGCCGAGCACGGCCGGGCGATCCAGGCCGTAGCGAGCGAAAGTCTCGGGACTTGCGAGGGTTATGCTGAGACTTTGCAGCTCCTCGGCCGTGCCCGACAGCGCGATCTCCGCTGCGAAGGGCTGGTTCAAGGCGGAGCGGATATCGATTTCGCCCAAACTCAGCGCCCATGCCCCGAGCGGTGCGGCCAGCAACGACAGAGTCCCCCAACGCGCCAGTGATCTCATTGAATCTCCCTAGCTTCCTGGGTCATCCGACTTCGTAATCAAGGCGTTGCTCGACAATGCTTAGGCTCCCCAAAACATTGAAAGATACATTACATAAAGTCATTCGCCAAAATCTCGGCGATTTGCACGCTGTTGGTCGCTGCCCCCTTGCGCACGTTGTCCGACACGATCCAAAGGTCAATGCCTCTCTCGTGGGACAGGTCCTCGCGGATTCGTCCTACGAACACGGCGTCGCGGCCGGCAGCGTCGGTGGCCGCGGTCGGATAAGCGCCAAGCTCCCGTCCGTCGATCACCACGACCCCAGGAGCGGAATTTAACAATTTCTGGACCTCGCCAACTGTGATTTTGGTCCGAGTTTCGATATGCACTGCCTCGGAATGGCCGTAGTAAACGGGCACGCGGGCGGCCGTCGGATTTACCATAATCTTGGGCGCTTCGAGTATCTTACGCGTCTCCCAGATCATCTTCATCTCTTCCTTCGTGTAGCCGGTGTCCATGAATTGATCGATGTGCGGCACCACATTGAAGGCCACCCATTTCGCATTGCCGCGCACGACGGGATCGAGGCCCGCGAGGATCTGGCGTGTGTGCTCCGTGAGCGTATCGAGCGCGGTCCGGCCCGCCCCCGAGACGGACTGGTAGGTCGCGACGTTGATGCGCTCGATACCGACGGCATCGTGAATCGGCTTTAGGGCGACCACGAGTTGAATCGTCGAGCAATTCGGGTTTGCGACAATGCCGCGATTCGTGTAATCGGCGATGCGTTGGCGATTCACTTCCGGCACGACGAGCGGGATGTCCTCGTCGTAACGGAAATGCGACGTGTTGTCGATGACGACGTTGCCCGCGGCCACGGCTTTCGGCGCGTGCTCGGCGGAGACAGACCCGCCCGCAGAAAAAAGCGCGATCTGCGTCTTTTCGAAATCGAAATCCTTGAGCGCCTGTACGGGAACCGTCTCACCGCGAAATTTGACGGTGCGGCCGAGCGACCGATCGCTCGCGAGCGCGTAGAGCCTGCCCACGGGAAATGATCTTTCCTCGAGCACTTGGATCATAGTCTCGCCGACCAGCCCGGTCGCTCCGACTACGGCAACATCATAAGTCTTAGGCATCGTCGTCTCTGTTCATAGGTCTCTACTTGTGGTCTCTGCTCACGCTGTAGGAGCGAGCTTCGCTCGCGATCTTCACTCGCGATCTTCGCTCGCGATCTTCGCAAGAGTCGCGAGCGGAGCTCGCTCCCACAAGCGAAGGATCGCGGCGGGACGCCGCTCCTACATTGGTTTCAAGGTCGTTTTCACGTCCGCGTTCTGTGCGCGGTGCCGCAAGTAATGGTCCATGAGCGTCAGCGCCATCATGGCCTCGGCGATCGGCGTCGCGCGCAACCCGACGCACGGATCGTGGCGGCCCGTCGTCACGATCTCCGTGGCCTTGCCCTGCGTGTCGATCGTATGGCCCGGCACCTGAATACTCGAGGTCGGTTTCAAGGCGATGCTTGCGAGAATGTCTTGCCCGCTCGAGATTCCGCCGAGCGTGCCGCCCGAAGAGTTCTTCGCGAAGCCTTCAGGCGTGATCTCGTCCCGGTGCTGGCTGCCGCGTTGCTGCACGCATTGGAACCCGTCGCCGAATTCCACGCCTTTGACGGCGTTGATCCCCATGAGCCCGTGCGCGAGGTCCGCCTCGAGCTTGTCGAATACCGGCTCGCCGAGACCGGCCGGCACGCCCGTCGCGATGAGATTGATGCGCGCGCCGATCGAGTCGCCGGCGCGGCGTAACTCGGTGAGAAACGCCTCGAGCTCGGGCACCTTGGCAGGTTCGGGACAAAAAAACGGATTGTCGCCGACGCTGTCGAGATCCACAGGCGCGAGCCGGATCGGCCCGATCTCGGCGAGATACCCGACGATGCGGACGCCGAGCTTCTCGGCGAGATACTTGCGCGCGATCGCACCCGCCGCGACGCGCATGACCGTCTCGCGCGCCGACGACCGGCCGCCGCCGCGATAGTCGCGAATGCCGTACTTCTGTTGGTACGTGTAGTCGGCATGTCCCGGACGGAATTTGTCCTTGATCTTGCTGTAATCGCGCGAGCGCTGATCTTCGTTCTCGACCATGAGGCCGATCGCGGTTCCAGTCGTCACGCCTTCGAACACGCCCGAGAGGATTTTCACGCGGTCGGGCTCGTTGCGCTGCGTGACGAAGCGCGATTGTCCGGGCCGCCTGCGGTCCAAGTCCTTCTGTATGTCTTCCTCGGAGAGCGTCAACCCCGGGGGGCAGCCATCGACGACGCAGCCGAGCGCGACGCCGTGACTTTCGCCGAACGTCGTGACCGTGAAGATTCGCCCGTAGGTATCGCCTGCCATAATCAAGAATCGCGAGCAAAGCTCGCTCCTACAGATGTCGATGCCCCCGCCGGCCCCCATTCTCCCACGGACTTGAGCTCATCCGCCGTGATCACGAACACGCCATCGCCACCGCGCTCGAGCTCGATCCATGTCACCGGCAAGCGGGGGTGGGCCGCCATGAGCGCCGGCGCTTCCGCACCGACCTCGACGAGTAGAATCCCGTCCGGCGTTAGAAAGCGACCGGCGTCGCGCAATATGCGTTCCGTCGACTCGAGCCCGGACGGTCCGCCGTCCAACGCCACGGCGGGCTCGTGGCCGTACTCCGGGGGCAGCGCCTTGACCGCCGGCGCGGGGACATACGGCGGATTCGATATGATAACGCGATACCGTTCGCGGCCGCGCGGGAACAAGTCGGCGCGCAACAAGCGAACGCGATCTCCGACGCCGTGGCGCGCGACGTTCTCCGCGGCCACGGCGAGCGCTGCCCCCGACACGTCGGTCGCATCGACGCGCGTCCCGGGGCAGTACACGGCCGACGCGATGGCAAGGCAGCCGCTGCCCGTACCGATGTCGAGGATTCTGTCCCCCACGCCCAAGCGACACCATGGCGCGAAGCGCGCTTCGATGATCTCCGCAAGCGGCGAGCGCGGGATCAAGACGCGCGGATCTACCTTGAACGGCAGGCCGGCGAACCACGCTTCGCCGAGCAGATAAGCCATGGGAACGCGCTCGGCGACGCGCCGCTCGGCGAGATCGGCAAGGTCCCGAGCGAGCCGTCGGTCCGGCTCGGTCTCGGGCGGTACGTCGCGCCACTCAAGCAGATGCTTGAGCAACCAGAAGGCCTCGTCGGCGGCATTGTCCGTGCCGTGCCCGAACACGAGCTCGTGCGCCGCGAAGTAACGCGAGAGCGTCGCGAGCCATGCGGCATACGACATGCCGTCTGCCAATTCGGAATCGAGGGTTCGCCGGTCCATCGGGCGCGCATCATACTCGTTATGCAATAATCCGCTACGTCATGGGCGCCCTGTTGCGAATCCTCATCGTTGCGCTCGTGCTGCTGGTCGCGGCGATGTTCCTCGTGCCGCGAGGACGCGACGCCGTACCGGCCACGGCGGCGGCCACGGTGCTGCCCGAATCGCTGCCGCTCCCCGAGGTCGCGCTCGTCGACGACATGGGACAAGCGTTCACGACGGCGGACTTGCGTGGCGACTACCGCCTGCTCTTCTTCGGCTTCACGCACTGCCCGGATATTTGCCCCTTGACGCTCCAGGTCCTCGCAAGCGTGCGGGCGGACCTCGAAGCGCGCGCGCCGGGGCTCGCACCGCAAATCGTGTTCGTAAGCGTCGATCCAGAACGCGACACGCCTGAGCGCATTCGCGAGTATCTCGCGAGCTTCGATCCGGAGTTCATCGGCATCACGGGGCCCGACGAGGCGCTGCAGCCGCTCGTCGAGACGCTCGGCGTGACCGTGCACAAGACCGAGGTCGACGGCGAGCATTACAACGTCGTCCACAACGGCGCGATCTACGTCATCGGTCCCGCCGCGGCGTGGATCGCCGTGTTCACGGGTTCAACGCACGACGCCGCCGTCATTGCATCCGACTACTTGAAGATTCGCCGCGCCGCGCCCGTCGCCGCACCATGATCCCCGCCGTCGGCGCAGAGGTGCAGCGGCTGTTGCCGCAGCGTCTGCTATGCGGCCTCATCTACCGCGTCGCGCGCGCAGAGAGCGCCTGGATCAAGACACCGTTGATTGCGTGGTTTCGTAAGCACTATCGGGTGGACATGAGCGAGGCCGCGCTCGCGAACGCGAGCGATTACGCAACCTTCAACGAGTTCTTCACGCGCGCGCTGAAGCCCGGCGCCCGCCTCATCAAGGACGACGCAGGGAGCATAGTGTCCCCGAGCGACGGCACATTGATGCAATTCGGGACGCTCGATGGCGATCGGATGATCCAGGCCAAGGGGAAGAGCTACACGGTCGCCGGTTTGCTCGGCGAGAGCTCCGGTGCCGCGGGCGTGTTCGCGAACGGCCACTACGCGACTATTTATCTCGCGCCGCAGAACTATCATCGCGTCCATGCACCCGTCGACGGCGCCCTAGTCCGCACGCGTTACATCCCCGGCGAGCGCTACTCCGTGAACGCCGGGACCGCGAGCGCGATCGCGGAGCTGTTCTGCCGCAATGAGCGCGTCGTCTGTTGGCTCGACTGTGCTTTCGGCCCGGCGGCCGTGGTCCTCGTCGGCGCGCTCAACGTCTCGAGCATCAGCACGACGACGCACGGCGAGATCACAAGCGGCTCCGCGCGCGAATGGCGCGAGCCGCGTCCAGTGCGGCTCGCCAAGGGTGCGGAGCTCGGCTGCTTCAATCTGGGGTCCACGGTCATCGTGCTCTTTGCCCGCGGCACGGTGCGTTGGAGGGATGACCTCGAGAACGGCGACTCATTATTGATGGGCGCCGAGATCGCGCGGATGACGTCGGCCGGCCCCTAGCGGAGATAACGGCCGTGCCGCTGTCTGCGTCCGCGTCCCTTGCCGTGCTCGAGTTGCGCGCCCGCATCCTCGCGCACGTGCGCGCTTTTTTTGCCGAGCGCGGAGTGCTCGAAGTGGACACGCCGGCGCTTTCGGCGGCGGCCACGCCCGATCCCGCGCTCGACAGCATCGCCGCTCGCGTGCGCGCGCTCGGCGACGTTACCCATTACCTGCATACGTCTCCCGAGTACGCAATGAAGCGCCTGCTTACAGCGGGCACCGGCCACATTTATCAGATCTGCCGCGTATTTCGCGACGGCGAGCTCGGCCGCTGGCATCAGCCCGAGTTCCTCATGCTCGAGTGGTACCGCGTCGGTTTCACCGAGATCGACCTCATGGACGAGCTCGAGGCGCTCGTCGTCGGCGTCATGCGTGCCTGCGGCCGCCGCCTGTCGAGCCGGCGCGTGACCTACGGACAAGCGTTCGAGCAAGCGCTCAACCTGGATCCATTCGGCGACATCGGCGCGTTGCCCAAGCTCCTCGGAGACCGCGGCGTCGAGACGCCGCCCGGTCTCGCGCGCGATGCGTTGCTCGATCTCGCGCTCAGTACCGTTGTCGTTGCCGCTTTTCCGCCTGATGCCGTGACGTTCGTGCACGATTACCCGGCAAGCCAAGCCGCGCTTGCCGAAATCAAGCCCGGTAGACCGCCGGTCGCGGCGCGCTTCGAGGCGTTCGTGGGCGGCATCGAGCTCGCCAATGGCTTTCGCGAGCTCACGAATGCGGCCGAGCAGCGGCGGCGTTTCGAGGCGGAGCGGAAGACGCGCCGCGACGCGGGCCGGCCGCTGCCGCCGATCGACGAAGCGTTTCTCGCGGCGCTCGCCGCCGGATTGCCCGCTTGCGCCGGCGTCGCCCTCGGTCTCGATCGACTCGTGGCGCTTGCCGCGGGCGTCGACAACGTCGCGGCCGCGATGAGCTTCGCGCATCCCTTGTAGTAGGAGCGAGCTTCGCTCGCGATCTTGTCTTAATCGCGAGCGAAGCTCGCTCCTACATACGATGCGGCCCTTGTGGGAGCGAGCTTTGCTCGCGATTCCTAAATCTTATGCGCGCGAGACGTACTCGCCCTTACGCGTGTCGATCTTGATGACCTCGCCTTCCTCGACGAACAGCGGCACGCGCACGACGGCGCCTGTTTCGACGCGCGCCGGCTTGACGCCGCCCTGCGCCGTATCGCCGCGGACGCCGGGGTCGGTCTCGACGATCTTGAGCTCGACGAAATTGGGCGGCGTCACCACGAGCGGGACGCCGTTCCATAGCGTTACCATGCAGCTGTCCTGCTCCTTGAGCCACTGCTCGGCGTCCTCGACGGCACGATGGTCGGCCGCAATCTGCTCGTAGGTATCCGGAACCATGAAGTGCCAGAATTCCCCGTCGTTGTAGAGATACTGCATGTCCTGGTCGACGACGTCGGCCGCCTCGACGGAATCTCCCGACTTGAAGGTCTTGTCCACGACGCGTCCGGTCTTCAAGTTACGCACTTTGACGCGATTGAACGCCTGGCCCTTGCCCGGCTTGACGAATTCGTTCTCCAATATCACATACGGATCCGAGTCGAGAATGATTTTCAACCCGTTGCGAAATTCACTGGTGCTATAAGTGGCCATACGACGCCTGGAACCTTCGGGACGCGAGATCATACCCCTTGGGGCGGGAGAAGCGAACACGCCCTCGTGGCAGAGAGCCTTGCGCGAAGCCGTCCGCGACGTTGCGGAGCTCAAGCGCTTGCTCGGGCTGCCGGCCGACGCGCTCGCGGATTTTGCCGACGATGCCGCGTTCCCTCTGCTCGTGCCGCGCGGCTTCGTCGCACGAATGCGCAAGGGGGATTCGAGCGATCCGCTCTTGAGGCAGGTGCTGCCGCTGTCCGCCGAGCAGCGGGCAGTGGATGGCTACGGTCCCGATCCGCTGCGCGAGCAAGAGATCGCCGCCGACGGATTGCTCAAGAAATATGCGGGACGGGCGTTGCTGATCGCGAGCGGCGCTTGTCCCGTGCATTGCCGTTATTGTTTCCGCCGTTCCTTTCCGTACCAGTCGCAGCTGGCTGCGCGCGCCGACTGGTCGGCGGCGCTCGCGGAGCTCGGCACCTCGGGCGACATCGAGGAAGTCATTCTGAGCGGCGGCGATCCGCTCTCCCTGGCGAACCGCCGGATCGCGGCACTGCTCGGAGCGCTCGAGTCGATCCCTTCGATACGGCGCGTCCGCATCCATACGCGTTTCCCCATCATGCTGCCGGAGCGCGTCGACTCGGAGCTCTGCCGCCTGTTGGCCGAGACCTCCTTGCAAACCGTGGTCGTCGTGCACGCCAATCACGGCCGCGAGATCGACGCCGCAGTCGCGAGCGCGTTGCTCGCACTCAAGCCCAACGTCGATATGCTACTCAATCAATCGGTATTGCTTAGCGGCATCAATGATTCCGCCGCGACGCTCGCCGAGCTCAGCGAGCGCTTGTTTGCGAGCGGAACGCTGCCCTACTACCTGCATCTGCTCGATCCCGTAGCGGGCGCCGCTCATTTCGCGGTCGACGAGAACGCCGCCATCGATCTCATGAAGGATCTGCGGGCGCGCTTGCCGGGCTATCTCGTGCCGCGTTTGGTCAGAGAAGTTCCTGGGGAGTTAAGTAAAACCCCTATACTGTAGGCGCCGGGTTTAAGCTGTGAAGCGTGTCCCGGTGGCTCGGTGCTCGGGTGCTAAAATCCCGGCCCTCTCGAACGTATAACGACGTGCACGGCGGAATTCGGAGCGCATGAACGATACCTCGGTTCCATTGATCGTTCTTACGTCGCGACAAGATGACGTCGAGCTCATCAATCGAACGTTGCGCGATGCCGGCCACGCCGTGCGCTGTGAGTGGGTGCAGCGCATGGACGCAGTCGCCGGGGCTCTGGAGGCCCGCGACCCTCAACTCATGCTGCTGTTTGCGGAGCACTTTCCGGAGCCGCTGCGCGAAGTCGCCAAGATCCGTCAACAAGTCGCGCCGATGGTGCCGCTCGTCGTGGTGCAAAAGACCGCGGACGAAACGGCGATATCCGAGGCGATGCGGGCAGGCGCTCAGGATCTCGTGTCGGTCGCGCAGAAGCATCGCTTGTGCGCCGTGGCGGAGCGCGAGCTCCGGGCATTTCGGCTCGAACGCGCTCTCAACGATACTCTGACATCGGCGACTCAATACCGAAAGCAACTCAAATCGTTTCTCGCGGGCTCCGTCGACGCGATCGCCCACGTCCAAGAGGGCATCGTCGTCGAAGCCAATCAAGCGTGGGCGGATCTCCTCGGACAGACCGAGCTCCAGCTCGGCCCCCTCATGGATTCCTTCGACGCGAACAGCCAGCCCGTGCTCAAAGGCGCGCTCATCGCTTGCGCGAAAGGGCATTGGAACGGCGAGCCTCTCAAGGTCACCGCCGTGACGGGCGACGGCTCGACCTTGCCGCTCAAGCTGTCGATGGAATCCGCGTTCTTCGACGGCGAGCCGGCGATCAAGCTCAGCGTGCCGCGCGACGCCGAGGTGCGCCGAGAGCCCGAAGAGCTTCTCGAGAAAGCCGTCCATGTGGATCCGGTAACCGGCTTTTACCATCGCCGCCGCTTCATCGAGCTGTTGACGGATCGGCTGGACGCGCCGCCGCGCGGCGGCGTGCGCGCTCTGGCCTACCTGCGCCCCGACAAGTTCGGCGAAATCGAGGATGAAGTCGGCCCGCTCGCGAGCGAAGAGATCATCGTGCAGCTCGCGCAGCTGCTGCGCAGCGTGGCCCATGACAACGATCTCCACGGACGCTTCGGCGGCACTGTATTCACGATCGTGCTCGAGCGCGGCACGCTGCGTGACATCGAGGCTTGGGCCGAGCACCTCATCGCGCAAATCTCCGATCACATCTTCGAAGTAGCGAACAAGACTCTATCGCTCGCCTGCACGATCGGTCTCGCGGAAATCGGGGCGGGCACGGATCGCGTGGAGGGCTTGATCAGCGACGCCGAGCGCGCCAACCAGCGCGGCCGCAAGCGTGGCGGCAACCAAGTCGTGCTCGAAGAGACTTCAGACGAGAGCACGCGCGTGCAACGCTTCGACGCCTTGTGGGTCCACCAGATCAAAGCAGCGCTCGTCGAAAACCGCTTCAAGCTCGTGCATCTGCCGATCGCGAGCCTGACGGGCAAGGCGTCGCGCGTCTACGACACGGTCCTACGCATGATCGACCAGCAAGGCGACGAGGTCGCCGCGACGGAATTCATGGCCGCGGCCGGACGTAACGGATTGTTGCGTCCGATCGATCGCTGGGTCATCGCCGCTTCCGCCGGCCTGTGCGCAAAGCAGAACCTCGATATGGTTTTCGTGAAGCTCTCGCACGAGTCCGTGCTCGATGCGACGCTGCTCCCGTGGGTGACGCAGTTGCTCGCCGAGCAGCACGTGAACCCGGCGCGATTCTGCTTCCAAGTCACCGAAGAGAATGCGACCCAGTATCTCAAGCAGACGAACGCGCTGGCCGAGCAACTGAAGGCCGCGGGCTTCTATTTCGCGATCGAGCATTTCGGGATCGGCCGCGACCCCATGCGCGTGTTGTCGAACATGGCGATGAACTATCTCAAGGTAGACGGCTCCCTGATGCAAAGCCTGTCCCTCGACACCGAGCTGCAAGAGCGCGTTCGCGGCTTCATCAAGGCCGCGGAGAAACGCAAGATCCTCACGATCGCCGAACGCGTCGAGGATGCAAATACGATGGCCGTGCTGTTCCAGCTCGGCGTGAGCTACGTGCAAGGCCATTATCTGCACGAGCCTGACGTGGTGCTCGAAGGATAATTTGAATCTGTAGGAGCGAGCTTCGCTCGCGATTCTTCTCTCTCTCTACGCTCGCGATTCTTGCTCTTCTCTTCGCTCGCGATTCTTCACGCCTCCGGCGTCATGCGCTCGACTTTGCGCCAGCCGCGCGGCAACGCGCTGCCGCGCCGGCCGCGGACGGCTCGATAGTGCTCGATCTCTTGCGCCTTGAGCGTCATGATGCGCTGCCCCGACTGGATCTTGAGTCCCTGCTCCGCGTTGAGCACACACATGGCCGCGAGCCGCTCGCCGCCCTTGCTCGGCATGCCGAGAATCTTGTTGCCCTTACCCTTCGCAAGCTCCGGCAACTCATGAAGCGCGAACACGAGCAGCCGCCCATCGCTCGACACGGCCGCGAGCCACGCGGCATCCGCGCCGACCGGTGTCGCCGGAATCACGATTGCCTCCGGCGGAACGCGCAACGCAGCCTTGCCGGCTTTGTTCCGCGTATAGAGGTTTTCGAGCTTCACGACGAAGCCGTAGCCGGCCGACGACGCGACTACCCAGCGGTCGGCAGGCTCGCCTATGAGCACGGCACAGAAGCTCGATCCGTCCGGAGGATTCAGATGGCCCGAGAGCGGCTCGCCTTGCCCGCGTGCCGAAGGCAATGCATGCGCGGGAACGTTGTAAGCGCGTCCCGTGCTGTCGATGAAGACGCAGGTCTGGTTGCCGCGACCGAAGGCCGCCGCGAGGAAGCGATCGCCGGAGCGATACGCGAGCCCTTCGACGTCGACCTCGTGACCTTTGGCCCCGCGCACCCAGCCGCGCTCCGAAAGAATCACCGTCACGGGCTCGCTCGTCGCGAGCTCCGATTCGGCCATGGCCTGGGCGGCCTCGCGCTCGACGACCGCCGTACGGCGCTTGTCGCCGTGCACCTCGGCGAGCGCCGTGAGCTCGCTCTTGATGAGCTCCTTGAGGCGTGCTTTCGATCGCAACGTGGCCTTCAAATCCGCTTCCTCGCCGGCGAGCTCCGTCTGCTCGCCTTTGATCTTCATCTCCTCGAGCTTGGCGAGATGACGGAGCTTGATCTCGAGAATCGCCTCGGCTTGGACATCGGAGAGCTTGAAGCGCTTCATGAGGACGGGCTTGGGCTCGTCCTCCTTGCGGATGATCTTGATGACGACATCGATATTGAGATACGCGATCAAGAGGCCGTCGAGGATGTGCAGCCGGCGCGAGACGCGCTCGAGCCGATGCTCGAGCCGGCGCTTGACCGTGGCCGTGCGGAACTCAAGCCACTCCTCGAGCAACGCTTTGAGGCCGTAAACGCGCGGCCGTCCATCCAAGCCGATCACGTTGCAATTGACGCGGACCGTCCGCTCGAGGTCCGTGGTAGCGAAGAGATGCCGCATCAGCGCCTCGACGTCGACTTTGGAGCGCGGCGTCAGCACGAGGCGCGTCGGGCTTTCGTGATCGGACTCGTCGCGCAGGTCCTCCATCATCGGCAGTTTTTTCGCGCGCATTTGCGTCGCGATCTGCTCGAGAACCTTGGCGCCCGAAGTTTGAAACGGCAGCTCTTTGATCACGATCTCGCCGTCCTCGACGTCGTAGCACGCGCGCAGCCGCAGCGTGCCCGTACCGGTTTTATAGACGGCGGCGAGGTCCTCGCGGCTCGACACGAGCTCGCCGCCGGTCGGGAAGTCCGGCCCCTTGATGTGCTTCGCGAGCTGGCCGAGCGTAGTCTTGGGATCGTCGAGCAGGCGGTTGAGCGCCGTCGCCACCTCGCGCAAATTGTGCGGCGGGATGTCGGTCGACATGCCGACGGCGATCCCGCTCGTGCCGTTCAGCAACAGATTCGGCAATTGCGCCGGTAACAGTGAGGGCTCCTCGAGCGTACCGTCGAAATTGGGGACCCAGTCGACGGTTCCGTGCTCGACCTCGGCGAGCAATACCTGCGAGTACGCCGTGAGCCGCGCCTCGGTGTAGCGCATCGCCGCGAAGGATTTCGGGTCGTCCTGCGAGCCCCAGTTGCCGTGACCGTCGACGAGGGGATAGCGGTAGCTGAACGCTTGGGCCATGTGCGCCATCGCCTCGTAACAAGCGATCTCGCCATGAGGATGAAACTTGCCGAGCACGTCGCCGATCGTCCGCGCGGCCTTCTTCGGCTTGGCCGTGGCCGAGAGCCCGAGATCGCTCATTGCATACACGATGCGCCGTTGCACGGGCTTCAGGCCGTCGCCGATGTGCGGCAACGCGCGATCCAGGATCACGTACATCGAGTAATCGAGGTAAGCCTTCTCCGTGAATACGGCCATCGGCACGCGCTCGATGCCGTCGAAATTGAGCTCTTGGTCTCTCATACGTGACCCCTCCATTTCCATTTCCATTTCCATTTCCATTTCCATTACACATCGGCGAGATTGCCTTTCTCCTCGAGCCACTCGCGCCGGTCGCCGGCGCGCTTTTTCGCGAGCAGCAAGTCCAGAACTTTGTCGGCGTCGTTGGCCTTGTCGCCGACCGTCAATTGCACGAGGCGCCGCGTCTCTCTTGCCATCGTCGTTTCGCGCAACTGCGCGGGATCCATCTCGCCCAAGCCTTTGAAGCGCGTGACCGCCACTTTGCCTTTCTTCTTCTCCGCTTCGATGCGATCTAGCAGCAGGTCGCGCTCGGCGTCGTCGAGCGCATAGAAAACTTCTTTGCCGACGTCGACGCGGTACAAAGGCGGCATGGCGATGAACACGTGGCCTGCTTCGACGAGGCTGCGGAAATGCTTCAAGAACAACGCGCACAGCAAGGTCGCGATGTGCTGGCCGTCCGAATCGGCGTCCGCGAGCACACACACCTTGTGGTACCGCAGCCCCTCAAGCGACGCGGAACCGGGCTCCACCCCGAGCGCGATACTGATGTTGTGCACTTCCTGCGAGGCCAGAAGCTCGGCAGTGTCGACTTCCCATGTGTTGAGTATCTTGCCGCGCAGCGGCATCACGGCCTGCGTTTCGCGATCGCGCGCCTGCTTCGCGGAGCCTCCGGCCGAATCGCCTTCGACGAGAAACAACTCGGCGAGCGCCGGCTCCTGCACCGTGCAATCGGCGAGCTTACCCGGCAAGGCGGGTCCCGACACGATGCGCTTGCGCACGATCTTTTTCGCCGCCTTGGCGCGACGCTGCGCGTTGTCGATGGCAAGCTGCGCGATCTCGTCGCCCGCTTCCGGATGGCCGTTGAGCCATAACGAGAAGCCGTCCTTGACGACGCCGGCGACGAAACCCGCGCATTCGCGGGAAGCCAGGCGCTCCTTGGTCTGTCCCGCGAACTGCGGATCTTCCATCTTGACCGATAGGACGAAGCTCACGCCCTCCCACACGTCCTCGGGCGCGAGCTTGAGGCCGCGCGGAATGAGATTGCGAAACTCGCAGAACTCGCGCAACGCCTCACAGAGACCGGAGCGCAATCCGTTGACGTGCGTGCCGCCTTGCGGCGTGGGAATCAGATTCGCGTAGCTTTCGTCGACTGCGGGCTCGCCGTCGAGGCGCCACGCGAGAGCCCAGTCGAGCGCCTCGTGCTTGCCGGCAAGGTGCCCGGATAGGGGCTCCGCGGGAATCCATTCGCCGCTGCCGAGGGACTCGAGCAAATACTGCTCCAAGCCTTCCGTGTATTGCCAACGGTGCTTTTCCGCGGGCTTCTCGACTTCGAGGGACACTTCGAGGCCCGGGCACAGTACCGCTTTGGCGCGCAGCAAGTGCTTGAGCTTCGGCAACGAGAAGGTGGGGCTGTCGAAATATTGCTCGTTCGGCCAAAAACGCAGCGTCGTGCCCGTATTCGCTTTGCCGACCTTGCCGACGACCTCGAGCTTGCCGCGGCGACGGCCCTCGACAAAGCTCATGTTGTATTCCTTGCCGTCGCGGCGGATCCAAACCTCGAGATTCTTGGATAGCGCGTTGACGACCGACACGCCGACGCCGTGCAAGCCGCCCGAGAACTGATAGTGCTTGTCGTTGAACTTGCCGCCGGCATGCAGCCGCGTGAGGATGAGCTCCACACCGGAGATCTTCTCCTTGGGGTGCAGATCCACGGGCATGCCGCGTCCGTCGTCGGTGACTTCGAGCGAGCCGTCCTTGTAGAGCGTGACGTGGATTTTCGTCGCGTAACCCGCGATCGCTTCGTCCACGCTGTTATCGACGACTTCGTGCGCAAGATGGTTCGGCCGGGTCGTATCGGTATACATCCCGGGACGACGGCGCACGGGCTCAAGGCCGCTAAGCACCTCGATGTCGGCAGCGCGATAGCTATTGCTCATTGATGTACCCCGCCCGTGAGCGGCCGCAATGCTCCGCGGGCGAGGTCAACACGATTGTACAGGGGTGGGGACAGTTTACCTATTTCACCTCGGAAGTCGCAGCACAACCTCGACCTTCTCTTTGTGGTAGGAGCGAGCTTCGCTCGCGATCTTGTCTTAATCGCGAGCAAAGCTCGCTCCTACACAAGAAGGTCAATCGAGGTCCGGAAGCAACGCGTGACGCTGCGTATCCGTCAGCGTGATTTCGTGCCGGTACTCCGGATGATCGATACCGCAGGACAGCTCTGCGCCGTTCTTGAGCGGAGTGCTGAGCGCGGACCCGAGCTCGAACCGCACGAAGTGAACGGCCGAGGTCTTCTCCTCATTGGTACGTTCGAGGTCCTCATCGGCCGTCGCGAAGACCGGGTTGAGGTCGTCGATACGGACATACAGTCGGTGCTCGATGCCCGCGAGGCGTCCGAGCACGCGCCGGCGCTCCTCCGCATCGGGGACCTCGATCATGAACGTCGCTTTGAGATTGGCGCCGTCTGGAATCAACGGATTGTACGACTCGAGCTCTTCCTCGATGGCTTCCCGCTCGAAAATCCGCTCGATGCGCAGCATCTCCTGGATCTGATATTGAATAGTGAGCCGGTCCTCGAAATACAGCGTGGCAATCGGCCCCACGGGCACCTGTCGCCGTTTCTTGTGCTCGAGCACGCGTTGCCGGAACTCGCCGCGCACATTGTGGTACTGCTCGAGCGTGTAAAGATCGTGGATCGAGAGCTTTTTCATGTGCCCTCAGATTCCGTAAGCGCGCCGCAGCAACCCAAGCGGATGCGTCGGCTCGGCGGATTCGGCGACGCTCTCGATTTGGCGCGCGGCCATGGGGCAATCGCTCGTGAAACGGCTCGGCGCGGCGGCATCGACTTGCCGCGCCACGGGGCGAGCGATCTTGACCGACGCGTCCCGGTATTCGGTCTTCACGGCGTAAGTGCCGTCGTGGCCGGAGCAGCGCTCGATGGCCTGTACCGAGGTGTTCGGCACGAGCGCGAGAACGTCGCGCGTCTTGAGGCCGATGTTCTGCACGCGCAGATGGCACGGCACTTGGTAGCTGATGGCACCCAGGGATTCCTTGAAATCCGTTTTGAGCATGCCGGCGCGGTGGCGCAGCATCAGGTATTCGAATGGATCGAAGAACGCCGCCGCGACCGCCTTGACCTTCTCGTCATCGGGAAACAAGAGCGGCAATTCCCGCTTGAACATGAGCACGCACGACGGGACGGGCGCCGTGAGATCGAAACCGGCGACGGCGAGCTCGTGCAGCGCGTCGATATTGTGGCTCTTGAGCGCGCGGATCGATTCGAGATCGCCGAGCTCGAGCTTCGGCATGCCGCAGCAACGCTCGCTCGCGAGCAACGTGACCGGGATGTCGTTATGCTCGAAGACGGCGACGAGATCCTCGACGATGCCGGGCTCGTTGCGATTGCCGTAGCAAGTCGTGAATACGGCGACGCGGCCCGTTGTGCGCTCCGTCGCAACGCCCTGAACGTCCGTTCGTCCGATCTTGTCCGCCAATGTTTTGCGAGCACTACGGCTCACATACTTCGGCAACGGCGCGCGGCTGTCGACGCCGAGGGCTTTCTCGAGGACGCGGCGGCCGACCTTGGACGCATTGAAGGCATTGACGGCCTCGGCGACGACGGGAATGCCCGCGAGTTTCCCCACGGTGTCCGTCGAGCTCAAGAATCGATCGCGCACCTTGGGCTTGCCGTCGCGGAATTGCTTGACCTTGGCGCGCAGCATCAAGTGCGGGAAGTCCACGTTCCACTCGTGCGGCGGAACGTAGGGGCATTTGGTCATATAGCACATGTCGCACAAGTAGCAGTGCTCGACGACTTTTGCGTATGCGCCGACGGGGACCGCTGCGACCTCGCCGGACGCGGACTCGTCGACGAGGTCGAACAGCGTCGGGAAGGCGTTGCAGAGGCTAAAGCAACGACGACAGCCGTGGCAGATGTCGAACACGCGGTGGAGCTCCGCGTTCAGCGCCTGCTCGTCGCCGTATTCGGGAGACTGCCAGTCGATCGCGTGACGCGTGGGCGCCTCGAGACTGCCCTCGCGCGACCGGCTCATGGCTCCGATAACTCTCGAATGTTAACCGTCGAGCGAATCCAGCGCTTTCTGGAACCGGTTCGCATGCGAGCGCTCGGCCTTCGCGAGCGTCTCGAACCAGTCCGCAATCTCCTCGAAACCTTCTTGGCGCGCCGACTTCGCCATGCCCGGATACATGTCGGTGTATTCGTGCGTCTCGCCGGCGATGGCCGCCTTCAAGTTCGCGCCCGTCGGCCCGATCGGCAGACCGGTGGCCGGATCGCCGACGTTTTCCAGGTACTCGAGATGGCCGTGCGCGTGACCGGTCTCGCCTTCAGCCGTGGAGCGAAACACGGCCGCTACGTCGTTGTACCCTTCGACGTCCGCCTTGGCTGCGAAATAGAGGTAGCGACGGTTCGCCTGCGATTCGCCGGCGAAGGCGTCTTTGAGGTTCTTTTCCGTGCGGCTGCCCTTCAAGTTCATGGGTTGTACTCCTCCGTATCGTCACCCTTTTAGACTGAGTCTAACGAAGTCAATCTAGTCGCTGAACCGGGGCCTGTCAACCTTCGGAAATCCGCAGCGGCAGCGATCGAAATTGACCCGTGGACGGCCGCTCTTGTACTTTGGCGCGGGCGTGGACCAGGCCGACGACATGACGAAGCAAGACAAGAATCCGGGTCAGCTCGAGAGATCGCTGGCCGAGCTCGAAGCGCTCGTCGAGCGCCTCGAAAGCGGCGAGCTGTCTTTGCAGCAGGCACTCAAGGAGTTCGAGCGCGGCGTCAAGCTCACGCGGCTGTGTCAGACCGCGCTCAAGGAAGCAGAGCTCAAGGTCGAGATCCTGCTCAAGAAGACCGAGGATGCCGAGCCCGAGCCCTTCGAGCCGGAGGCGTAAAGAGTCGTCCCTGGTAGGAGCGGCGTCCCGCCGCGATTCTTAGGCCCCGGTGCCGCTCTGTAGGAGCGAGCTTCGCTCGCGATCTTTCTAAGTTGCCGTATTGGCGATGCCCTGGAGCCGCTCGATGAGCGAGCGCAAGAACACCTTGTTGAAGCGCAGCTGGCACGCCGACGATGCTTGCTCGAGCAAAGTCGAGCTCACGCGCACGAGGGTCACGGGCGAGTTGGCGCAGATCGTCGCGGTGCGCCGCGCGCCGCGCACGTAGCTCGTCTCGCCGAAACAGTTGCCGACGCCGAGCGCGCCGATGTCGCGCCGGCCGGACTTCACCATGACCTCGCCGCTCACGATGATATAGAAGCGATCGTCCATCTCGCCTTCGCGGATGATCTCGTCGCCGGCTTGGTATTCGCGCCACTCGCTCGCGCGCAGGATCTCCCAGATTTCGGAATGCGAGAACTCGTGAAAAAAGCGCAGCCGGCGCAGCAGGTCGAAGCGCTCTTTCATGTCGATGCGCTCGTGCTGACTGCGCAACGTTTGATAGATCTGCGTCAAGGTCCCGGCCAATTCGAGACCGTTCTGGAAACGTTGGGCAGGGTCTTTGCGCAGTGCGCGCGCGACGAGCTCCTCGAGGTCCTCGGCAATGTCGCTGCGCAGCGTATGAATGGGCGCCGCAGTCGCGTAGACGATTTGATGCAGCAGCTTGCTCAGGTTGTTCGCGCGAAACGGACGAAACCCGGTCAAGAGCTCGTACATGACGGCGCCGAGCGAGTAGATATCCGATCGCGGTGTGATCTCGGCCGACTGCACCTGCTCCGGAGACATATAGCTTGGGCTACCCGCGATTCCCTCGATGCGTGAAACGGCGGAGTCCGTGACGAGCGCGATACCGAAATCGATGATGCGGACATCGTTGTCCAAGGTCAGCATGATGTTGCTGGGTTTGACGTCCCGATGTATGACGCCGCGGCTGTGTGCGTAATGCAGGGCTTTGGCGGCCTTGAAAATGATCTCGACGACGTCGTCGACACGTAGCAGGTTGTCGGGCTTGCAGTAGGCGGCCAGCGTGCGGGCGCCGTGCACGTGCTCCGTGACGACATAGTAGCTGCCGTTCTCGTCGCCGGCGTCGTAGATCGGCAGAATATTGGGATGCTGGAGGCGCCCCATCATCTGCGCCTCGTTGAAAAACATTTTGCGCGTCACGCGCGCTTTGTGGTCGTCTTCCTGCTCGATGTTGTAAAGCTTGATCGCGACGTCGCGGCCGTAATACGGGTCGTGCGACAAGAAGACCCTGCCGCTGCTGCCCTGCCCGACCTCGTTGATGATGTCGTATTTTCCGATTCGCTCAGGGATGTCACGCTTTCCGCGTTTATCCGCGGCGACTTCGGCTTTGGCCTGGACCATAGATCAAATGATTCTCTGCAGCTCAACGACGACCTTGAGGCAAGCTATCGTGTAGACGGCTGCCATCAGGTCATCAAGCATAATTCCGATACCTCCCCGTATTCTGTGATCCAAATCCCGTATCGGCCACGGCTTGGCGATGTCGAAAAACCTGAACAAGATGAAGGCGCTAGCGAGCCAGCCCGCGTGCTTCGGTAGCGCGAGCGCCACGAGCAGCATGGCCGCGATCTCGTCGAGCACGATCGCGGGGTGATCGTGGGAGCCGAGGCGCCTGGCGCTCGCCCCGCATAGCCAGATTCCGGCAAGCACGACGACGGCGACCACGGCCGCGCGCCACGGCATCGGCCAGTCCATCATGAACCACGCGAGCGGTACGGCGAGCAGCGTGCCGAACGTGCCGGGCGCCCACGGGCTCAAGCCCGTGCCGAAGCCGAACGCGAAGAGATGCACGGGATCGAGCAACGATCGGACGGGAGGCCTCGAGCGGTCGTTCGACATGCCGGCCGCTCAGAAGTGCATGTAACCCGAGACCGCAACGGGCACGGGCTGGCCGCCGCGGCAACAAACGACGCCGTCGCCCGCGACGAGTTGCCCGATTCGCGTGAGCCGCGTGTCGCTGCGCGCGAGCGCGGCTTTCACGTCGGCGGCGTGCTCGGGCCGCGCCGTGAAGCACAATTCGTAATCGTCGCCGCCGCCAAGCGCGAAGTCCTCGGCACGCTGCACGCTACAGACGCTCCGCAGTGCGGCGGATAGCGGCAAGTGCTCGATATCGATACGCGCGCCGCAACCGCTCTGTCGGCACAGATGGCCCAAGTCCGCGACGAGTCCATCGGAGACGTCGATCGCCGCCGTCGCGATCGAGGCGAGCGCCAAGCCCGCCGCGACGCGCGGCGTCGGATAACGGAACCGCTCCACGAGCTCCGCCTCGCCGGCGGTCGGCGCGGATTGCCGCGCGAGAAGCGGCAATGCGGCGGCGCTGTCGCCGAGCGTGCCCGTCACGTAAACGTCGTCGCCGACGGCGCCGCCCCCGCGTGTCAAGTAGCGGCCGCCCGTCGTCGTGCCGATGACTTGCACACTGATCGTCAACGGACCGCGCGTGGTATCGCCGCCGACGAGACCGACGGCGTGGCGCTCGGCGAGCTCGAAGAACCCGGACGCGAACGCCTGGAGCCAATCTTCGTCCGCCTCGGGCAGCGTCAGCGCGAGCGTCGCCCAGCGCGGGTTCGCCCCCATGGCAGCAAGGTCGCTCAAGTTGACGGCAAGCGCACGGTAACCGATCGAGTGAGCAGGAAGATCCGGCGGGAAATGAACGCCGCCCACCAACGTATCGACGGCGACCACGATGGGCTCGCGCACGTCGAGCACGGCAGCGTCGTCGCCGATGCCGAGAAGCACGTCGTTGCCTTCGTGCGCGGTGAAGTAACGCGCGATGATTTCGAACTCGTCGAGGCCCGGCATCGCCGTTATCCGGTGCGCCTGCCGTCGTGGCCCCTCAAGTCCTTCGCCGCCTTGTCGAGGACGGCGTTGACGAACCGAAAGCTGTCGGCGGCACCGTAGCGCTTCGCGAGCTCGATGCCCTCGTTGATGGCGACCTTGGTCGGGACGTCGGCGCGATGCTTGAGCTCCGCGAGCGCGACGAGCAGGATCGCTCGCCCGACCGCGTCGAGCTGATCGAGCTTGCGCACGGCGAAGGCTGCGATGGTACGGTCGAGCGACTCATAGTCGTCGAGCACGTGGCGCAACAAGGCGCGGAAATAGTCCTGATCGATGCGTTCGAACTCGGCGAGCGCCGAATACTGGGCGATCAGCACGTCATAGTCGTGGCCCGCCAGCTGCCACTGATACAGCGCCTTGATCAGCAGGGCGCGTGCGCGGTGCCGAGATTTCGCGGCCAACGGTCATTGCTCCAATTGGCGCAATACCGAGGCCATTTGGATCGCCGCGAGCGCCGCGTCGACGCCCTTGTTGCCGTTCTTGGAACCGGCGCGCTCGATGGCCTGCTCGATCGTGTCGACGGTCAGCACGCCGAACCCGAAGGCGATCCCTTCAGCCAGACAAACGCTCGCGACACCGCGACTGACCTCGCCCGCGACGTAATCGAAATGCGGCGTGGCGCCGCGAATGACGCATCCGAGCGCAATCAGCGCGTCGTAACGGTGACTCGCGGCCATTTTCTTGATTGCGAGCGGCGTCTCGAAGGCTCCGGGAACACGGACCACCTCGATCTCCCCCGCGTCGGCGCCGTGCGCGAGCAACGTTTTGACGGCGCCCGACAGCAAGCGATCGACGATGAAATCATTGAACCGCGACGCGACGATGCCGACGCGTAGTCCCCTGGCCGTGAGCTCGCCTTCGATCGTCTTGACCCGCTCATCCATGTGCGCCGTCCTCCGGCGTGACGTATTCCACGACCTCGAGACCGAAACCCGACAATGCGTGGATAGTCTTGGGTTGGCTCATGACTCGCATCTTCCGCACGCCGAGAGCGCGCAGCACCTGTGCGCCCGTGCCGAACGTGCGCAGGTCCATGGCCCGCTCGCGGCGCGCCTTGGTGTCCTCCTGCTTCTCGCGCAATCCGCCCACCACGCTCATGAGCTCGCGACCCGTTTCCTCGTGACGCAGAATGACGATCACGCCTGCGCCTTCTTGCGCGATGCGGCGCATGGCGTCACGTAGCGGCCAACCGAGGCGGCGGTCGCGCACGCCGAGGACGTCGCCGAGCGTATCCTGCCGATGCACACGCACGAGCGTCGGCGTAAGTGCATCGATCGTTCCGCGCACGAGCGCCAGGTGCACCTGCCGGTTGATGTGATCCTCGAAGCACAGCATGCGAAACTGTCCGTGCTCGGTATCGATTTCCATTTCGGCGATGGCCTCCACGGCCTCCTCGTTTGCGAGCCGGTATTCGATGAGGTCGGCGATCGTGCCGATCTTGAGCTTGTGACGCTTGGCGAACTTCACGAGATCGTCGCGACGCGCCATCGCGCCGTCCTCGTTCAAGATCTCGACGATGACCGCGGCAGGCTCCAAGCCCGCGAGACGCGCGAGATCGCAACCGGCTTCCGTGTGTCCCGCGCGCGTGAGCACACCGCCCGGCTGCGCCATCAACGGAAAGACGTGACCGGGCTGGCGCAGATCCGCAGGTACTGCGTCGGACGCGACCGCGGCCCGCACGGTGCGTGCGCGGTCGTGTGCCGAGATGCCCGTCGTGACGCCCTCCGCGGCCTCGATCGAGATCGTGAAATTCGTGGTCTTGCGCTGGTCGGTGGCGCTCACCATGAGCGGCAGGCGCAGTTGCTCGCACCGATCTCTCGTCAAGGTCAGACAAATGAGGCCGCGGCCGTAGCGCGCCATGAAATTGATGTCCTCGCTGCGCACTTTGGCGGCGGCCATGATCAAGTCGCCTTCGTTCTCGCGATCCTCATCGTCGAGCATGACGACCATCTCGTCGTTGCGGATCGCGGCGACGATGTCGTCGATACTGTCGAGGCCCGACCAGAGGCTTTTGTCAGTGGTTACTCGTGTAGGCATGTCCGCGTTCCAAGTAGCGTGCGAATAGGTCAATCACTGTCCTAAGTTCATGTCGTTACTCACATTCTGGGCGCCGAGGTCGGCCGATAGTGTCACAAATACCGTCACTCGGCCGCGGTGGACGCCAAAGATTACAAGGAGTAAGCCGCCGCGAGCCAGGTATTATGTGACAGGGGACGCCAGGAAGGCTATTCGCGCCCCAAAGAGCACCAAGAACACGCGCTCGGTCAGAGTGCTCGCGCTTCGCCCGATCTGCGCTCACGCAATACCGCAATGCCTTTCAGGCCGCCTTCTTCACCCGCAGCTCGACGCGCATGCCGGCTGCCGAGAGCATCTTGACGAGCGCATCGAGGCTGAACTTGTCGATCTTGCCGCGTAGCAGATCGTTGAGCCGCGGCTGCGTGACGCCGAAGTGTTTGGCGGCTTGCGCCTGAGTCATACCGCCCGCCAAGGCGCGAATCTTCGACATGAGCTGCGCCCGCAGCAACAGGTTCTCCGCTTCCCCGGAAGAGAATCCGAGATCCGCGAAAACGTTGCCGCTGCCGCGCTCAACCTTCAATCGTTTCTTCATCGCTTCCTCACACGTTCTTGCACGAGCGCCCGAAACCGTGCAGCGGCGGCGGCGATGTCCTGCTTCGATGCTCGTCGCGTCTTCTTCGCGAAAGCATGCAGCACGTACACCGCTTCCTCGAACTTGGCGACGTAGAGTACCCGGTGCTCGCCATCGGCATGCACGCGGATCTCGTTCACACCTTCACCGACCGACGGCATTGGCTTCCAGTCCGAAGGGTCGTGACCCTGCTGGACTTCCCAGAGCTCGAAGCCAGCCCGTTGCCGTGCTGGGCGAGGAAATCTGCGAATCCGCCGCCTGCTGTCGGCCAGCCGCCGCAGAGGCTTGATCGGCAGTCCGCCGCCCATTATATCCAGATTGATATAGGCGGCCAACTGAGCCGGCGCAGCGAGCGAGCGCGACCGCCGCTCATGGCGCGACCGGCCTTCTGGAACGTCGAGCTTTCGATCGGCCGCCTCGCGTCTCGCTTGGTGTTTCAGGCATGTCGAACTTCCGAAACGTCTGATCGCCCTGGAAAAGCCGTTCGAGGTAGCGCGCGATGATATCGACCTCAATATTAACAGGGGTGCCCGGCCTATACCCGGAAATGACCGTGAGCTTAAGCGTGTGCGGGATGATGTTGACGTCGAAGCGCT
>DATCIQ010000218.1:0-7751 GCA_036507635.1 Gammaproteobacteria bacterium
GACAAGACCAAAGCATTCTTTCGCAAGCACGCCGATCACTCTTATTCATTCACGGATTGCAGCAGCTTCGTGATCATGCGCGAGCTGCGTCTGACGGAAGCGCTCACGACGGATCGCCGTTTTGTGGAAGCGGGATTGCGAACGCTGTTGTCGGCGGGCTGAACGCCCGAATCGCCGAATCCAAACGACGGGGCCGATTGCGTCAACATCGCGACGCATGCGATGCCGACTTTACCTACATGTAATGGCTATGCTATATCCTACGTTGTTGGGGGTTCGTATGCGCGTCGTGCGGTATCGCTGCTTGTCCCAGCCGCCGCGAGCAATCACGTCAAAGGAGTGGCGATATGAATGACAGCCCCGCCCCAACCCACGCTGCCTCGCGGCGCTCGGTTCCGAGGCGTCAGAGGCTCACGAGCCCCGAATCGATGCTCGCGCTCGCCGTGGCTTCCGCCCTCGGCGCCTGTGCGGCGCACGCCCAGGAGCCGGAGGAAGTCTTCGTGACGGGCACGCGCATCGCGCAGCCGGATTTCATCTTCGCGAATCCCGTCGTGTCGGTCGACGCCGACCGCATTCAGAGCTCGGGGCAGACGAACATCACGACGTTCCTGACCGAGATCCCCGCGCTCAGCGGCTCGCTCGATTCTTTCGATTCGGGCGGGTCAGAAGCGTTCGTCGGCGGCGCCGGAATCAATTTGCTCGATCTGCGCACGCTCGGCACCGACCGAACGCTCGTGCTCGTGGACGGCCGCCGCCACGTCGCCGCGCTCGCCGAGACGGCTGCAGTCGACATCAGCTCAATTCCCGTCGATCTCATCGAACGCATCGACGTGCTCACGGGCGGGGCGTCCGCGGTCTACGGGGCCGACGGTGTCACGGGTGTCGTCAACTTCGTGCTCAAGGACGACTTCGAAGGATTCACGATTCGCGCCCAGGGCAGCGAGCCCGACGATCCCGGCGCCAACACGCGATTCATCGGCGCGACATACGGGCGCAACTTCGCGGACGGACGCGGCAACATCGCCGTCGCTCTCGAGCATTCTTCCGACGAGCGGCTGTACGGCTTCGACCGCGACTTCAACGGCGGCCGCCGCGGTATCTTCACGCGCCTCGCCCGCAATCCCGCGGATACAGCCGATCCGCCGGTCGGCGACGGCACGGTCGACGACCCGAGCACCCCCGATCGAATTCCGCTCGAGCTGACCGGTTTCGGCGACTCGAGCCGCGACGGCGCGATCTACACGGAGTTCTTGAATGGTCCCTCTCCCGAGTACAACGGCGACGGAACGCCGTGGGACTTCGGCGAGCTGCCCCCGCAGACGATCGGCGGCTTCCAGGACTTCCCCGTGTCACCGTTCTTCCAGGTCGGAGGCGATGCGACGCCTCAAGACGACTACTTGGGCTTTTCGACGATCCTTCCCGAGATCGAGCGGACTGCGCTCAACGTCTTCGTCAAACACGAGTTCAGCGAGCGGGCAGAGTTTTTTGGCGAGATCAAGCACGTCGAAACCGACGTTTTCAACGAGTCGCAGCCGAGCTTCGACTTCTTCCTGTTCCTCGATCCGACCAACCCGTTCGTTCCGGCCGCGCTCCAGGGCGTGCCGACGGCTTTCGGTGGGCTCTTCATGAGTCGCGACAATATCGACCTCGGGATTCGCGGCGACGACATCGAGCGTGAGACGGAGCGTATCGTGCTCGGCGTCAGAGGCGAGGCTACGGACTGGGCCGACTACGACGTCTCGTTCGTGTGGGGCAAGACGAAGGTCACGGCGGATCAGACCAACAACCGTTTCGAGGACCGTTTTTTCGCGGCGCTCGACGTCGTCGACAACGGCGGCGTGCCGGACTGCCGCGTGAATGTGGATCCGACGGCGACGCCGTTCGACTTTCCCGAGCCCGTAACCTATACGCCCGGAGACGGTTCCTGCGTACCGTTGAATTTGTTCGGCGAGGGTTCGCCTTCGCCGGAAGCGATCGACTGGATCATGAATACGACCACGGCCGTCGACGAGATCGAGCAGAAGGTGCTGAGCGGCTATCTCACGGGCGACACCGAGTCGTGGTTCTCGCTGGCGGGCGGTGCGATGAACTGGGCGTTCGGCGCTGAGTACCGTGAGGAATCGAGCGAGAGCCGGCCCGATCCTTTCGAGACGGCCGGCGCCACGTTCGGCAACGTGATTCAGCCGAATTTCGGTGAGTTCGACGTCACGGAAGTGTTCGCGGAAGTCGGCCTGCCGCTCGTGAGCGGCAAGCGGTTCGCCGAGGAGCTTTCGCTCGAGGCGGCTTATCGATATTCCGACTATTCGACGATCGGCAACACGGCGACCTGGAAACTCGGCGCCCAATGGGCGCCGATCTCCGCGGTGACGTTCCGGGCGACCGTCGCCGAGGCCGTTCGGGCGCCGAATATCGGCGAAGCGTTCGGTGCCGAGAATCAACGGTTCGAGTTCATCACGGACCCCTGCGATGTCGGCGAGCTCGCGACCGGCACACAGTTCCGCCAGGCCATTGCGCCGCGATCCTGAACGCGTTGGGCATCGATCCGGCGAGCTTCGTGGACCCGAATTCCGCGTCCGTTCCGGGCGTGAGCTCGGGCAACCCAAACATCCGCGAGGAAACCGCCGATACCACGACCTATGGGGTCGTCCTCAGGCCGGGGTTCGCCGAGAGCCTCACGCTCGCGATCGACTACTACGACATCGAGCTCGCAGATGCCATCCAACTGATCTCGCCGGAGGCGATCGCGGGCCGCTGCGTCGACGCGCCGACGCTCGCCAACGAATTTTGCCCGTTAGTCGACCGCGATCCGATCACGGGCGCCATCAGCTCGTATAGATTGATCCCGGTCAATCTCGCGGCACTTGAAACCTCGGGAATCGATTTCACGCTCAACTACACGCTCGACGCGAGCCGCTCGAATCGCGACCTCGGAAGCTTCAATTTCCGCCTGATCGGCAACAAGCTTCAGAAGCTCGATTTCCTGCCGTCCCCCGGCGGCGTCATAGACGACGACGTCGGTGAAGGCCCGAGCTCCTCGTTCGCAGAGCAACCCGTGCCCGAATGGCAGGCGACGTTCGATCTGACGTGGGAACGCGGGCCGCTGACCGTCAACTACGGCTTCCAGTGGTTCGACGAGACGCAGCGAATCTCGAACCGCAACCTCCATGGCGACTCCGATCTCGTGGGCGGCGATCCTGACTTCATTCCGGCAGCGTATTACTTCTTCGATAGCAAGCTCACGCACGACATCCACGCGCGCTACGAGATGAGCAGCGGCATCTCGATCTACGGCGGCGTCAACAACCTCACGGACGAGGGTCCGGCTTTCGACCAGATCTTTCACCCGGTGAGCCCGGTCGGGCGCGCGTACTACGTCGGTGTCAGGGCGAGTTTTGCGGAGCTCTGACGCCACGCCTCCACGCGGTCGTCGGCGGTATCAACGCGGATCAGGCGTTAGAACGACGTGCAGGACGCTCAGCACGCCCGCACTCGGCCGTAGCAGCTTCAAGGGCTAGCATTTTGCCTGCGCGGCATGGTTGTTGCATCAAAGATCCAGCAAGACGCCAGTTCACGTTCAAGGAGGACGATGCGCAACGGTACCCTCGCGACGGACCCCGAATCTTCTGACGCCCGGTTCGCTTTTTCGTCTTTTTGGCTTGTGCTCGGCCTTCTGACTCTCGTGATTAGGCTGCCGTACTTCTTTGTCGGCGTCATCGATTGGGACGAGAGCACGTTCATTCTGATGGGGCACGCAATCGCCGCGGGTTTCTTGCCCTACGAGCACGTTTGGGACAACAAGCCGCCGCTGCTCTTCGCGGTTTTCGCTGTGCTCGCGGCAGTACCGGGCGATCCGGTGCTGGTGGTTCGCGTCTTTGGCGCTATCTGCGTGCTCGTGACGGCCGTACTGGTTTATCTCCTGGCGCAGAGGATTTGCGACCGTCGTGGCGCGGGAATCGCGGCCGTGCTCTACATCGTCGGGATGGCGACGAGCGGCGCGGGACAGTCGACGATGTCGGAGCTCGTCTCGACGTTGCCATTGCTCGCGGCCGCTTGGCTCCTTGTCGCAGTCCGGCGGCGAACGATCGCGGTGTACGCCGCTGTCGGCGCGCTCTTGTCGATCGCGACTCTGATTCGCCTCAACCTCGGCATCGTGGTCATCGCGTTAGGTTTGTGGATCGTGGCCGTCGAGTATCGCGGGGGATTTCGCGGGCTCGTGAGCACTGTCACGGCGTATGCCGTCGCCGGCCTGCTCGTTCTCGCCATCGTCGCGCTCCCGTATGTGTTGAGCGGCCAGGTGGATCTTTTCTGGCACTCGGTGTTTGGTGCGTCGTTTCGGTATGCGACGACACAGGGTGGGCTCATCGAGAATCTCTTCGCGCACGCGCGACGCGTTTTCGATCCGACCGCAGGCTACCCGCCGGGTCGACTCCTTTTCGGCTGGATCGCGAGTGTTGCGGCGGTCGCAGGCCTCATTCTCGCGGCGCGGCGCTATCGGCGTTTATCGGGTGAGCGCCGCGACGCCGCTGTGATCGTCGTGCTCGCGGCGCTCGGCACGACGCTGTCGATATTGATGAGCGGCGCCGCACTGCCGCACTACTTGATCGCGCTATTGCCGTTCGCCGCGATCTTCGCGGGCGCCGCGTACGCGGCTCTCGCTACGCGCGTTTCCAAGGTTGCCGCCATTGCGATTACCGCGACCGCCGTAGTTTTCGTCTTGCTTCAGGTATCGCGAGAATATCGCGCGCTCGCGCAAAGACTCGCGGCCGGCGAGCGGCTCATGTATGGACCGGCTTACGACGTGGCGGACTACTTGCGGTCGCGCTGCGGCCCCGACTGCTCCGTGTACCTGTCCGTGGACCACTTGGCGTACGTGCTGATCGGCGCCTACCCGCCGAGAAAGATCGTGACCCATCCGTCGAATATCGCCAAACGCTCGCTGCTGAGTGCGGACATCGGCACGGCGTCGACACCCGCGCTCGAGATGCAGGCGCTGCTCGCGCTTCGACCCGAATACATCGTCAAGCGCGACGAGGTCGGCTATCTCGAGCGCGAGCAAGCGCTTCTGTTGGCCAAAACGCTCGGCCGCGACTATGAGCTTACGGCGACGCTCGGGGATCGCCGCATCTACCATGCGAAGACGCCATGAACAACCCGCGAACGCCGATCGAGTCTGTCGATGCACCGATGGAAATCGGCGACGCGGCCGCGTCCAGGGAGGCGCCCCCGGTCTCTGCCGAGCTAGCAGCGCCGATCGAACTCTGTGTCGTCGTCCCGACACTGAACGAGCGCGGCAACGTCGACGAGCTTCTGACTCGCCTGATGCGCGTCCTGCGCGGAATCAACTGGGAGATCGTCTTCGTCGACGACGACTCCGACGATGGCACTGCCGACAAGCTCCGCAAGGTAGCGCTCCGCGATCGTCGGATTCGCTGCCTTCAGCGGCTCGGCAGACGCGGGCTCGCGAGCGCCTGCGTCGAAGGAATGCTCGCCACACCCGCTCCGTTTCTCGCCGTCATGGACGCCGATCTTCAGCACGACGAGACCTGCCTGCCGCGAATGCTCGAAATCTTGCGGAAGGACCGCGCGGATCTCGTCATCGGATCGCGGTACGTGAGCGGCGGCAGCACGGGCAATTGGGACGTGAAGCGCGCGTGGATGAGTCGCTGCGCGACGGCACTCGCCCGTCTCGTGTTCAAGCAAGAAGTCGCCGATCCGATGAGCGGGTTCTTCATGATGCGCCGCTCCGTGCTCGACTCGACCGTCCGCGGGCTCTCGACGATCGGCTTCAAGATCCTACTCGACACGATCGCCTCATCGCCGCGCAGGCTCAGAATCGCCGAGGTGCCGTTCACCTTTCGCGAGCGATTCGCAGGCGACAGCAAGTTCGATTCGGCCGCGCTCTGGGAATTCGGGATGCTGGTCGCGGACAAGCTCGTCGGCCGCTACGTGCCCGTGCGGTTCTTGTCGTTCATTATGGTCGGGAGCGCCGGCGTGCTCGTGCACGTCGCAATCCTGTCGCTTGCGATGCGGGCGACGCAAGGCCAATTCCCTGCGGCGCAATCGATCGCGACCATCGGCGCGATGATCTTCAACTTCTGGCTCAACAACCTGCTTACGTATCGCGATCGGCGTTTGCACGGATGGAGTTGGGTTCGCGGTCTTGCGACGTTCATGCTCGCTTGCAGCATCGGCGCGCTCGCGAACGTCGGTGTCGCTTCCTATCTCTTCGAGAATCAGACGCAGTGGCTCGCGGCCGCGCTCGCGGGCGTGCTGGTCGGCGCTGTATGGAATTACGCGATTACCCAGCTCTACACATGGGGCAGAGTGCCGAGGAGATAGCAACGCGAGTTGCGCCGTCGGCAAGCACCCCAGGTGCAGCACGACGAGTCGTCGTGGAGGCTTCCTAGTACTCATCATGGCGGCGCCACCACTCGTAGGGGGGGCGTCTGCGGATATTCCTCGGGCGAGTCCTCCCACTCTTCCTGCCGGCCGAACGACGTGAGGTCGAGGAAGGTCCAGGCGCTTCCGAGCGCCTCGACGCCGCGGCCGGATGTGAAATATGTGCGATAGACGTTCCCGCCGTCGCCCAGGAACACACTGAGTCCGAACGATTCGCCGTCCTGGTATTGGCTCGGTTGAGGGTTCTCGGGGCCGACATTGAAGTCGTAGTTGAAGGCACTCTCGAACGACGAAAACCAGGGGATGCTCCATCCCATGCGTTTCCGGTACGTCTCGATCTTGGCGATGGGCGCCCGGGAGACGAGGGCAAAGGAGGTGTTGCGCGCATGCAGATGAGCGAGGTGGCCGACCTGGTCGACGAACATCGAGCAACCGGCGCAACCCGCCTACTGGTTCGGACCGAACATGAAGTGGTAGAGAATGAGCTGACGCCGGCCCTCGAACAGGTCGGCGAGGCTCCGCTGACCGGACGGCCCCTCGAAGGCGTAGTCCCTTTCGACCCGCACCATCGGCAGGCGACGGCGCTCGGCCGCGCGCGCGTGGTTTCCTTTTGTACACCCTGTAGTCGATTGATGGCACGCAAGATCGACACCGGCTAGCTGGCGCCGCTAGAGTGGCTGTACTAAAGAATACTTGAGGAGGCGATCATGAGCGCGGGAACCGCGATCGTTGTGGGCGTCGGTCCTGGACTCGGCTCGGCGCTCGTACGGACCTTCGTCACCGAGGGTTACACCGTGCTTGCGGCGGCACGTTCAGCGTCGGCGTTGCAGGGCTTTGAGCGCGAATGCGAAGAAAGCCATGTCGTCCTTGTGAACTGCGATGCGGCGGAACCTGCCGACGTGCAACGTCTCTTCGAGGCGTCCGAGCAGCACGGTCAATTGGCGGTGACAATCTTCAACGCCGGGGCGTTCGTCCGAAGCAGCATCCTCGAGACCGAGCCCGACGAGTTCGAGCGTTGCTGGCGCGTGGGTTGTTTGGCCGGATTCTTGGTCGGCCGCGCAGCCGCACGAAAGATGATTGAGCACGGGTCGGGCACGATTCTGCTGACCGGTGCGACCGCTTCGCTTCGCGGTGGCCCGGGCTTCGTGAACTTGGCCTCGCCGAAATTCGGACTGCGTGCCGTAGCCCAAAGCATGGCGCGCGAGCTTGGCCCGAAGGGAATTCATGTCGCCCACGTGATCATCGACGGCCAGATTCGGTCTGAACGGTATGAACACCTGCTCGGCGAGCGTGGGCCCGATTCACTACTGGAGCCCGATGCGATCGCTCGAGCCTATTTGACGCTGCACCGG